>NZ_CP026952.1:309811-619623 GCF_003065605.1 Aeromicrobium chenweiae | reverse complement strand
GAGCGGGTGGTGACGCACGGGGGCATGCCCACGGTGGTCGTCGCCAGCGCGTCCGCGCACTCCTCGATCCGGGCGGCGACGTCCATCATGGGCTGCCGGGTCATCTCGGTCGGCACCCCCGACCGTCCCCTCCGTGGCGACGAGCTGACCGCGGCCCTGGACTCCCTCGACCCCAGCGAGGTCGTCGCGGTCGTCGCCAACGCGGGCGCGACCAACACCGGCGCGATCGACGCGCTCCAGGAGATCGCCGAGATCTGCGAGGTCCGGGGCATCTGGATGCACGTCGACGCCGCCTACGGCGGAGCCGCGCTCCTCGTACCGGGCAAGCGCGACGAGTTCGCGGGCATCGAGCACGCGGACTCGGTCACGATCGATCCGCACAAGTGGCTCTTCACACCGTTCGACTGCGCTGCCGTGCTCTACCTCGACCCCACGATCGCGCGGGCGGCCCACCAGCAGCGGGCCGTGTACCTCGAGGCCGTCGAGGACGACGGGGCCGACAACCCCGCCGACTACGCAGCCCACCTGACCCGTCGGGCGCGCGGCGTGCCGGTGTGGGCCTCTCTCGTGGCCAACGGCACGGATGCGTACGTGGACGCGGTCGAGACGTGTCTCGCCGTCGCCGACTACGCGGCGAAGCAGATCGAGGCGATCGCCCACCTCGAGATCGTGACCGAGCCCCACCTGTCCGTCGTCCTGTTCCGGCGGCACGGGTGGACGGCGGACGACAACGCACTGTGGTCCGCCCGGCTCCAGGCCAGTGGCACCGCCCTGGTCACCCCGACGACGTTCGAGGGCGAGTCCGTGCTGCGGCTGTGCTTCGTGAACCCCCTGACCACGACCGACGACGTCGACCTCGTCCTCAAGACCCTGGAGTGCGATGCGCCCACAGGATGAGGGGACGGGCCGCTCCCGGATCGACATCGCACAGGCCGTGGTGGCGCCCCTGCCGTGGGCGGTCATGACCACCGGCCTCGTCGTCAACGAGATCACCAAGCCGGTCGCGAGTGTCGAGACGCCGCAGGTCCTGCTGACCTCCCTCGCGATCTTCTTCCCGCTGCTGATCCTGCGACTGGGACTCGTGGCATGGCTGCACCCCGGTCGACGCACGACGTTGCTGCTGCTCCTGGCCTCGATCGCGGCGTGGGCGCTGGGCTCGATCTCGGTCAATGCCGCACGGGTCGACGGCCAGACCCAGTTCCCGGCCCCGGGAGAGTGGCTCTTCCTGGTGTCGTACCTGGGGATGGCCGGGTACCTGCTGCGCGACGTGGACTGGCGGCAGCCCCGTCCCGCCCGCAGCTGGCTGGACATCGTCATCGTCTGCGGCGGCACGGCCTGCCTGGCGTGCCTCCTGCTGGTCACCCCGATCCGGGCGGTCTCCCACCAGGAGGGCTCCTCCCTGCTGCTGGCACTGATCTATCCCCTCGCCGACATGATCCTCGCGCTGCTGGTGCTGGGGCAGTCGTTGCTGCAGACGCGCAGCGACCGGCGCAAGGCGTGGATGATCGGGTTGGCGTTCGCGCTCATGGCCTGCGCCGACTCCGGTTTCGCGCTGCAGGGCTCGGCGAGCACCTACGACTTCGGCAACCTGTCGTACGCGTTGTGGGGGGCCGGGTTCTCGGTCCTGGTGGCGGCAGCGTGCCGGCCGGGGCAGACCGTCATCCGGGCCGTCCCGAGGTCGGCGGGCACGCCGGTCCTGGTCGGCGCCGGACTCGTCGCCCTCGCGGTGCTGGCGTTCCGTCCCGACGACACGCTGGCGTACTACATGCTCCCGCCCGCGCTGCTGACCCTCGCGGCGGTGTCGGCGCGCCTGGCACTGGCACTCAGGGACGCCAACCGGGCCAACGACGCGTTCGCGCTCTCCCAGACCGACGACCTGACCAAGCTGCCCAACCGGCGCGCCGTACGCGCCTGGCTGTCCGAGGGCCTCGCCGCCCGCCGGCCGATGGCCCTGATGCTGCTGGACCTCGACGGGTTCAAGGAGATCAACGACTCGCTGGGGCACCGGGCGGGCGACACGGTCCTGACCCTCGTGAGCCTCCGGCTGCAGGAGGCCGTCGACCAGCGGACCCGCGTCGCACGCCTCGGCGGCGACGAGTTCGCGATCATCATGGGCACCAGCGACGAGATCGAGCTCATGGAGACGGCGTACGGCGTGCTGGCCGAGCTGGCCAAGCCGATCGTGGTCGAGGGCATCAAGATCTCCCCCGCCGGCTCGATCGGGGTCACGGTCGCCGTCGCAACCGACCAGGACGGTGGCGAGGTCCTCCGGCGGGCGGACGTGGCGATGTACCAGGCCAAGAACTCCGGACTGGGGGCGGCGCTCTACGACGCCGAGCTGGACGAGTTCACCCGCTCGCGCCTCGAGCTCGCCGAGGAGCTCCGCCGAGCGCTCACCGAGGACCAGATCGAGGTCTGGTACCAGCCCCAGGTCGACGCCGCCACGATGCGGGTGTGTGGTCTCGAGGCGCTCGTCCGCTGGCGCCACCCCACCCAGGGAGTGATCAGCCCGGTCGCGTTCCTGCCGGCCGCGCGACGCGCCGGACTCATGGGCAGGCTCTCGGAGGTCGTCGTCACGCAGGTCGTCGAGGACCTGCAGACGCGCCTGAAGGAGGGCATCGACCTGAACGTGGCCATCAACTGCGCCCCGCCGGAGCTGTTGGGGCCGACGTTCCTCCCGCACCTCTTCGCAGCGATGGCGACGGGGGACGTGCCGGCCGAGCGACTCGTCCTCGAGGTCACCGAGGACTCCTTCCTCGCCGATCCCCAGCGGACGCGCGAGATCCTGCTCGAGCTGCGCGGCCACGGCGTGCAGATCTCGATCGACGACTACGGCACGGGGTTCTCCTCCCTGGCGTATCTGCGCAACCTGCCGGTGCAGGAGCTGAAGATCGACCGCACGCTGATCGGCGACGTGGCCACCGACGCCCGCAGCCGGATGATCGTGGCCTCGACGATCCAGCTCGCGCACGCCCTCGAGATGCGCATCGTCGCGGAGGGCGTCGAGAACGCGGCCGACCTCGCCGCGCTGGTCGCGATGGGGATCGACGAGGTGCAGGGCTATCACATCGGTCGCCCGATGCCGCCCGGACAGATCGACCGCTGGGTGATCGAGCGGGCGGCCGAGGACCGTGTTCTCGTCCGTACGACATCGAGCGACCCCGAGCACCACAACGAGCAGGATCCACTCGAGCAGGAGAAAGAGGACTCACGATGACCGGTGCCCCATTGCGTTTCGTGTTCGACCCGACAGGCGAGGAGCTGGCTGCCGCCAGGCGGTGCGAGGCCGACGTGTTCCTCGAGGCGTACGGCAACACGATCGAGGAGTTCGAGGTCGAGTACGGCGCGTACGAGGGCTCGACCGGGTTCATGACCGTGCTCCGGGACGACGGGGAGGCGATCGCCGTCGCGCGGTTCATCGCCCCGGGCCCGGCCGGTCTCAAGACCCTCAACGACGTGAGCCGCCCGCCGTGGCACGTCGACGGCCTCAGGTCGGCGCGGTCGGCCGGCATCGATCCCGACCGGACGTGGGACATCGCCACGATCGCGGTGCGCCGCGGCGAAGGACGCGGTGGGCTGTGCGCCAGCGCGATCTACCACGGGCTCATCCGCGCCATCTACGCCAACGACATCGAGTACGTCGTCATGATCATGGACTCGCACGCGCGCCAGCTGCTGACCAGCCTCGGCATGCCGACCCAGGCGCTGCCGGGGACCAAGACCGGCGAGTACCTCGGGTCAGCCAGCAGCACCCCCTTGTGGGCCCACGTGGACCGCGGCCTGGAGCAGCAGCGCCAGGAGAGCCCGGACGCCTACCGGCTCATCCGCCAGGGCTCAGGGCTCGACGGCATCGCGATGCCGAGCGACTGGGTGTGGCACCGCAAGAGCGTGGCCGGCTCGGGCGCCGCGCCCGCGGGTCCCGCGTAGGCCTCGACGTCCCCGGAGGGTCGGCCCTGCGCAAATTCGACACGACGTTGATTATTTTCGACACCGTGTAGACTTTGTGGAGAAAAGGGGTTACTCATGACCAAGACGTTTTTCATCACCGGAGCCAGCAGCGGCCTGGGCCGCGCGTTCGCCCAACGAGCGCTGGACGACGGCCACACCGTGGTCGGGACGGTGCGCAAGGCGGCGGATGCCGAGGCCTTCGCCGCGCTGTCCCCCGGACGCTCCTTCGCGGAGGTGCTGGACGTGACGGACGACGACGCCGTCTTCGCCGCCGTCGACCGCACCGAGCGTGACATCGCACCGATCGACGTCGCGATCGCCAATGCCGGCTACGGGCACGAGGGTGTGTTCGAGGAGTCGTCCATGGCCGAGGTGCGGGCCCAGTTCGACGCCAACGTGTTCGGCGCCGTCGCCACCGTGAAGGCCGTCCTTCCCGGGATGCGCCGTCGACGGTCCGGGCACATCTTCGGTGTCACCTCGATGGCCGGCCTCATGACGGTGCCGGGGCTGTCGTTCTACCACGGCAGCAAGTACGCACTGGAGGGGATTTTGGAGACCGTCGGCAAGGAGGTCGCGCAGTTCGGCGTCCACGTCACGGCTGTCGCACCTGGCTCGTTCAGGACCAACTGGGCCGGCGGTGCCATGGCGCGCTCGGACCGGTCGATCAGCGACTACGACGGGCTCTTCGCACCGATTCGTGCCGCCCGCCAGGAAGCCGACGGCCAGCAGCTCGGCAATCCCGAGATGGCGGCCGCGGCTGTCATGAAAGTCCTGGAGACGCCCGATCCACCGGCCCATCTCGTGCTGGGGTCCGACGCGTTGCGCCTGGTCACCACCGGACGCGCCGCAGTGGACCAGGAGATCGCCGCGTGGGCCGACCTGACGCGCACGACCGACTTCCCGGACGGCCACCAGCTCTCCTGAGGCGGGTATCTTGACTCACGTGAGAGAACCGGCAGGCCCGTCCGCCGGCAGGCGCCGCCACTCCGGGCGGAAGGGCGACGCCCGGGAGGCGGCGATCCTCGACGCGGCCGAGGAGCTGCTGGCGCGCGAGGGCTTCGACCACATGACCGTCGAGGGCATCGCCAAGGGCGCAGGGATCACCCGTGGTGCGCTGTACTTCTACTTCGGCTCCAAGCAGGACGTGCTGACGGCGCTGGTCGCTCGCACCCTGCTGTCCATGGCCTCGGCGGCGGACCGCGCCGCCAGCACTATGGAGGACGACGCCGCCACGATCGTCCAGACGTCCCTGCGGAGCACCGAGACCTCGTGGCGCGAGCACGGTCGTGTCATGCAGGCCGCCGTCGACCTCGGCCCTCTCGTGCCGGAGATCGGCTCGCTGTGGAAGGCCACGGTCGACACGTACATCGACTCGATGACCGCCGTGCTGGAGCGTGCGGGCGCCCCGGACGCTCGCCACCTCGCCACGGCACTGTGCTGGATGACCGAACGGACCTACTACTGGTCGCACGTCGAGTCCCAGGCGGAGCACCTGGGCGACGTCACGGCGACGTGCCACGTGGTGTGGATGTCGGCGCTCGCCGCCCGATGACCTGACACGACCGCGCCGCGTCAGGCCGTCCGCTCGCGGTCCTGGCGAGAGATGCCGAAGAAGTCGGCGACGGCCTCAGCGGCCGAGACGCGCTGCTCCGTCGCCCCGAGCACGAACGGCGCCTTCTTCGGGCCGGGCACCGTGTGGCCGCCGCCGTGGATCGTCAGGAGCCTCACCGGCGGCGCCCCCTCCTGGGAGTACTCGGTCTGCTCCACCCAGGTCCGCGCGGGTCGCCCGGCACGAACCAGCGGCGCGACCGAGGCGTCGCCGACGATCCCGTTGCGCCGGGCCAGGTGCTCCGCGGTGCGTTCGGCCGACCACATCGGGCCTCCGGCCCTGAACACTCGACGGAGGAACCGGTTCATGCTGCCGCCCCGGTACGAGACGATCGGATCCTTCGTCCCGTGGATGAGCAGCACCGGCAGGGGCTTCGACCCCGCCTCGCCCACGGGCAGCAGGAAGTTCTCGGGCGCCGGCATCGTCGCGGCGATCACTGCCGCCCCGGCGATCAGCTCGGGGACCTCGTTGATGAGCCGAAGCACCATCTGGCCGCCGTTCGAGTAGCCGACGACGAACACCCGGTTCGGGTCGATCCCGAACGACTGCTGAAGATCCTCGACGACCCGGCGGACGAGGCCCACGTCGTCGACGTCGTCCGTACGCGCCGGGAAGAAGCTGTCCTTCCGGGCGTCGTTCCAGTTCTTCTGGTGACCGTCGAGGTAGACGACCACGGCGGCTCCACTGTCGGCCATCGCGTCGAAGGCGTGCCCGGTGAACCGCCGATGGACGTCGCCGGTCTGCTTGGACCCGTGGAGGACCAGGACCAGGTCCCGCGGGTGGGCCGAGTGGGGGTCACCGACGACCGTCATGGTCCGTGTCCTGCCGTCGATGGTGATGCTCCGGCGCATGGTCGTTCTTCTTTCCGTCAGATGGTTCGCGTGCGGTCGTCATGAACGCTAAACTCTGACATCGTGTCAAGGTCAAGCCTTGCGGAACAGGAGACGCGATGATCATCGGCGAGCTCAGCGCCAGGACCGGGATCAGCGCCCGATCGCTCCGCTACTACGAGAAGATCGGCCTGCTCGACGCCGAGCGCGGCGACAACGGCTACCGGTACTACGCCGAGGATGCCGTCGACGTCGCGCAGACCATCCGCTCGATGTTCGACCTGGGGTTCCCGGCCGACATGGTCCGTACCGCGCTCCACTGCGTGGCCGGGCGCCACGAGGTCGACGGCGACGCGGTGCGCACGAGGGTCGAGCAGATGCGGGACGACATCGCCGCCCGCATCGCCGAGCTGACAGCCACCCACGCGACCCTCACGGAGTTCCTCGACGGGCCGGACGGCTGCGTCCCCGATGAGGGTGTGGAGCCTCCGACAGGATTCGAACCCGCGACATCCTTATTACAAGTAAGGCGCTCTACCAACTGAGCTACAGAGGCGTGCGGGCCGAGGCCCGGGGTCCATCGTAGCGAGGCCTAGGCCTGACCCGCCCGGCACCGCCGGAGGTAGTCCTCGTCGACCTGCTCGTCGTCGCCGAGATCGGGCATCTCGACCTCGTCCGCGTCGCCGACGCGCTGGAACGCCTTGAGGTCGGCGCGGGTCTCGTCGAGGTCCGACTCGGGCACCAGCTGATCGTCCAGCGCCAGGGTGCAGTCGCCCGCGCCGAACTCCTGCCAGCCGCTGCTGACACCGAAGTCCTCGGTCGTGTCGGGGTACGCGCTGAGCCCGTGGACCCGCAGCATCCCGATGACGCGGACCGGCCCGTCCGCCCCCATCCGCACCTCGTACGCCGCCCGGGTCTGCAGCTCCAGCACGACGTACGGCTTGCCTGCCTCGTCCTTGGCCTTGGACACCTGCCAGGCCGTGGTGACCTGCGGGGCACCGAGCACCGTGACGCCGTCGGCGAAGACGTTCGCGACCGCGAGACGCGGGGAGACGGCGGCCGCGGCCTGCTTCGTCAAGGTGGCGGCCGCACGGTCGGGCAGGGCGTCCGCGACGGTGTCGATCGGGGAGGCGCTGTGCCAGACCGTCTTGTCGAGGGTCGTGGCCTCCGCCCAGCTCACGAGCGACGCGGCCATGCGGTCGTACGTCGCGGGGTCGACGCCGGAGGGTGCCGGCGGCGGGTCCCCGGCGTCCAGGGCCTGCGCCCTCGACCAGCCCAGGTCGAGCGACGCGAGGGACAGGGCTGCCTGCGGCGCGGGGTCCGATCCACGGTCCTCGTCCGATCCCGTCGTGCAGCCGGCACACACCAAGAGTCCTGCCACGACCATCCCGAGAAGTCTGCGCATCGTTCCAGTATCAGCGACCGAGGCGTGGAACCGTGGTGCGACATACTGACGTGATGCCACAGCCGTACGACCGCCTGCTCACCGCGACGGCGTCACTGGACACCCCGTTCGCCGTGATCGACGGCCCCGCCCTGTGGGCCAACGCCACCGACCTGGTCCGTCGCGCGGCGGGCGTGCCGATCCGTGTCGCCAGCAAGTCGGTGCGCGTCCGGTCGGTCATCGACCGGACGCTCGCCAGGGACGGGTTCGCGGGCATCATGTCCTACTCCCTCGCCGAGTCGAACTGGCTCGTCGACCACGGGGCCGACGACGTCCTGCTGGCCTATCCGACGACGAGCCGCCAGGCCCTCCAGGACCTCGTCGCGGACGACCGCAGGCTCGCGGCGATCACCGTGATGGTCGACAGCACCGAGTCGCTGGACCACATCGACTCCCTGCTGGGGCCGGACCACCCGCCCATCCGGGTCTGCATCGACGTCGACGCCTCGCTGAAGCTGGGTCCCGTGCACCTGGGCGTCCGCCGCTCCCCCGTCCACACCGCCGAGCAGGCCGGCGCGCTGGCCGCGGCGATCGAGAAGCGCCCCGGGTTCGACCTCGTGGGCGTCATGTTCTACGACGCGCAGATCGCGGGGCTGCCCGATTCCTCCCCCGCCGTGCGCCTCGTCAAGAAGCGTTCGGCGGCCGAGCTCACGCTGCGGCGCGCCCAGGTCGTCGACGCCGTCCGGCAGCACGCCGACCTCCAGATCGTCAACGCCGGCGGCACCGGGAGCCTCGAGGTCACCGGCCGCGACCCGGCCATCACGGAGCTCACCGCCGGGTCCGGGCTGTTCTCGCCCGTCCTGTTCGACGGCTACGACGCGTTCGAGTCCCGCCCTGCGGCGTACTTCGTCCTCTCGGTCGTGCGCAAGCCCGCCCCGGACATCGCGACCCTGTTCGCCGGCGGCTACATCGCGTCCGGACCGACCAACAAGAACCGCCAGCCCGCCCCGACGTGGCCCCCCGGGTTGAAGGCCGTCGGCACCGAGGGCGCCGGCGAGGTCCAGAGCCCGGTCAAGGGCGACGCGGCCCGGAGCCTGTCGATCGGCGACCGGGTCGTCATGAGGTACGCCAAGGCCGGCGAGATGTGCGAGCGCTTCGACCAGGTCGCGATCGTCGACGCCGACGGCACCGTGCAGCTGGAGCCGACCTATCGCGGAGAGGGCAGGAACTTCGGATGACCGCTCACGAGACAGCCCCCACGTGGCACAACTGGGGCCGCAACGTCGAGAGCCGTCCGGTCCGCATCACGCACCCGTCCTCGACCGCTGAGGTGGTGGCGATCGTCCGCAAGGCGATCGCGTCGGGGCTCCCGGTCAAGGCGGTCGGCGCGAGCCACTCGTTCACCGCGATCGCCGCGACTGACGGCGTCCTGCTGCGGCTCGACCGGATGAACGCGATCCTCGGCACCGACACCGCGACCGGACGGGTCAGGGTCCAGGCCGGCATCTCGCTGCACGACCTCAACCCGCAGCTGCACGCGCGTGGCCTCGCCCTGGCGAACCTCGGCGACGTGGACCCGCAGTCGGTCGCCGGAGCGGTCTCGACGGGCACGCACGGCACGGGCGGGAGGCTGTTCGGGATCGCAGCGTCCGTGGTCGGGGTCCAGCTCGTCACCGCCACCGGCGACGTCGTGGAGATCGACGAGCAGCACGAGTGGTTCGGGGCGAGCCGGGTGACGCTCGGCGCGCTCGGGATCATCACCGAGGTCACGCTGCAGTGCGTCCCGGCGTTCCTGCTGCACGCCCGCGAGGAACCGATGCCGCTGCCGGACGTGCTGGGCAGCATCGACGACCTCGTCGCCGACAACGACCACTTCGAGTTCTACTGGTTCCCGCACACCGAGAAGACGTTGACCAAGCGCAACAACCGGGTCCCCGAGGGCACCGAGCGCAGGCCGCTCGGCCGCTTCCGGCACTGGCTCGACGACGAGCTGCTCAGCAACACCGCGTTCGAGGGCATCAACCGGGTCGTCGCGAGACGGCGCCAGCTGATCCCGCGCGTCAACGCGATCTCCGGATCCGTGCTGAGCGCGAGGGAGTACGTCGACGACTCCTACAACGTCTTCGTGTCGTCCCGACGGGTCCGCTTCCGCGAGTCCGAGTTCGCGATGCCGCGCGAGGCGCTCCCGCACGTCCTCGGCGAGCTGAAGGCCTGGTTCGGCGCCGGCCACGAGAACATCTCGTTCCCGATCGAGGTGCGGTTCACCGCCGCGGACGACGCCTGGCTGTCGACCGGCCACGAGCGCGACAACTGCTACGTCGCGGTCCACCAGTACTGGCGCAGCGACTGCGCGGCGTACTTCGCCGCCGCCCAGGACATCTTCACGGCCCACGAGGGGCGTCCCCACTGGGGCAAGATGCACACGCTGGACGCCTCGTACTTCGCCAAGGCGTACTCCCGCTTCGACGACTTCGTGGACATCCGCGACGAGCTCGACCCCGGACGCACGTTCAGCAACCCCTACCTCGACCGCGTCCTCGGCTGACCTGCCCGGCCGGTCAGCTCGTGCGCGGCCCGGAGCAGCAGCTGTCCCAGCTGCGGGCGTCGCTCGGCGGAGAAGCGCGTCTCGACCCCGGTCAGGCTGAGGGCCCAGGCCGGACGGCCGCGCTCATCGAAAACCGCCGCCCCCAGGCCCCAGCTGCCCTCGACCAGCAGGCCCGGATTCGTGGCGAAGCCGTCCCGGCGCGTCGCGGCGACCCGGTCGCGCACCGCCGGCGCGGAGTGGGCCGCACCCCACTGGGCCACCAGATCGGTTCGTCCGAGGTAGTCCTCGACCTCGCGATCCGGCATCAGGGCGAGCGTCGCCAGACCTGCCGACGCCACGCCGAGCGGCAGCCGGATGCCCTCGTGCAGGACGTGCGACCGCAGGGGGAAGCTGCCGTCCTCCCGCAACAGGCAGACCGTCTCGTCGCCGCGCACCACGGACAGGAACGCGCTCTCCCCGGTCGTCCCGGCGAGGCGGCGCACCACCGCGCGCGCGTGCTCCGTGACGTCGTACCGCCGGGTGGCTGCGGATCCCAGGAGGTACGTCTCGGGACCGAGGTGCCAGGCGCCCGACTCGCGGTCCCGGTCCACGAGCCCCTCGTCCTGGAGCGAGGACAGCAACCGATGGGTGGTCGCGCGGGCCAGGTCCACGTGCCGTGCCACGTCCGACGTGGACGCCCCGTCAGGCTCGAACGTCCCCAGCGCGCGCAGCAGGGCGCCGATTCTCTCGACCACTCCGGCACGTTCGAGGGGCGACGACATGCCGCCACCCTAGCGTCCACTGGGTGGACGTCTGGAGCGCGACCGTCCACCGGTCGACCAACTCGCGAGGCGCCGCGGACATCGCTTGACCCGGCTCGCGGGCGACCGTTGACTGGCCGAGGCGTCCGGTGGACGCCGGGACGATCAAGGAGACGTCATGACCCAGAAGGTCTACGCGGACGTGAACGAGGCGGTCGCCGACATCCCCGACGGCGCCACGCTGGGAGTCGGCGGATTCGGGCTGTGCGGCATCCCCGACCGGCTCATCGGGGCCCTGCAGGAGCGCGGTGTCGCCGGGCTGGAGGTGTTCTCCAACAACTGCGGCGTCGACGACTTCGGTCTCGGGATCCTGCTGACGGCTGGGCGGATCCGTCGCGTCACGGCGTCGTACGTCGGTGAGAACAAGGAGTTCGCCCGCCAGTACCTGG
This sequence comes from Aeromicrobium chenweiae, assembly GCF_003065605.1. Lineage (GTDB taxonomy): Bacteria > Actinomycetota > Actinomycetes > Propionibacteriales > Nocardioidaceae > Aeromicrobium > Aeromicrobium chenweiae. The sequence goes on along the minus strand of NZ_CP026952.1, from coordinate 608,118 downwards.
CCGGCGAGCTCGAGGTCGAGCTCACGCCGCAAGGGACGCTGGCCGAGCGGCTGCGTGCCGGCGGCGTCGGCATCCCCGGCTTCTACACCCCCGCCGGTGTCGGCACGCCCGTCAGCGAGGGCGGGTTGCCGTGGCGGTACGCCCCTGACGGCAGCGTCGCCATCGCGTCGCCGCCCAAGGAGACCCGGGAGTTCGACGGCAGCGAGTACGTCCTCGAGCGCGCGATCCGCCCCGACTTCGGCCTCGTCCACGCTGCGGTCGGGGACACCCACGGCAACCTGGTGTTCGACAAGAGCGCGCTCAACTTCAACAGCCTGGTGGCCATGGCGAGCGGCACCACGATCGTGCAGGTCGAGCAGCTGGTCGAGCCCGGCGACATCGACCCGGGATCGGTCCACCTGCCCGGCATCTTCGTCCAGCGCATCGTGCACACCGGCGTGCAGGACAAGCGCATCGAGAAGCGAACCGTTCGAGAGGTCCACGCATGAGCAGCACGATCGTCACCGCAGGCTGGAGCCGCCGCGAGATGGCCGCACGCGCCGCCCTCGAGCTCGCCGACGGCGAGTACGTCAACCTGGGCATCGGGCTGCCGACGCTGATCCCCGACCACCTGCCCGCAGGGGTGCACGTCACGCTGCACTCCGAGAACGGCATCCTCGGGACCGGGCCCTACCCCGACGAGGCCGACGTCGACGCCGACCTGATCAACGCGGGCAAGGAGACGGTCACGGTCCGGCCGGGCGCCGCCTTCTTCGACTCGGCACTCTCGTTCGGCATGATCCGCGGCGGGCACATCGACACCGCCGTCCTCGGCGGCATGGAGGTCTCGCAGACCGGGGACCTGGCCAACTGGATGGTGCCCGGCAAGATGGTCAAGGGCATGGGCGGGGCGATGGACCTCGTCCACGGCGCCCGCAAGGTCATCGTCCTGATGGAGCACACCGACCGTGCGGGCGTCTCCAAGCTCGTGGACACCTGCTCGCTGCCGCTGACCGGCCGCGGCGTCGTCCACCGGGTGATCACGAACCTGGGCGTCGTCGACGTCGACGGTAGGCGCTTCGTGCTGCGCGAGGTCGCGCCGGGCCTCACCCCAGAGGAGGTCGTTGCGGCCTCCGGCTCCGCAGCGATGATGTCTGCCGTCGACTGACGGGACAACGCTGGGGACGTCATCCCGCGCGTGCGCTCTGCGCCGCGCCTGGGATGACGTCCCCGCCGAGGGTCAGTTGCCCCAGGAGTCGTTGACCTGGACGGCGTCCTTGATGCTGAACCGGCCGCCGTCCTGGGCGGGCGCGGACGGCTCACCCATCACGACGACGTGCTTGCCGAAGCGGGGCACCAAGGGACGGCCGGCGTCGCGCTTGAGCCACAGGCGCAGGAGGTGACGCCTGCGCTCGGGCTCGGGGTGGTCCTCGAAGCTGGTCCGTGAGTGCAGCGCGGCGTAGTTCAGCAGCCACTGGACGTCTCCGGGCTGGAAGTCCATGTCGATGGCCAGCCCGGGCTCCTGGGAGATCTCGTCGAAGAGGTGCAGCACCTCGACCTGATCGGGCGTCAGCCTCGGGACGCTCGGGTACTCCTGCGCCGTGAAGATCATCGACATCCCCGCGTAGGTGCTGAGGACGCCGTCGACCAGGCTGACGATGGGCGACGTGTAGGTCTCCGCGGGAGCGTCCGGGTCCTGGCGCCTCCAGTCGAAGTGGAAGGGCTCGAGCAGCAGCGGCGCGAGATCGGGCCGGCGGCGAACGATCTCGTTGTAGATCGTGGTCCCGCTGACCAGGCTCGACGCACCGCCGGACTTCGAGCCGCGCAGGCACATCAGCGCGACGACGTCCGAGCTGTCGGAGTGGAACGGCAGGCGGTCACGGACGCGCGAGGGCAGCGCCGTCTTGTCGTCCATGGTCTTGTTCGACGTCGCCACCACGTGGTCGAGCAGGTCGCCCATCTGGTTCTGGGCGATCGGCTGGCCCAGGTGCAGACCCATGACGAAGAAGATGGCCGCTGCCACCTCGTCGCCGTACTCGTCGGTGCGCAGCCCCCGGACGAGGATGAAGCCGCGACCGGAGTCCATCTGCCGGGCGCACTCCTCGTTGAGCGCTCGGCACGCGTCGAGCGGGTAGTCGGCCGCGGTGACGGTGCGCAGATCGGGATCGTCGGCGACGAAGGCCCGGCCGAGCACCTCGAGCTCCTCGCGCTCGGCAACGGTGAGGTGGTGGATCCACTCGGTCGATCGGGACAGCTCGTCGCCGCGCCATGCGGACGGGCCGGACATGAAAGCGGGGTCGGTGGTACTGGTCATGGGTCTCTCCTGGTTGCGTGTGACGGTTCTGACGGGTGGGAGCACCCCCCACGCTGGTGGGGGACGACCCGGGTCAGAACAGCGTCTGGGGGCGACCCAGCGCAGATCCCGGGCGCCACAGACCGGTCCGCTTGGGCGAGACGCGAGACGGCGACGTGTAGCCGGCGACGGCGCCGCAGGCGAGCAGGAGCGCGGTGCGGCGGTTCTCGCTGCTCACGGCGTCCTCTCTGCAGTGTCCGGTTCGGCCTTGGCGACCAACATCCTCGGATGTCGTCGCTGCGTCAGCGCAACGCGTGCCGATCGAAACCGATCCCCAGCTCACGGGGGCTGCGGCCGCGGGACGCGAAGATCGCCATCGTGATCAGCGCCAGCACGTACGGTGCCGCGATCAGCAGCTGGGGGTTGAGCTCGTAGCCCATCGCCGGCAGCGCGAGCCGCAACGCGTCGGCCGCACCGAAGACCAGGCATCCGGCCAGCGTCCCCTTGATGCTCCACGCACCGAAGATGACCGCCGCCATCGCGACGTACCCGCGACCAGCGGTCATGTTCTCGCCGAAGTTGCCGACCGCGGCCAGAGCCAGATAGGCGCCGCCGAGACCGGCCACGGCCGCCCCCAGGATGACGGCCTGCCGCCGGATCCGGTTCACATCGATACCGGTGACCGTGCTCTCCCGGGCGGCTTCGCCGACCGAACGCACGTTGAGGCCCCATCGCGTCCGGTAGAGCAACCACCACACACCCGGGACGCCCACGTAGAGCAGGTAGAACGGCCAGGGCTGCCCGAACAGGGCATCACCGACGACCGGGATCGACGACAGCAGCGGGATCTCGGTGCGTCCAAAGCCCTCCGCGCTGAACCGGTAGTTCTGGAACAGGTACGTCGTCAGCCCGAGCACGAAGATGTTGAGCGTGAGACCGACGACGAACTGGTTGAGGGTCAGCCAGTGGGACAGTCGCCCCTGGAGGAAGCCCACGAGCGCGCCCGCCACCGCCCCGAGCATCAGGCCCAGGATCGGCGAGCCGGTGGCGTAGGAACCCCAGGCGGCCCCGAAGGCACCGCCCAGCATCATGCCTTCGGCCGAGATGTTGCAGGCACCGGCCTTCTCCGAGACGAGCTCGCCGAGTGCGACGAAGGCGAGCGGTGCAGCGAGGCGTGCCGTGCTCTCCAGCATCGTGGACAGATCGTTGATCATGGTCTTCCCTTTCAGCGGGCGCGGTCGGAGAGGACGCGCTGCCGCGCTCGGTGTCTGACCACCAGTGAGGGCAACAGCACGGCGAGCACGAGGAGCGCCTGCACGATCCCGACGATCGCCCCGCTCACCCCGATCGACGCCATCCAGCCACCACCGGCCCGGACTCCGCCGTACAGGAGGGCGACCGGAACGGCGACCAGCGGGCGGGGCCCGGCGATGAGGGCGACCAGGAATCCGTCCCAGCCGTAGCTGTTGGAGAGACCGGGCGTGAGCCGGTGGGCGTCCGAGGACAGGAAGGCCGCGCCGGCCAGGCCCGCAAGCGCGCCGGACACGGCGAGTGCACAGCCGCCGATCATCGCGATGCTCGATCCGAATCGCACCGCCGTTCGCGGGTTGCCCGACGTCATCTTCAGGCGCAGTCCCCACGTCGTGCTGCGCATCAGCCATGCCACCACGAGGGCGATCACGAGCGCGATGACGATGACCGGCTGGATCGCGAACCCGTCACCCTCCACGGCGGGAGCCAGCTGGGCACCGGCGGGGATGCTCTCGGACTGTGGCAGCCGGTTGCTGGCGGCTGCTCCGGTTTCCGCACCCGCTTGCAGCAGGTACGTGCGGTTGACCATCCATGAGATCAGCTGGATCGCGACGAAGTTCATCAACAGCGTCGTCAGCACCTCGCTGACCCCTCGGCCGAACCGCAGGAGTGACGCGATGCCTGCCCAGGCGGCGCCGCCGAGGGCACCGGCCACAAGGACGGCGGGAAGCATGAGTCCAGTGGGCAGGTCGAGCTTGACGGCGACCGCAGTGGCGGCGAGGGCCCCGACCAGGACCTGACCCTCCGTACCGAGGTTGATCAGCCCGGCCCGCATCGCGACGCATGCGCCGACCGCGACCAGCAGGATCGGCCCGGCGTGGTTGAGGGTCGCGGCGATGCTCGACGACGACCCGAGGCTGCCCTCCCACATCGACCGGTAGGCCTCGAGGGCATCGTGCCCGGTCGTCTCCAGCAGCAGCCCGGCGAGGCCGAGGGCGGCCAGGATCGAGACGGCGAGCAGGCCCGCGTGGATCGCCCACTCGCCGACGCGCGTCGTGTCGTCCCGCTTGCGGAGGGCGGTCATCGTGGCACTCATGCGGCCTCGCCTCCCATGAGCATGCCGAGACGTTCCATGTCGACCCCGCTGCGTGGCATGTCGCCGACGACCTTTCCCTTGTACTTCGGCGGGTCCTCCGCCCCGGCCGGCCCGGTGGCGGCCCGGCACGCCGACGTCTACCTCACCTGGGGCGAGCCGCCGGCCCAGGTCGCCGAGAAGCTCGACTGGATCCGCGGGCTGGCGAAGGAGGAGGGCCGCGAGGTGCGGTTCGGCATCCGTCTGCACGTCCTGACCCGCGACACGACCGAGGCCGCCTGGGCGCAGGCCCAGTCGCTGCTCGACGGCCTCGACCCCGCGGACGTGGCCAAGGCGCAGGAGGCCCTCGCGGCGTCGGAGTCCGTGGGCCAGCAGCGCATGCGCGCCCTCCACGAGACCCGCCGCGACGTCACCGACGCCCACGACCTGGAGATCCACCCGGGTCTGTGGGCGGGAGTGGGCCTGGTGCGCGGTGGTGCGGGCACGGCACTGGTCGGCAGCCACGCCGAGGTGGCCGACCTCGTCGAGGAGTACGCGGCGCTCGGCATCGACGAGTTCATCCTGTCGGGCTATCCGCACGTCGAGGAGGCGTACTGGTTCGCCGAGGGCGTCAAGCCGATCCTGCGGCACCGGGGCCTGCTGGCCTGACCCCCGGCCCCGACCCCGCCCAGATCTGCGGACTCCCGCACGTTTTCTGCGCCAGCAGACCGTGCAGGAGTCCGCACATCTGGGTCAGGGGTGGTCAGGGGTGGTCAGGTGTGGGTGCCGAAGGTCCGCTGCCAGTACGTCAGGGGGGCGGCATCCGTCGAGTCGGCGGCCTCGACCGCCCCCAGGACGATCGTGTGGTCGCCCGCCGGGACGAGCCGTTCGACGGACAGCGCGACCCAGGCGTGCCGCTCCCGCAGCGCCGGGGCGCCGTCCTCCAGCTGCCACGGCACGTCGAGGAACTTGTCGTCGCCCTTGCCCGCGAACCGCATGGCGACCTGCTCCTGGTCCGCGGCGAGGACGTTGACCCCGATGCGGGAGCCGACCTCGAGCTTGGTGAGCAGGTTGGAGCGGTTGTCGAGCGAGACCAGCAGCATGGGCGGGTCCATCGACAGCGACGAGAACGCGCTGACCGTCGTGCCGTGGGGGCCGCCGTCGTGGAAGGTCGTGACGACCGAGACCGCGGCCGCGACGTTGCCCATCGCCGCACGGAACGACTTCTGCAGCACCTCGGCGTCGATGGTGGGTTCTTCGCTCATGTCATCGACGGTAGATCGCCGGGCGAAACGCTGCCCGGCCCGCCCGGATCGCGGACGAGCCCCACGCCCGCACACGAGTGGTGTACGGGCGACGGGCTCACGCGCACGGCTACCGACGGAGCCGGGCGCCGTCCCACGTCAGCGCCCCGGCCATGACGTCGGCCAGCTCGATGCCGGGCCACGGGGTGTGCCAGTCCAGCACGGTGTCCGCGAACTGCAGGACCGTGCCGAGACCCTGGGACGGGCCCAGGTACGTCTCGCGCCAGTTCGGGTCGTCGAGCTTGGTGCCGGTGGTCCGGTAGCCGCAGGACGTCAGGTCACGCTCGAGCCCGACGACGTCATCGGTCAGGAAGGTGACGTGGTGCACCCCGGGCCCACGCTCGTCCAGGAACCGCTGCAGGTCCGAGCCGGGGTCGACCGGCTGGAGCAGCTCGAGCTTGACCTCACCCCGCAGGTGGAACTGGGCCGTGCGGAACCCGTAGTCGTGGTTGTCCCCGCCGCGCTGGAACTCGCCACCGAGGGCGCTCATGACCAGCTCGGCCGCGGGCCCGATGTCGGGCACCGCGAAGCCGATGTGGTCCAGCCATGGACGCTGGTCCGCGCCTTCCTCAACGGTCACGACGCCGGCGCCGCCGCGCTGGCCCCGCCCGAGTCCGAGACGCCGAGAAAAGCGCTCGCGACCCGCGGGTCGCCGCGCAGCTCGGCGCCCGTGCCACCCAGGACCTCGCGCCCCTGCTCCAGGACGTGCACCCCCGAGGCGAGCTCCATGGCCGCGGCGTTCTGCTCGACCATCACGATCGCGATGCCCCGCAGCGCGATCTCACGGACCGTCTCGAAGACCTTGTCGACCATCACCGGTGCCAGCCCCATCGACGGCTCGTCCATCAAGATGACGTCGGGATCGGCCATGAGCGCCCGCCCGAACGCGAGCATCTGCTGCTCACCGCCGCTCAGGAGACCCCCGGCCGACCGACGGCGGTCGGCGAGGATCGGGAACAGGTCGTACACGTCGGCGAGGATCGAGTCGCGGCTGCTGGCCTCGGTGTTGGAGTACCCGCCGAGCAGCAGGTTCTCCTCGACGCTCAACGACTGCACGATGCGGCGGCCCTCCGGCACCAGCACGACCTTGGACCGCACGACGCGCCAGGCCGGCTTGCCGGTGATGTCCTGGTCACCGATGCGGACCTGGCCGGACGCGGGCCTGACGACCCCGGCTATCGCCTTCAGCGTCGAGCTCTTGCCCGCGCCGTTCGCGCCGAGCAGCAGCTCGATCGTCCCCGGGACGGCCGTGAACGAGACGGACTCGACCGCGGTGAGGCGTCCGTAGCGGACGGTGAGGTCACGAACCTCAAGCTGACGTGTGTTGCGGGCCAAGATAGGCCTCCCTAACAGAAGAGTCGTTCATGACGGTGAGCGGATCGCCGTCGGCGATCACCTGCCCGTGATCGAGGGCGACCAGGTGGTCGCAGATCCGGGTCACGAGACCCAGGTCGTGCTCCACGAGCATCTGGGTCATGCCGTCCGCCCGGAGCGAGATCAGGAGGTCCGCCACCTGGCGGCGCTCCTCGCCGGACATGCCGGCGACCGGCTCGTCCAGCAGCAGCACCTCGGGCTCGCTGACGACCGCGCGAGCGATCTCGATCATGCGCTGGTGGCCGTACGGCAGATCCGTCGGCCGGTGCCGGGCGAGGTGCACGAGGCCGACCCGGTCGAGAGCCGCCAGTGCCTGCTCGCGCGTGCGCCGCTCGTTGGTGCGGGACCGACGGGGCCGCAGGAGGCCGTCGTACTGACCGCCCCCCGAGTCCGCGCCGAGGGCAACGTTCGCCAGGACGTCGAGCTCCGGGAGCAGGCGGATCGACTGGAACGTACGCCGCAGGCCCAGGCGGGCCAGCGCGAACGGCGAGGACCGGGTGGTGTCGGACCCGAGGAACTCGATCCGGCCGCCCGTCGCCGGCGAGATGCCGGACATCGCGTTGATCAGCGTGGTCTTGCCCGATCCGTTCGGACCGACGACGCCGCACAACGAGCCGCGCTCGAGCGTGAAGGTCACGCCATCGACGGCCTTGACGCCGCCGAAGTGCACCATGACGCCGTCCAGGCGTACCAAGGGTTCCGTGGTCATGAGCGCTCCTCCACCGAGACGGGATCGCCGGTGGGCTCCGGCTGGTGCGGATCCTGCGACCCGTCACCTGGACGCGGCCTGGTCCGGCCGGTGGCAGCACGGACGAGCCGGGCCACGATGCTGGTCAGTCCCTGCGGGGCGAAGATCACCATGACGACGATCAGGACGCCGTAGACCGCACTGCTCCACTCGTCCATGAAGGTCAGGACCTCGGGCAGGAAAGTGACGATCACCGCACCGACCACGGCGCCGATCCACGACCGGGAGCCGCCGATCACGACGATCGTGAGGCCCAGCACCACGAGGGTGAAGCCGCCGTCGCCGGGTCCGAGGACTCCGAAGATCAGCGGGCTGATCGCGCCGGACAGGCCGCCGAGCACCCCGCTCAGGACGATGCAGTAGATGCGTGCGCGTGGGACGTTGATGCCGACCGAGGAGGCCAGGGTCGCGTCCGTGCGCAGTGCGTCGAGGGCACGGCCGCCGGCACGGGCCTGCAGCAGGCCCACGACGACCGTCGCGACGACTGCCAGGAGCACCGCGTGGAGCAGGGTCACGTCACGCGGGATCCCGTACAGGCCGATCGCCCCACCCGTGACGCTCTCCCACGTGTACGCGAGCGACACGATGATGAGGTCGAACGCGATCGTGGCCATGCCGAGGTAGAGCCCCGACAGGCGGCCCAACGCGATCGCGAGAAGCAGCGACACCACCAGGACGATCACCAGCGACACGGCGACGGCCAACGGCCAGGCGATGTCCCGGTCGAGCATCCAGGCGGTCGCGTACCCGGCGATGGCCCACATGCCCGCGCTCGCGAGCGAGAACACACCGGCTCGGAGGACGACTTGGATGCTGAGGCCGAAGATGTAGTAGACCATGACGGTCTGCAGGAGCGTCTCGTTGTCGGAGACCCATTCGTTGATCATGCGCGCTGACCTGCCGCTCGGGTGAAGATGCCTTGGGGTCGCAGGAGCAGGACCACGATGATGAGGCCGAAGGCCACGAAGTCCTTCGCGTCACCGCCGAAGTACTCGACCGCGAACGTCTCGCCCAGTGCGAGGGCGAAGGCGCCGACCGCGGCGCCGGGGATGCTGCCGACCCCGCCGAGCACGACGGCGGCGAACGCCTTGAGCAGCAGGCCGTCACCCATGTGCGCCTCGATCGCGTTGGCGTTGGCGGCGAGCAGGAGGCCCGCCGTCCCGGCCAACGCACCGCTGATGAACATGGTCAGGGCCGAGAGCCGTGCCACGGGGATGCCCATGATGTCGGCGGTGACGGGATCGGCCGCGATCGTCCGCATCGCGCGGCCGGTCCGGGTCCGCGCGACGAACACGCTGAGGGCCGCTGCCAGCACGAGCGAAACGATGACGATGCCGATCTGCAGCGTCGTGATGCGTACCGAGCCGAACACGTGGATCTGTGTCTCCACGACGCCGGCCGGGAGGTTGACGACCTCGTCGGTCGACAGGTTGAGGGCGACCGTGACCGGGATGAGCCCGGCACCGATGCTCGCGATCAGCACGCCGAGCTCGGCCGAGTGCGCATCAGCGGTACGACGCTGCAGCGGGTGGTAGACGAGAACCTGCAGGAGGACGGAGAGGGCGCCGCCGACGAGGGCCGCGATGACCGCGAGCACCGCCAGATGGATGTCCTGCGTGACCTCACGCGTGATGAGGTACGCGCTGAAGGCGCCGAACATGAAGATGGAGCCGTGGGCGAGGTTCAGGATGTTCAGAACTCCCCACGACAGGCTCAGACCCATCGAGAACAACAGATAGATCGAGCCGAGGATGAGCGCGCTGCTCAAGAGCTGGAGCATGGATCTTCTTTCACAGAGGAGGAGCCGGCCGGGACGCCTCGACGTCCCGGCCGGCCGGCGGTCAAGGAGCCAGACGCGCGGTGGCGTCCTGCCACTCGATCAGCACGCCCTCGGCTCGTGCGTCACGGTCCTCGAACGTGAGGGGACCGACAGCGCCCTCGATGCCCTCGTCGGCAGCCTTCGAGAAGCCCTCCCGGACGTCGGAGCGGTCGAAGCTCTTGGCGTTCTTCAGGCCGGCGACCGTGAACATCACGGCGTCCCAGGCCTCGGCCGTGAAGGCGTCGATCTCTTCGGCCTTCGTGCCCGTGATCTTGGTGTACGCCGCGACGAAGTCCTTCGTGCCGGCGTTGTCCGCGTCGGGGTGGAAGTCCGTGGGCCACGTCAGGCCGTCGGCCTTGGCGCCGAGGGGCTTCAGCACGCCTCCGGAGAAGCCGGGCGTGCCGCCGATCAGACCCTCGAAGCCGCTCTGCAGGATCTGGGTCACGATCGTGACGTTCGGCGTGCCCTGGCCGAGCACCAGGACGGCCTCGGGCTTCGCCGAGACGATGCCGTTGGCGAGGCCCGTGAAGTCGAATCCGTCGCCGGCGAACTTGCTGCTCTTCACCAGCTTGATCCCGGCGTCCTTCAGCAGGTCGGGATAGACCTTCTCACCGAGGTCGACCAGGGTCGGGTTGTCCGTCTGGTAGGCGATCGCGACGCTCTTGACGCCCTTGCTCTCCCAGTGGTCGACCTGCTTCTTGTGGTACGACGACTGCGGCGCGGTCGTGCGGAACACGTAGTCACCCGCGTCCACGACGCCCTCGGTGCCGGACTGCACCGCGACCAGCGGGATCTCCTCGTCCTGGGCGATGGGGGCGATCGCCACGGCCTCGGCGCTGGAGCAGCCGAAGATCGTCGACGCAGCATCCGATGACGCGGCGTCGCTCATGGCGGCCGACGCCTTGCGGGGATCGGTCGCGGTGTCGCGGACCTTGAGCTTGATGGTGACGCCGTCGAGCATGTCGTCCTGGTTGGCCTTCTTGATGGCCGCCTCCGCGCCCGCGCGGACCGACTTGCCGCAGAACGCCGCGGCGCCGGTGAGCTCGGTCAGCAGGTCGACCGTGACGGTGTCAGCGTCCGCCTTGGACTCTCCGGAGTCGCTGCCCGATCCGCAGGCCCCGAGGACGAGGGCTGCAACCGTTCCGAGCGCCAGGACCCTGCCGGAGCGCCGGCTTGTGGTAGACGTCATTTTACCATCCGTTCGTTTGGTGACTTGCCGACAAGAGTACGAGACTCACGTCACATGTCAAGCCAATCGGACGACGAGCCGCGTCGGCCCGCTCGGCAGCGTCAGGCTTTGCGGGACGGGGAGACGAGGCCGGACACGAAGATGTCCGAGAACTGCCGGCCGATCTCGTCGGGGCCACGCGAGCCCGGATCGCGGTACCAGCGGTAGATCCAGTTCGTCGCGCCCAGCACGGCGAGGGCCGCCATCGACGCATCGATCTCGGGCCGGATGCTGCCCTCGGCCTGGCCGGCGCGGATGAGGTCGCGCAGCTGCTCGGTGTAGCCCAGCGCCGAGAGCTCCTCGCGCCGACCGGGCGAGAGCTGGTCGAACTCGTGCAGGAACACCGTCGTCGCCGTGATGTTGTCGATCAGGTAGCGCACGTGGCCCTGGATCGCGTGCTCGAGCCGGTCGACCGCATCGCCCGGACCCGTGGTGATACGGCGAAAATTGGCCACTCCCTCCCAGTACACGCCGCGGATGACCTCGTACAGCAGATCGTCCTTGGTCTTGATGTAGTAGTAGAGACTGCCCTTCAGCATCCCGAGCTCGTCGGCGATGTGCTGGAGCGAGGTGGCGGCGTACCCGCGGTCCGCGAACATCCTGGCCGAGACGTCGAGCAGCTCCTTCCATCGCTCGTCGCCCGACTTGCGCGGCGACTGACGGTTCGACGTCGTGACCTTGCGACCCGACCTGGGCATCGACGCCGAATCGCTGGTCGTGGCGTCGTCCGCGCCCCCCGGCGCCTTGGGTCCTGCACTTGCGTTCATTTGCGAGAAGTTACCATCCGAGCGTTTGACTTGTCGCACGCCGCGCGCAGCCGCGAACCACTGACGACCCGGCCCCGACGGCGGGGAAGCCCTCTCGGAGCACCGCTCAGGCTGGGATCCGGTGATTGCTCTACCAACCGGCCGTTTGTATGATGCACGGATGACCGATCTCTCCCCGTTCGCCGAGCTGCTGAGAATCTACGCGTACGGCTACACGGCGAGCCACGACTTCACGGTCTGCGACCGGATCATGGTCGAGGACTACGTGCTGCACATGAACACGTTCAGCCTCCGCGGCCGCGACGAGCAGTACAAGCCCGCGACCGCCAAGCAGTACCGCCAGTACCCCGGCCTCGGCTTCACGGTCCACGGGTTCATCTCGAACGGCGAGCGCGCCGCCCTGCACTTCACCGAGCACGGCCGGTCGGTCCTCTCCGGGACGTCCGCGAGCTGGCAGGGCGTCAGCATGTACCGGTGGGACCACGAGCGCCTCACCGAGTGCCGGGTGGAGCAGGACTACTTCTCGCGGGCCGCGCAGCAGCACGACGGTGTCCCCCTTCCCGTCTCCGCCCCCGCCCTCGACCCCTTCATGGCGCCGGACGAGCCCGCGTCACCCCACATCGAGGACGTCGTGCGCGCGTGGCTCGAGTCCTCGCGATGGCTGGACGACCCGGAGATCACCCGGGACGACGCGACCCCCGGCGCCCCCCTCGCACGGTTCGACGCGCCCACCTCGCGCGTCATCGACCTGTTCAGCGCCAGCGATCAGGCTGCGTTCCACGTCTCGGTGTCGGGCGCCTACGCAGGCGGCCTGGGCGACGCCCATGACGGCCTGCGGGGCGTCGACGGTGAGCTCTACGCGACCGGGCTCGTCCGGGTGGTCGACGGACGCATCACGGGCCACGTCGTCACCGATCGGTACACGTACCTGCGCCGGCTCGCCGCAGCTGCCTGAGGGCTCGAGCACGAGGAGGGGCCGGCCCGGGCATCCGGACCGGCCCCTCCTCGTCCCCAGAGGTCAGGGAACCGTGGCGATGAGCCCGCCGTCGACGACCAGTGATGAGCCCGTGACGTACCCGGCCAGGGTGCTCGCGAGGTAGACCACCGCGTTCGCGATGTCGTCCGGCGTGCCGAGGCGGCCGAGCGGCACCTTCGCCACCGTCGCCGCGTACGCGTCCGTCGCCAGCGTGCGGTCGACCGTCGTCATGTGCGTCTCGATGATCCCGGGCAGGACCGAGTTGACCCGCACGCCCGCGGAGCCGAGCTCGAAGGCCAGGGTGCTCGTCATCAGCAGGATCCCCGCTTTGGAGGCGCTGTACGCCGCGGAGCTCCGCGACCCGAGGATCCCGGCGATGCTCGCGACGTTGACGATGCTGCCGGAGCCGCGCTCGGCCATCCGGCGTCCCGCGGCCCGACAACCCAGGAACGTGCCCCGCAGGTTCACCGCGAGCACCTGGTCGAAGTCCGCGGGATCCATCTCGACGACCCGGCTCGCCGGTCCCACGATGCCGGCGTTGTTGACCAGCACGTCGACCCCGCCGAACGGGTCCGCGGCCGCGACGGCCGCCTCGATCGAGTCCGGCTGGCTGACGTCGCACGACACGAAGAGGCTGTCGCCCCCGATGACCTCGTGCGTCGGCCGGCCGCCCTCCCGCGGTTCCGAGACGACGTCGGCGACCACCACGGCGCGGGCGCCCTGGGCGGCGGCCGCGAGGGCGATCGCCCGCCCGTTGCCGCTCGAGCCGCCGGTGACGACCACGACCCGGTCCTGCAGGAGACCGTGGCTCACCTCAGGAGCTCCAGGATCGTCGCGTTCGCCATGCCGCCGCCCTCGCAGATCGCCTGCAGGCCGTACTGGATGTCGTTGTCGCGCATGTGGTGCAGCATCGTGGTCATGACACGGGCGCCGGAGCCGCCGAGCGGGTGACCCAGGGCGATCGCGCCGCCGTTCGGGTTGACCTTGTCGGTGTCGGGACCGATCTCGTCCTCCCACGCACCGATGACCGACGCGAAGGCCTCGTTGACCTCGAAGACACCGATCTCCGACAGCGGGATCCCCGACCGGTCGAGGATCTTGCGCGTCGCGGGGATCGGACCGGTCAGCATCGTGATCGGGTCGACGCCCACGACCGCGGACGACACGAAACGTGCAATCGGGGTGAGGCCGAGGTCGCGCGCCTTCTCGGCAGTCATGATCAGCAGTGCGGCGGCGCCGTCCGAGATCTGCGAGGCGTTGCCGGCCGTCACCCGGCCGTTCTCCTGGAAGGGCGTCTTGAGCTTGGCGAGCGTCTCCAGGGTCGTCCCGCGGCGCACGCCCTCGTCGGTGTCGACGACGACGCCCTCGGGGGTCGTGACGGGCACGATCTGGCCGGCGAACCGTCCGGCGTCGATCGCCGCGGCGGCGCGCTCGTGCGAGCGGACCGCGATCGAGTCGAGGCGCTCACGGTTGAGGCCCCACTTCTCGGCGATCATCTCCGCGCCGATGCCCTGCGGCACGAGCTGGTCGCCGTAGCGTGCCGTGACGAGGGGCGACTGCGGGTGACCGGGACCGTTCTCGACCGACGAGAACATCTGCACGCGGCTCATGGACTCGACACCACCGGCGACGACGATGTCGTAGTGCCCGGCCATCACACCGGCAGCGGCGAAGGCCGCGGCCTGCTGCGAGGAGCCGCACTGCCGGTCCACGGTCGTGGAGGGCACCGACTCGGGCCAGCCGGCGGCGAGCACGCCGTAGCGACCGACGTTCATCGACTGCTCACCCACCTGGCTCACACATCCCCAGATGACGTCCTCCACGAGGGCCGGGTCGAGCCCCGTGCGGTCCACGAGCCCCTGCAGGACCGTGGCGGACAGATCGGCCGGGTGGACGCCCGACAGGCCGCCGTTGCGCTTGCCGATCGGCGTGCGCACGGCCTCGACGATTACTGCATCCTTCATGTGAAAGCTCCTCTTGGTTGTGGTGTGTCAGTCGGCGGTGGGTACGAGGGAGTTGCGGGGGCCGCCGCCGTCGACCAGCACGCGCTGGCCGGTGACGTAGGAGGCCGAGGGACCCGCCAGGAAGGCCACGACCCCGGCCACGTCCTCCGGTCGGCAGACCCGACCGAGCGGGGAGAGCTCGTCGAGGGTCGACGCGCTCGCATGACCCGTCGTCGCCTCGGTGAGACGGTTGCCCATGTCGGTCGCCACCAGGCCCGGGGCGACCAGGTTGACCCGGACCCCGTGCACCCGCTCCTCGCGCGCCATCACGACCGCCGCCGCTCCCATGGCCGCCTTCGCCGCGGCGTACGGAGCCGTTCCCTCGGGCAGCAGGTCCACGACCGTGCTGGAGACGAAGACCGCGCTCCCCTTCTGCCTGCGCAGCGAGGGCATGGCGGCCGCGGCCAGCTCGATGTTCGACAGGGCGTGGATGTGCAGCATCCGCAGGTACTCCGCGAGGGTCGTGTCGACCGTCGACAACCCACGGGAGGCAGAACCCGCATTGCCCACGACCACGGCGATGTCCCCGTGCTCGGCCAGCACGGCCTCGACCAGCGCCGTCGCGGCGCCGGGCTCGGACAGCTCGGCCTGCACCGCATGCGCCTCGCCGCCCGCCTCGGCGACGGCGCGCAGCAGGTCGTCGGCCGACTCCCGGTCGCGACGGTAGGAGAAGACGACCCGGTGGTCGAGGGCCAGGGCCGCGACGATCGCCCGCCCGACGCCCCGGGACCCACCGGTCACGACGGCCAGCGGGCGCGTCACGAGGCCACCTCGCTGCGTCGCACGAGCTCGGCCCGGGCCGTGATGACCGTGGTGCCCTCACCCGTCCGGACCGTGACGTCGAACGTCGTGGCATCCGGCTCGGCCTGGTCGGACGGGACCGCCGAGACGGTCACCGCGTCACCCGCGAGGACGTTGCCGAGAAGACGGAACGACACGCGGGCGACCCGGTGGTCCGGGTGCGTCTGCTCGAACAGGTTGTAGACCGTCGCCATCGTCGAGGGTCCCTGGTTCACGACGCGCGCGGCGCCGATGCCCGCAGCGGCCTCTGGATCGAAGTGGATCGGGTTGGGGTCCGCCAGCAGCAGCGCCAGCACCTTCATCTTCTCCGGGTCGACCTCGGGGAGCTGCCACGTGAGCACCTCGCCCGGTGGGGTGAAGGTCATGAGTCGTCCCTTCCGATCGCGTACACGTTGGTGACGCTGGCGACCCGGGCGCCGTCCTCGGCGTCCAGGAGGTCGAAGCGGCACGTGGCCAGGTCGAAGGTGCCGAGCACGGCACCCTGCTTGCGCACCAGGGCGACCACCTCGCCCTCGACGGCGTACGTGCGGCCGGTCTCGAGGTCCCGGTCGAGCTCGATCGTCGACTGCGCCAGCATCGGGCCGTCGGCGATGTCGCACTCCAGCAGCTCGAACAGCCCGGCGACGCTCAGCCCCATGCCCCGCTGCACGCCGATGAACGCCATGATCGGGTGGGGCTGCGGCGAGGCCGCAGCCGACAGCGCGTCGCGCGAGAGCCAGCTCTCGTACCCGGCGATGCTGTACTCACCGCCGGGCACGCGCGATCCCACCAGGTGCTGGAGGGGGTGCGTTCCAGTCTCCATGTCAGAACGACCGCGGCAGGCCGAGTCCTTCGGCAATGCCGTTGCGTGCCATCTCGTTGGTGATGGGGCCGATGCGGAACAGGCGGACGTCCCGCCAGTACCGCTGCATGTTCGTCTCGGCCGAGTAACCCATGCCGCCGAGGATCTGCAGGCCCAGGTCAGCGCCCTGACCCGCGAGCTCGGACGCGATGACCTTCGCCATGTTCGACATCGCGCCGGCGTCCCGGCCCGTCGCCTGCATCCACGCCGCCTTGAACACCACGAGCTCGGACTGCTCGCGCCACATCGCGATGTTCGCGACATGGTGCTGCAGCGCCTGGAACCGGCCGATCTTCCCGCCGAACGCCTCACGCTCGTCCATGTACCTGAGGGCGTCCTCCAGGACGCCGTCGAGGATTCCGACGCAGAACGAGGCCAGCATGACGCGCTCGTTGTTGAGGGTCGGCAGCAGCATGTACCACGCACGACCGGGCTCGCCCAGGACGTTCTCGTCGGGGATGAAGACCTCGTCGAGGAACACGTCGCACGAGCCGAGCGCGCGCATGCCGAGCTTCGGGATCTCCCGGATCGTGACGCCCTCGGACTTGGCCGGGAGGATGAACAGGGTCAGGCCCTGGGTCCGCTTCTCGGTCTCCTCGGTGCGCGCGAGCAGCAGGATGTTGTCGGCGACGTGCGCCATCGAGCTCCAGGTCTTCTGGCCGTTGACGACCCAGCCGCCCTCGACCTTCCTCGCGCGGGTGCGCATGGCGCCGAGGAGGTCCGTGCCACCGCCGGGCTCGGTGAAGCCGATGGCCCACTTGTCCTCACCCGAGCAGATGCGCGGCAGGTAGTGCTTCTTCTGCTCCTCGCTGCCGTACAGGCCGACCGACTTGCCGCCGGCGAACGAGGTGATGCCCCAGACCCAGGTGAGTCCGGCCAGCGACCGGGACAGTCCCCGGGCGAGCAGCATCTGGGTCACGATGTCGCCACCCTGGCCGCCGTACTCCTCCGGGATCCCGACGCCGTGGAAGCCCGCTGACGCCATCTTCTGGAACAGGTCCTCGGGGAAGGTGTGCTCCTCCTTCTCCCACGCCAGGGCGGCGGACTTGGGCGCCTCGCGGTCGACCCAGTCGCGCACGAACTCCACGAAGTCTTCCTGGTCCTGAGTGATGCTGAAATCCATGTCGATGCTCCTTGTGTGATGTGTGTGGTGAGGCGTGCGGTTCAGGGGCGGATGATGACCTTGCCGACCGCTTCGCCGCTCTCGAGCCGGGCGACCGCTGCCTGCGCGTCGTCGAGGGAGTGGATCGAGTCGATCGCGGGGTGGATGTCGGCCGCGACGCAGAACGCCACGAGCGAGGACAGCTGCTCGACCGTCCCCATCGACGAGCCGAGGATCCTGACGTGGTTGAGGAACACCTTCATCAGGTCGAGGGAGACCTTGGCGCCGGTGGTCGCGCCGGCCACGACGATCGTTCCGCCAGGGCGCACGGACTTCGTGCTGTGGTCCCAGGTCGCGGCGCCGACCGTCTCGAGCACGATGTCGGCCCGGGCGGGCAGACGCTCGCCGGCGGCGAAGACCGCCGTGGCACCGATCTTCTGGGCAGCGGCAAGCCGCTGCTCGTCACGGCCGGTGACCCACACGCGCAGGCCCGCGCGCGAGGCGAGGGTGATCGCTGCGGTCGACACGCCGCCGCCGGCGCCCTGGATCAGCACGGTGTCGCCGGGCTTGGCCTCGGCCTTCACGAAGAGCATCTGGTAGGCGGTCAGCCAGGCGGTCGGGAGGCACGCGGCCTCCTCGAAGCTCAGCCCGGCGGGCTTGTCGACCAGGTTGCGGTCGGGCACGAGGACCGCATCGGCCGCACCCCCGGTCGTGGCCTCGGCCAGCATGCGACGGCGCGGGTCGAGCAGCTCGGTGCCGCCACCGCGTGACGGGTCGGCCACGAGCGAGTGCACGACGACCTCGCGCCCGTCGGGCGTGACGCCGGCGATGTCCGAGGCGATGCCCAGCGGGAAGTGCTCGGCGGTGACGCCGACGCCCTTGATCGACCACAGGTCGTGCTGGTTGAGGGCCGCGGCCTTGACCTGCACGGTGGTCCATCCCTCACGGGCCTCAGGCTCGGAGGCCTCGACGACCTCGATGACGTCCGAGGGCAGGTCGGTGGCGATCTCGCGGGCTTGTGCTCTTCTCATGTCGGTACCTCCAGGAACCGTCGGGATGGGGAGTTGTTCGAGTTCTCACGGGCGTGGAAGGGCGGCGCCACCTGCCACAGCGGTCCGGCGGCGGTCTCCACCTCGATGAGCGAGCCCCGTTCGCGGACCTGCGGATCGTCGGGCAGGTCGTCGATGTCGAGGACCCCCGACACGCACGTGTCGGGCAGGTCGAGCTCGGCCAGCCACTGCTCCAGGGGCCTCGTGGCCAGCACGGCCGCGACCTCGGGCACGAGCGTCGGATCGGTCTGCCGCGTCGCCCACTCGGGGTGGCCGAGGATCTCCACGACGCGTTGCCAGAACTTCTCCTCGACGGCGGCGACGGCGAGGTGCCGGCCGTCCGACGTCGGGTACACGCGGTAGCAGGGGCTCCGTCCGTCCAACGGGGTCGCGACCGGGACGTCCAGCCGCTGGGACGCGAGGCGCTCGGCGATCTGCATGCCGCCCAGCACCAGAGCCGCGTCGGCCAGGGCAAGATCGATGAACGAGCCGCGGCCCGTCTCACGCGCCGACAGGACGCCGGCCGTCAGGCCGAGTGCCGCCAGCACCCCGCCCGTGACGTCCGCGACGAGGGTCGGCGGCACCTCGCGGTCGGCGCCGAGCAGCCCTGCCCGTGCCACGAAGTTCAGGTCGTGGCCGGCTGCGGACGCGCGCGGGCCCTCCTGCCCGTAGCCCGAGAGCGCCAGGTGGACCAGCGCGGGGTTGATCTCGGCGAGGACCTCGTAGCCGATGCCCAGCCGGTCAGCCACGCCCGGACGGAAGCTCTCGACCAGGGCATCGGCACGTCCCACGAGCTCGAACAGCTCGGCGCGTCCGGCCTCGGACTTGAGGTCGAGGGAGAGCGAGGTCTTGCCGCGATCCATGTACTGGTGCTGCGCGCTCGAGTCCGTGCCGATGCGCGGCTCGAGCCAGCGGGTCGCGTCGCCGCCCGGCGGCTGCTCGATCTTGACGACCTCGGCCCCGAGATCGCTGAGGAGCAACGTCCCCGTCCCGCCCGGCAGCATGCGGGTCAGGTCGATCACCGTCATGCCCTCGAGGGGACGCCAGGGCGCGCTCACCGGGTGAGCCCCCGTCCGACGATGTCCTTCATGATCTCGTTGGCGCCGCCGTAGATCCGCTGCACCCGCGCATCGCGCCAGCGACGCGAGATCTCGTACTCGTCCATGAATCCGTACCCGCCGAACAGCTGGAGGGCCTGGTCCAGGACGGTCCCCTCCAGGTCGGTCGCCCAGAACTTGGCACCGGCCGCGTCCTCGGCGGTCAGTCGGCCCTCGTCGAGCTCGACGACGCACGCGTCCACGTGGCTGCGGGCGACCTGCACCGCGGTGTGCATCTCGGCGAGGGTGTGGCTCACGGCCTGGTGACGGTTGATGGGACGGCCGAAGGTCGACCGCATGGCCGTGTGCTCGAGTGCGAGCTGCAGACCGGTGTGGGCGCTCTCCACCGCGTGCACCGCGATCGAGAGACGTTCGCGCGCCAGGTTGCGCTTGACCAGGCTGAACGCGCGACCGGGCTCGCCGAGGATGTTCTCGACCGGCACGGCGCAGTCGTCGAAGAAGATCTCCGCGGTGTCCTGCCCCCGGCGGCCGGCCTTCTTCAGCGGCTTGCCCCGCGTCATCCCGGGCGTGCCCTCCTCGACGACGACCAGCGTCATCCCGCGGCCGTCGTCCTCGCCCGTGCGCACGAGCACGATGACGAGGTCGGCGATCGATCCGTTCGTGATGAACGTCTTGGAGCCGTTGAGCACGATCGCCCCCCCCTCGCGGCGTCCGCTGGTCGCGACCGCGGCCAGGTCGGAGCCGGCCTGCGGCTCGGTCATCGCGATCGCCGTGACCGTGTCCCCGGCGGTGAACCCGGGCAGCCAGCGACGGCGCTGCTCCTCGTTCGTGAACTCCAGCAGGTACGGCGTGACGATGTCGTTGTGCAGCGAGAAGCCGTCGTTCGCGATGCCGCTCGCGGCGACCTCCTCCTGGATCACCGCGTTGTAGCGGAAGTCCGTGATGCCGAGGCCGCCGAGCTCGGGATCCGCCTCGAAGCCGAGGTACCCGGCCTGGCCCGCCTTCCGCCAGAACTCCCGCGGCAGGGTGCCGGCCGACTCCCAGTCCTCGACGTACGGCACGGCCTCGTGCTCCAGGAACTCGCGGAACGCGGCCCGGAACGTCTCGTGCTCGGCGGAGTACAGGTGACGCCTCACGATCAGAGCCTCGTGGCCGCGTCGAGCCGCACGTACTCACCGTTGAGCAGCGTGACCTCCATGAAGGTCTTCACGACCGCGGCGAAGTCTGCCGGCGTGCCGAGCCGCTTGGGGAACACGTGCAGGTCGACCAGGGCCGCGCGACGCGCCTCGTCGACGCCCGCCAGCATGGGCGTGTCCATGATCCCGGGCGCCACCGACATGACGCGGATGCCCCACACGGACAGGTCGCGGGCCAGCTGCAGCGTGAGGGCGAGGATCGCGCCCTTGGAGGCCGTGTAGGCCGCCTGTCCGGTCTGTCCTTCCAGCCCGGCCGCTGACGCGACGTTGACGATGAGGCCCCGCTCGCCGTCGGCCCCCGCGTCCTGCTCGCTCATGGCCTTCGCGACGTGGCGGATCACGTCGAACGCCCCGGTCAGGTTGATGTCGAGCGTCGTGCGGAAGGTGTCGAGGGGAAACATCGTCCCCTTGCGGTCGACCACGCGGTGCGCGGGCGAGATGCCGGCTGCGTTGACGCACAGGTCGATCCGGCCGAAGGTCTCGACCGCCTGCGCGACCGCCGCGGCGACCTGGTCGGCGTCCGACACGTCGGTCGGGATGAACAGCACGTCGTCACCCAGCTCGGCGGCCAGGTCGGCCGCTGGGCTCCGGTCCAGGTCGAGGACGACCGCCTTGCCGCCGTTCTCGAGCAGCATCCGGACGACTCCTGCGCCCAGGCCACCGCCGCCGCCGGTCACCAGTCCCACCGATCCCTGCACCTGCATCTGACAGCTCCTCGTTCTCGACGACGTCGGATTCGCAATCTACCGTATGTTTGGTTGTTGGTCGATAGTCTCAACCAGTTCTCATCGCCCGATCACCGGAGGGAATCGTCCTCCGCCGAAATACCAGTAGGAATCCGCGTCGTCGACCGCTTCTCACTTCAGACAGATCCACCAAACACCCGTTTGTCAATACTCAGGAGAGTCCATGAACCCCGTCTCGACCTCGCTCCACGACGGCGTCGCCGTCATCTCGCTCGACCACCCGCCCGTCAACGCGCTGGCCGAGCCGGTGCTGCTGGGACTGACGTCCGCGCTCGAGTCGCTGACCGACGACGTCCGGGTCGTCGTCATCCGCTCGGCGCACGACGGTCAGTTCATCGCAGGAGGTGACATCGCCGAGCTCCTGGAGGCGGCCGGCGATCCCGAGCAGATCCGCCACCACACCGCGATCACGACCCGCCTGTTCGAGCTGATGGACGCACTCCCCCAGCCGATCGTGGCCGCCGTCGGCGGGCCTGCCGTCGGCGGCGGGCTCGAGCTGCTGCTCTGCTGCGACATCGTGGTGGCATCGACCACCGCAGTCCTCGGCACACCGGAGATCAAGCTGGGGCTCATCCCCGGGGCGGGCGGCACCCAGCGCCTGCCCCGCCGGGTCGGCGAGCTCGCGGCCCTCGAGCTCGTGCTCACCGGCCGCCTCGTCGATGCCGCCGAGGCCCTGAGGCTCGGCCTCGTGACCCGCGTCGTCGAGCCGGGCACGGTCGACGAGGCCACCCAGGACCTGGCCCGCCGGCTCGCCCGGACGGCGCCGGCGGCCCTGCGATCGGCCAAGACGACCGTTCGCACCGCGTCGACGGTCGCCCTCGCGGAGGGTCTGGCGCTCGAGCACCGGCACTTCCTCGCGCTCATGGAGTCCCCCGACGCGATCAGCGGCCTGCAGCGGTTCCTCGACCGGTCGCGCACGTCCTCCTGAGCGCTCGGCCCCCTACGACGCCGGCTGTGCTGCAGGCTTCGGTGCCTGCGGCACACCGTCGGCCGTCAGCTCCGCAACCAGGGGGTCCCTCAGCTCGAACTTCTTGATCTTGGTGCCCGACATCGGCCAGGACGTCACGAAGCGCACGTAGCGCGGCACCTTGTAGGTCGCGACCCGACCGATGCAGTACGCGATGATCTCCGCCTCGGTGGCCTCGGCGCCCGGCTCGAGCTCGACGAAGGCGGCAGGCACCTCGTCGTAGCGTGCGTCCGGGACGCCCACGACCTGGACGACCCGGACCGCGGGGTGCGTCGCGAGGAAGTCCTCGATCTCGATCGCCGCGACGTTCTCGCCACCGACCTTGAGCATGTCCTTGATCCGGCCGCCGTACAGCAGGTGACCGGTCTCCTCGATGCAGGCGCGGTCGCCGGAGTGGAAGAAGCCGTCCTCGTCGAACACCTGGGCGGTGAGCTCGGGGTCCTTGTAGTAGCCCTCGAAGCACGAGTAGCCGCGGAAGCACAGCTCGCCCATGACGCCCGGCGGGACCTCGAGACCCGTCTCGGGATCGACGATCTTCACCTCCATGCCGTCGACCACCGGGCCGAGCGTGCGCAGGCGCAGGTCCGGGCTGTCGAACTCCAGCCCCATGGTCAGGTTGGTCGCGCACTCGGTGGAGCCGTACGACGTGACGTGGCTGGCCCAGGGCATCTGCGCCGCGAACTGCTCCATGCGCTCGGGCGTGTGGATGTTCTGCACGAGCCGGACGTGCTGCAGCTCCTCCGGCACGTACTCCTCGTGGTCGACCAGGCCCAGCCAGATCGCCTCGAAGGCGGGGTACAGCACCGTGCAGCGCTCGGCCTTGATCATCCGCAGCGAGGGCCCCGGCTCGAAGAACCCCGGGTGGCAGAACTTGGCGCCGACCGAGAACACGCCGAGCATCGGCACGATGCCGCCGCAGTGGAACAGGGGCAGCGGATCCCACAAGGCGTCCTCACGCGTGAGGTTGAACCGCGTGCGGGCGACCTTCTCGCCCTG
Source organism: Aeromicrobium chenweiae (assembly GCF_003065605.1). Classification (GTDB taxonomy): domain Bacteria; phylum Actinomycetota; class Actinomycetes; order Propionibacteriales; family Nocardioidaceae; genus Aeromicrobium; species Aeromicrobium chenweiae. The sequence continues at coordinate 584,548 of NZ_CP026952.1, read as the reverse complement.
ACGGACCACGGCCTCGTGGGTCAGCAGGCAGCCCTTGGGGCGGGCGGTGGTGCCCGACGTGTACATCAGGATGCCGATGTCGCGCAGCCGGACACTGGCCTGCACCCGCTTGACGTCCGCGACGGGCACCGCGGCGGCGAGCAGGTCGTCGCGGGTCAGGAACCCCCCGCGCGGCGACTCCCCCATGTCGACCACGGTCGCCTCGGCCATGCCGCCCTCGGAGATCACGGTGGCCAGCAGGCCCGGGAAGTCCGTCGCCCCGGACGGATCCCCGGACGTCAGCATCACGGAGATCTCCGCGTGATCGATGACGTAGGAGGCCTCGTGCGCCTTGAACCGCGCATTGACCGGCACGATGACGGCCGCGATCTTCGCGATCGCGAAGATCGACACGACGAAGTCAACCGAGTTGGGCATGAGGATGCCGACCCGGTCGCCACGCTTGACGCCGAGGCCGAGAAGTCCGGCGGCGACCTGGTCGCTCGCGTCGGACAGCTCGCGGTAGGTCAGTCGGCGATCACCCATCACCAACGCGATCCCGTCGTTGCGATCGGCCTCCTGGTCGAGGCGGTCTCCGATGGTTGTTGCGTTGATCCACATGCTGCGGTCCTCCATGACGTGTGTTCTGGGTTGACGTGGGTGCTGCTCAGGGCGTGCGTGACGCCGTTCCCTCGCGGGCCGCGCGCAGCTGGCGCTGGACCAGGACCCGGTTGCTGATCGCGTCGAGATCGGTCAGCTCGCCGTCCGCCAGACGGGCGAAGGCGCCGATCGCGGTCGTCACCGGCACGCCGGGATCTCCCGCGTCGGGCAGGCCGCCGCGGTAGGTCCCGGCGATCGTGGCGTTGAAGGCCACGCGGGCCCCCTCCACCACGAAGGCGTTCAGGACGACGGAGGTCACCTCGATGCGCGGCTGTGTCGACCCGCTGGAGCCGGCGTCGACCGCACCCTCGGCCGGCGGCCAGGACGTGAGCCTGCCGAGCCACTGCTGCAGCGCGACCTCGGCCTGCTCACGCCGGGTGTCGTCCGCCGGCTCGTGGGCCGACCACGGATCCAGCGCGACGGGGCGCACCGGCTCCGCCTCGCCGACGGCGAGCTGGTGGCGGCGCCCGAAGTGGTCCTGCTCGACCCAGCACTCGGCCAGGAGGCCGTTCTCCGCGCGGTAGATGCTGACACCACGCCACGCCGCACCGTGGCCGGGCGACCGTTCGGCGTGACCGTGCTCACTGAACAGCAGGGCAGTTCTAGTACCGTCCGTGATCAGCTCGTGGATGCTGAACCCGAGGCCAGGGAACTGCGCCATCTGGTGCAGCACGGCGGGGAGGTACTGGTCGTCGCGCCCGACGAGGGTGTCGCTGCCCATGTGGAGCCGGTAGTCGGCGGCCATGATCGAGCGGGCGGCGTCCGGGTCCTGGGCGTTCACGAAGCCGTGGACGTACCGCCTCATCAGGTCCAGCATCGCCGCTCCCCACTCTCCTTGTCACATGACTCAGGTCACAGTAACCTACCAAACGAGCGGTAGACAAGATGCCGCATGTCGGACGCAGACAGGATGGCCATGAAGCTCGCGAGTTTGTTCAGCCCGCTCACCGCGGGACAGGTGACACTGCCCAACCGCATCGTGATGGCCGCGATGTCGACGGGCCTGGCCGACGAGCGGGGCTGGATCACCGACGCGCAGATCGCGTACTACGCCGAGCGCGCCCGCGGCGGCGTGGGGCTGGTGGTCGTCGAGTTCGCCTGCGTCGCGAGCCGGTTCGGCATCTCCGAGAAGACCCAGGTGACCCTGGACGACGACGGGGCGGTTCCCGGCCACGCCCGGCTGGTGGCGGCGATCAAGGCCGAGGGGGCGGTGGCCGGCCTCCAGCTCCAGATGCCGGGTCAGTTCGCCGCACCCCGCCCCGGACTGGTGCCCATCGCCCCCAGCGACGTGCGGTCCAGGCGCGACGGGTCCCTCCGGGCCCGCGGCCTGGGCCAGGACGAGGTCGAGGACGTCGTGGCGAGCTTCGCCCGGGCCGCGGCACGTGCCGTCACGGCGGGGTACGACGTGATCGAGCTGCACGGCGCCCACGGCTACCTGCTGCACGCCTTCATGTCGCCGGCCATGAACCACCGGGACGACGCCTGGGGCGGCGACCTCGATCGTCGGCTCGCGTTCCCGCGCGCCGTCATCTCCGCGGTCAAGGCCGAGATCGGCGACCGGCCTCTGCTCTACCGCCTGTCGGCCGAGGACTACATGGCCGGTGGCCTGTCGATCGAGGACATGGTCGCGATCGCTCCCCTGCTCGTCGCCGCGGGCGTCGACGGCATCGACGTGTCCACCGGCTCGATCGCCGGATCGCTCGAACGCACCATCGACCCCATGTCCCGGGAGGGGTGGCGCTTCGACCTCGCCCGCCGCATCAAGGAGGCCGTCGAGGTCCCCGTCGCCGGCATCGGGACCAGGTGGCCCGAGACCGCGGAGGCGGCGCTCGAGGCCGGCGACGTCGACCTGATCGCCCTGGGCCGGCCGCTGCTGGCCGATCCCGCATGGGCTGCGAAGGCGCGGGGTGACCTGACCGCACCCATCCGTCCGTGCACGAGCTGCAACTGGTGCGCGGACCGCGTGTTCAAGCACGAGGCGACCGGCTGCGCCGAGAATCCCCGGGCAGGCCGCGAGCTGGTCCCCCTCATCACCGGGGACGTCGGCCGCGGACGGCGGATCGTCGTCGTGGGTGGCGGACCCGGCGGGATGGCCGCCGCGATCCAGGCGGACTCCGTCGGGTTCGACGTGATCCTGTTCGAGCGCGCCGCGTCGCTGGGTGGCGGGCTGATCGCCTCCGCGGCTCCGCCGGACAAGCAGAACCTGCTGTGGTACCGGGACTACCTCGTCGAGAGGCTGCAGTCCTCGGCCGTGGACATCCGCCTCGGGGTCGAGGCCACCGCTGACCTGATCGTCGACCTCGACCCGTTCGCGGTCATCCAGGCGCAGGGCACGACCTCGCTCGAGCACGGCATCCCCGGCGACGACGGGCCCACGGTCCACTCGGCGTACGACCTCCTGCTCGGCGACGAATCGGTGGTCGCGGCGTTGCCGGGCCCCGCCGTCGTCTACGGCGGCGGTGAGACCGGCTGCGAGACCGCCGAGCTGCTCGCGGTCCACGGCCTGGACGTCGCACTGGTGACCCGGTCGCGCGACGGCGAGCTCTCCCGCGCCGCCGAGCCGCTGTACCGCAAGGTCCTGCTGGGGCGGCTGCGTGCCAATCCGCGCATCACGCTGCTGGCCGAGACGCACCTGACCGCCATCGGTCCGTCCGACGTCGGGCTCACGTCCGCCGGCGAGAGCCGCCGTGTCCCCGCCGCGACGGTGGTCCTGGCGCAGGGCCGACGCAGCAACACCGGCCTGCACGCCGAGCTCACCACCCTGGGACGTCGGTGCGTCCTGATCGGCGACGCGGCCGGGATCGCGCGCATCGGCGAGGCCGTGCACCAGGCCCATGCGGCCGTCCGGGATCTCGCGGGGACGAACGCGGAGCCGGCGCCGGCCTGAGCGCACCGCCCGCGCATGCCAGGACCGCGGGAGGCGAGCCTCCCGCGGTCCTGGTCGTGCTCAGCTCAGGTCGTCGCTCACTCGTACACGATGACGCCGCGCAGGTTGCGACCTTCCGACATGTCGGTGTAGCCCTGGTTGATCTCCTCCAGGGTGTACGTGCGGGTGACCAGCTCGTCCAGCTTCAGCGCGCCGGACCGGTAGAGGTCGAGCAGCTTGGGCACCTCGACCCGCGCGTTGCACGATCCGTACAGCGCACCCTGGATCCGCTTGCCCGACATCGTCAGGTCGAGCAGGTTCATGTTGACCTGCGTCTGCATGGCGGGAGCGGCAGCCGTGACGACCAGCGTGCCGGCCTTGCGCGTCAGCTCGAGGCACGGCGCGATCAGGTCGCCGTAGGCGACACCCGTGGTGAGGATGACGCGGTCGGCCATGACCCCGTTGGTCAGGTCCCGCACGAGGGCGATGCCCTTGTCGAAGTCCTCCACCGCGTGGGTCGCGCCGAGCTGCTCGGCCATGTCGCGCTTGAACGCGACGGGATCGATCGCCACGATCGTCCTCGCGCCGGCGTGCCGTGCACCCTGCACCGCGTTGATGCCCACACCGCCCGTGCCCACCACGACGACGGTGTCGCCGACGCCCGTCTCGGCCGAGTTGACGGCCGAGCCCCAGCCGGTCGGGACGCCGCAGCCGACGAGGGCCGCCTTCTCCAGGGGGATGTCCTTGTCGATCTTGATGACACCGCTGACCGGTGCCACGACGTACGGCGAGAACGTGCCCAGGAAGGACATCGCGCCGACCGGCTGGCCACCGGAGTGGATGCGGTTCGTGCCGTCGGGCGCGAAGCCGCTGAGCACGCCGGCACCGACGTCGCACAGGTTGCCCATGCCGGAGGAGCACCACCGGCAGACGCCACAGGAGGGCAGGAAGGTCGTGACGACGTGGTCGCCGACCTTGAGGTCGTGCACCTCGGGCCCGACCTCCTGGATGACGCCGGCGCCCTCGTGCCCGCCCAGCACGGGCTTGTACGGCAGCGGGATGTCGCCGGTGTCGAGGTGGGCGTCGGAGTGGCACAGTCCCGAGGCGGTCAGCTTGATGAGGACCTCTGCGCGCTTCGGCGGGTCGATCTCGATGTCCGAGATCGTCCACCCGGAGTTGGTCCCGGGCTCCCACAGCAGAGCACCCTTGGTGTGAATCGTCATGCGTTTGCCTCCTGGCCGAAGTTGATCATCTTGGTCTCGAGATATCCGGCGAGGCCCTCGGGCCCGCCTTCACGTCCGATGCCGGACTCCTTGAATCCGCCGAACGGCTGCGTCACGCACATGCCGGCGTTGTTGACGTACATCTGGCCCGTCCGCACCTCACGGGCCACGCGGGTCGTGATGGCCTCGTCGTTCGAGTAGACGGCGCCGGCCAGCCCGTAGGGCGAGTCGTTCGCGATCGCGATGGCGTCGTCGATGCCGTCGTACGCGATGAGCGTGATGACCGGGCCGAAGATCTCCTCGCGCGCGATCCGCATGTCGTTGGTGACGTCGGTGAACAGCGTCGGCTCGAAGTAGAAGCCGTCGTCGAGCCCGGCAGGACGCCCTCCGCCCACGGCCACGGTGGCACCTTCCTGACGGCCGATCTCGACGTACTCCTCGACGCGGTCGCGCTGACGCTCCATCGCGAGGGGGCCGAGGGCCGTGCTGGGGTCGAAGGGATCGCCGACCGTGATCGAGCCCAGCGCGGCGGTGATGGCCTCGACGTACTCGGCCTGACGCTCGCGGGGGACGAGGATGCGCGTGATGGCCGCGCAGACCTGCCCCGTGTGGCCGATCCCGGCCGGCACGAGCGTGGGGATGACGTCGGCCGGATCGATGTCCGGCGCGACGATGGCGGCGGACTTGCCGCCCAGCTCGAGCGTCACGCGGGTGATGCTCTCGCCGCACAGGCTCGCGATCCGCTTGCCCGCGGCGGTGCTTCCGGTGAAGGCGATCTTGTCGATGCCCGGGTGGGTGACCAGGTGCTCGCCGACCTCGCGGCCGCCCGGCACGATGTTGACGACGCCGGCCGGCAGCCCCGCGGCCTCGATGCACTCGGCGAGGATGAACGTCGTCAGCGGGCCCTCGGGCGCCGGCTTCAGGACGACCGTGCAGCCTGCCGCCAGGGCCGGGCCGAGCTTCCAGGTCGCGGCGGCGATCGGACCGTTCCACGGAATGATCGCGCCGACGACTCCGACGGGCTCCCGCACGATGTGGACCCGGTCGCCACCGTCCTCACGGACCTCGACGAACGACGTCGTCTCGTGCATCGCGGCGAACTGACGCAGCATGGTGACCGAGAGCGCGTGGAATCCCGTCCCGACCGCCAGGGGCGCCCCGACCTCGTGGGCGAAGGTCTCGGCGAGCTCCGGGATGCGCTTCTCGATCTCGTCGGCCAGCCGCGAGAGCGCCGCGCCCCGATCGGCGGGAGTCGTGTCGCGCCACGGACCGTTGAACGCGGCACGAGCCGCGGCGACTGCCTTGTCGATGTCGGCCTCGGTCGCGTCCGGGATGTGAGCGATCACGGCGCCGGTGCTGGGCGAGATCACATCGGTGCGTCCGGATCCGGTGGAGTCGACCCACTCGCCGCCGATGAAGAGCTGATCAAAGCTCCTCACGGCAGAGGCTGAGGTAGTTGTCGTCACGACTGTGTCCCTTCGATGCTGTCGGTTTGCTGGTGCCGACCGAACGTAACCTGGGTCACAGTCGACGACTTGTCCCTGCGTGCACGGGTCGTTGCACATCCGCGCTCCCTCTTGCCCGCTCCCACTTCCCTCTGGACGACGACGGGCTTAGGGTGGGGTGAATCATACAATCGGTTGGTAGACGGAGGTGTCCACGATGGTCCCTTCCACCACGCCGGGAACGCGCCCCGCCCCCGCCTCGCCCGCAGCACCACGAACGACTCGGACGAGTACCGCTCGATGCTGGCCGCGGCGGACCTCTCGCTGGACGTCTCCCCGCGCACGAGCGGGAAGTTCCACGGATCGGTCCAGGCGTATGCCATCGACGGCCTGGCGATCATGCGGGTCAGCTCGGTCGAGCAGGACGTGGCACGGACGCACCCCATGATCGGCAGCTTCCCGACCGAGGTGCTCAAGGTGCTGATCGAGCGCGAGGGCAGCGCCGGCATCCGCCAGCACGAGCGGGAGGGGATCCTCTCTCCCGGCTGCTTGACGATCTACGACACGACGCGTCCCTACGACGTGCGCCAGTTCGCTCCCTTCGTCGCGGATGCCGTGCTGATCCCGCGCGACCGGCTGCCGATCCGCAACGACGTGCTGGCGACGCTGCAACGCACGCCCCTCTCGGCCACCACGGGCGCCGGCGCCATCTTCGACTCCTACCTGACCCAGCTGTGGGACCGCTTGCCCGAGTGCTCCGCCCCGGCGACGTCACGACTGCTGTCGGTCCTGGTCGAGCTGCTCGCCGCGGCCGTCGTCGACGTCGCCCCGGAGCCTTTGTCGGACCACGCGCGTCAGGTCACCGTCATGACCTGGATCGGCATGCACCTCAGCGATCCGGACCTCAGCCCGCCGGCCGTGGCGGCGGCAACGGGGCTCTCCCTGCGCTATCTGCACCGACTGTTCGCCGAGACCGGCGTGACCGTCGCGGGGTACATCCGTTCCGAGCGGCTGCGACACATCAAGCGTGACCTGGAGAACCCCCACCTGCGGCACCGGACGATCGCGGCGATCGGGGCCCAGTGGGGCATCCCGGACCCCGCTCACCTGTCGCGCCTGTTCAGGTCGGCGTTCGGCTTGTCACCCCGCGACGTCCGGCACCTCGCCTGAACGAGGTGCTCGGAACGCCGGGGTGACGGTCAGAAGTACTGGGCTCCGCCGTCCACGCTCAGGTGCTCTGCCGTGATGAAGCTCGAGTCGTCCGAGGCCAGGAAGGCGACAGCCGCCGCGATCTCCTCGGGCTCGGCCGCGTACTGCGGGACGAAGGGCGTTCCCATCGCGTTGAGCGGCGGGTTCGTCTCGCCTGCGCGCTCGAGCTCCGCGCGCATGTCCCCCGAGCCCATGGGGGTGTTGACGCCGCCGGGGTGGATGCTGTTGACCCGGATCCGGTGCCGGCCCAGCTCGGCGGCGAACGCCCGGGTCATCCCCGTCACGGCGTGCTTGCTGGTCGTGTAGCTGACCATGAACGGCTGCACCTTCTTGCCCGCGTACGAGCTGATGAGGATGACCGAGCCGCCACCCCTCGCCACCAGGTGCTGGGCCGAGACCATGACGGTGTTCCAGACGCCGGTGACATTGATGTCCATGGTGTCCTTGAAGATCTGCGGGGTCACCTCGTCCCAGGCGGCCGGGATGCAGATGCCGGCGTTCGCCACCACGATGTCGAGACCGCCCAGCTCCGCCACCGCACCGTCCAGGAAGTCACGCATGCCGTCGAGGTCGCGCACGTCACCCACGGACGCGATGATGCGTCGGCCCTCCGCCTCCACGAGCCTGACGGTTTCGTCGAGGTCAGCCGGGGTCGCCGACTCGTAGGGCACTCCGGGCAGGGGCCCGGCCAGGTCGAGGGCGATGATGTCGGCACCCTCGGACGCGAGACGCACCGCGTGGGAACGACCCTGTCCTCGTGCCGCGCCGGTGATGAATGCGATCTTGCCGCTGAGCCGAGCCATGGGTCCTCCGAGGTGAGTGTGTGGTGCGCCACGCCCATACTGGCACTGCGCGCCACAATGCGTCGATGGGCCTGACGTTTCGACGGACACGCCGACAGCGTGTTGGTCAAAACGTCAGGCCCAGCGGCCGAGCGTGGTCGGGTGGCGTCAGGCGCGCTTCTGGCTGATCGCGTAGAGCGCGATGCCTGCGGCGACGCCGGCGTTGAGCGACTCCAGGCCCGTCGACATGGGGATCGACACGATCTCGTCGCAGGTCTCCCCGACCAGACGGGACAGGCCCTTGCCCTCGCTGCCGATGACGACGACCAGCGGTCCGTCGATCATCTGCGACTCGGCGATGTCGACCGTGCCGTCCGCGGCCAGGCCGATGACCATGCAGCCGTCGTCCTGGAACTGCTTGAGCGTGCGGGTGATGTTGGTGACCCGGGCAACCGGCACCCGGGCTGCGGCACCGGCGGACGTCTTCCAGGCGGCGGCCGTGATCTGCGCGGCGCGGCGCTCGGGGATGACGACGCCGTGGGCGCCGAAGCCCGAGGCGGACCGGATGATCGCGCCGAGGTTGCGGGGATCGGTGATGCCGTCCAGGACAAGGATCAGGGCGGGCTCGTCGCGCTCGGCGGCGAGGTCCATCAGGTCCTGCGGGGCGGCGTACTCGTACGCGTTGAGCTTCGCGGCGATGCCCTGGTGGACCGCTCCGCCGGTGAGCTTGTCCAGCTCGATGCGGCCGATCTCCAGCAGGCTCACGTGCTGCTCGGCGGCGAGCTTGAAGATCTCGCGGACCTTCTCGTCGCGGTCCGTGCCCTCGGCGACGTACAGCGCGTGCACCGGCACGGTCGCCTTGAGCAGCTCCAGGACGGAGTTGCGTCCGGCGACCCACTCGGCCGCCTCGCCCTGCTTGCGCTTGGGACGCGCGGCCTCGCGCTTGGCGGTCGCGTTCTTCATCTTGTAGAGCTTGTGGTTGGGACGGTCCTCCGCGCGGGGGGTCGGGCCCTTGCCCTCGAGTCCCTGACGGCGGCGGCCGCCGGATCCGGCAGTGGGGTTGCCCTTACCGGTCTTCTTGATGGCGCCCTTGCGCTTGCTGTTGCCCGGCATGTCTTAGCTACCCTTCACGGACCAGCGCGCACCCTGCGGCGTGTCCTCGATCTCGATGCCCGCGGCCGTGAGCTGGTCGCGCACCCGGTCGGCGGTGGCGAAGTCCTTGGCCGCGCGTGCCTGCTGGCGCTGCTCGAGGAGCCCCTCGACGAGGGAGTCGATCACCTGCGCATAGGCCGCATCGTCACCCCCACGATCCCACGTCGGGGACAGTGGGTCCAAACCGAGCACGTCGAGCATCGTCCGTACGTCCGCCAGAGCGGCGGTCAGCTCGGCCGAGGCGCCCGCGCCGAGCAGCTGGTTGCCCTCGGTCACCCGACCCTGCAGCGCGGCGAGCGCGGCCGGCACCGAGAGGTCGTCGTCCATCGCGCCGGCGAACGCAGCGGGCACCTCGCCCAGCCCACCGGGCCCCACGAGCCCGGCCGCGCGCCGCACGAATCCCTCGATGCGGTCGAACGCCGTCGCGGCCTCGGCCAGCGACTCCTCGGAGAACTCCACGATCGAGCGGTAGTGCGAGGCAGCGAGGTAGTAGCGCAGCGCGATGGGGCGCACCCGCTTGACGACCTCGCTGACCATCAACGTGTTCCCGACCGACTTCGACATCTTGGCGCCGGCCAGGTTGAGCATCGCGTTGTGCATCCAGAAGCGCGCGAACGGCTGGCCCGCGGCCCGCGACTGGGCGAGCTCGTTCTCGTGGTGCGGGAAGCGCAGGTCGATGCCGCCGCCGTGGATGTCGAACTCGGGGCCGAGGTACTTCGCGGCCATCGCCGAGCACTCCAGGTGCCAACCGGGACGGCCACGCCCCCACGGCGTCGCCCAGGAGGCGGACTCGGGATCTCCGGCCTTGTGTCCCTTCCACAGCGCGAAGTCACGCCCGTCCCGCTTGCCCTCGGCAGGCGCGTCCTCCGCGGGCAGCATGTCGTCGATGTTCTGGTTGGACAGCTCGCCGTACGCGGGCCACGACCGGACGTCGAAGTAGACGTCGCCGGAACCGTCCTCGGCGGCGTACGCGTGACCGCGCTCGATCAGCGTCTGCATGAGCTCGATCATCTCCGGCACGACGCCGGTCGCCCGCGGCTCGTACGTCGGCGGGGTGCAGCCCAGCACCTCGTAGGCCGCGTGGAGGGCGCGCTCGTTCTCGTACGCCACGGCGAACCACGGGCGGTCCTGCTCGACGCCCTTGGCCAGGATCTTGTCGTCGATGTCGGTCACGTTGGCGACGATCGTGACCTCGACGCCCGAGCGCTCGAGCCAGCGCCGCAGGACGTCGAAGACGACCTCCTTGCGGATGTGGCCGATGTGCGGCGGACCCTGCACCGTCAGCCCGCAGTGATAGATCGAGACCCGTCCGGGGACGACCGGGACGAGCTCGCGAATCTGCCGGGTTGCGCTGTCATACAGGTGAAATGCCACAGCCCAACCCTATCGGCTCCCGCCACGCCTCCTCACCGCCTGCGCAGAAGGTTCTCTGCCACATCAGCCCCACGAGTCACATTCGTCACCTAGCATGGGCAGATGCGTCGCCATCTTCCCCTCCTCGTCGCCGCGGTCCTCGGCCTCACCCTGCTGCCGGGCGCCCCCGCCACCGCCGCCTCCGACAAGGCCGCCTTCGCCCGGTGGACCACCACCCGTGACTTCACCAAGGGCTCCTCGTACGGTCTCGCCGCCGCCAAGGGCAAGATGACCCTCGGCAAGGGCACCACGAAGCTGCGCTACGACGACCCGTTGGTCTCGGGCGGCGCCAAGACGTACGACCGCGGCTACTGGAAGGGCCCGTGGAAGAAGACCGGGTTCGCCGCCACCAGCCTGCTCCCGTCGTGGAGCATCACGACGCCGGGCAAGACGTGGGCGCGCATCGACGTCCGGGTCCGCAAGGGCTCGACCGTCGGCAGCTGGGACACCGTCGCCCGCTGGGCCGACAACACCTCGAGCGTCAAGCGCTCCTCGTACTCCTCGCAGGCCGACGACCTCGCGAAGGTCTCCACCGACACGGTGCTGGCCAACCCGGGCAAGTCGTTCGACCAGTGGCAGGTGCGGGTGATGCTCCTCAAGCCGAAGGGCACGAAGACCAGCCCCACGCTGCACGCGGTCAACGGCGTCGCCTCGACCTACACCGCCCGCAACCTCAAGAGCGCGAGCAGCACGACGATGACCGCGACCCGGGACCTCGCCGTGCCGATGTCGTCGCAGATGATCCACCGCGGCGAGTTCCCCCAGTACGGCGGCGGTGGCGAGGCGTGGTGCTCCCCCACGTCGACGTCGATGATCATGCGTTTCTTCGGCAAGGGTCCGACCAAGGCCGATTACACGTGGTCGAAGCACGCCGACTCGTTCGTCGACCACGCCGCCCGCTACACGTTCGACCACAAGTACAACGGCACCGGGAACTGGCCGTTCAACACCGCGTACGCCGCGCGCTACTCGCTCGACACGTTCGTCACCCGGCTGCACACGCTGCGGGACGCCGAGGCGTTCATCAAGGCGGGCATCCCTCTGGTGGCGTCGGTCGCCTTCGGCCGCGGCGAGCTCACCGGCGCCCCCATCTCGTCGACCCCTGGCCACCTCCTGGTGATCCGTGGGTTCACGTCGACCGGGCAGGTCATCGTGAACGACCCGGCCGGGTCCACCAACGCGTCCGTGCGCCGCACGTACTCGCGCGCCCAGTTCGAGAAGGCCTGGCTGCGCGGCAGCGGCGGCGTGGTCTACGTCATCCGGCCCACCAGCAAGGCGCTGCCGAAGGACACCGCCCGCTGGTGATCCCCGCCGGGAGCCGCCGTCAGCCGACGACGACGTCCACCTTGTCGTAGCCGGTCGCACCGTCGGGCAGGACGCCTGCCCGCTCGGCCGTCTGCGGCACGCCGTCCTTGCCGATCGCCCGGACCTGCAGCGTGTGATCGCCCTTCGGCGCGTCCCACGCGAGGGACCACTGCACCCACGTGTCGTCGTTGGGCACTGCGCCCAGGGAGGCTGACCGCCACGGCCCGTCGTCGATGCGCACCTCGACGGCCGCGACGCCCACGTGCTGGGCCCACGCGACACCCGCGACGGTGACCGGTCCGGCGTCGATCGAGTCGCCGGACTGCGGGACGTCGATCCGGGACTGGATCTTCACCGGTCCGCGCTCGCCCCACCCCCGCTTGGTCCAGAACGCCTGGAAGTCCGCGAAACGGGTGACCTCCCAGTCCGTGACCCACTTCGTCGCCGAGACGTAGCCGTACAGCCCGGGCACCACCTGCCGCACCGGGAAGCCGTGCACGACGGGCAGCGGCTCGCCGTCCATCGTCAGCGCCAGGAGTGCGGGACGGCCGTCGGTCAGCGCAGCGAGCGGGGTGCCGCACGTCCAGCCGTCCTCGGACGTCGACAGGAGGGCGTCCGCGCCGTCCTGGACGCCGACCTCGTCGAGCAGGTCCTTGATCGGGACGCCTCCCCAGACGGTGTTGCCGATCAGGTCGCCACCGACCTCGTTGGACACGCACGCGATCGTGATCCACGCCTGCGTGAGGCCACGGTCGACGAGGTCCTGGTAGGTCAGCGTCATCTCCCGGTCGACCATCCCGTGGATCCGCAGGCTCCAGTCGGCCGGGTCGATCAGGGGCGGGCTGAGGGTCGTGTCGATGCGGTAGAAGTCGCGGTTCGGGGTCAGCCACGGCTGCTGGCCGGGCACGCCGAGCCCGGTGCCGGCCGGTGCCGCCACCCGGCCCACCGGCAGGTCCAGGGACGCGCGCGCCGCCTCGATCTCCCGTCGACGACGATGCCGCGCGCCGAGCACCTGCCCGGCCCCGCCCACCACGACCGTCGCGAGCGCGACGAGACCCGCGCGCACCAGGAACGTCCGCCGCGACTGGCCGCCCGCGGTCCCGGCCTCGGCCGCGGGCCGCAGCAGCAGCTCGAGCACGGCCACGACAGCGGCACCTGCGCCGACGCACGTGAGCACGCCCGCGGTCGAGGCATGGGGACGGGACAGGACGGACACCACCGCGAGGACGACCGGCACGGCGACCAGGAGCCACGCCACGAGGCGCCGGCTCCGCCACCACCGGCCCGCGAGGGCGCCGAGCAGGATGATCGCGACGACGACGCCCGTGACGGCCAGCGGCTTGTCGCGGGTGCCGACAGCGTCGATCACGGCGTGGGCGACCGGGCCGGGGGTGACGTCGATGACCGACTGCCCGACCGACAGCACGGGCGACTCCCGCAGGTCCAGCACGGCAGCGAGGCCCTCGCTCACGGCGAGGCCGGCCAGGGCGGCCAGCGCACCGGCAGCGAGCATGACGCGAGATCTCACCGCCCCATCCTCGCGCGAGGGCACCAAGCTCGCCGTGCGAACTGGCATGATCAACGGGTGACTTCCGCGCGCATCGGCATCGGCACCGACGTCCACCGGCTCGTCGAGGGCCGACCGATGTGGCTGGCCGGGCTGCAGTGGCCGGACGAGTCCCACGGCCTGGAGGGGCACTCCGACGGCGACTGCGTCTCGCACGCGATCGTCGACGCGGTGCTGGGCGCGGCCGGCATCGGCGACATCGGCAGCCACTTCGGCACCGGCGACCCCCAGTGGGCCGGGGCGGCGGGCGTCGACTTCCTGAGCGAGACGGCTCGGCGGCTGCGCGAGGCCGGCTGGGTCGTCGGCAACGTCTCGGTGCAGGTCATCGGCAACCGTCCGAAGATCGGTACGCGCCGCGAGCAGGCGCAGCAGGTCCTGGGCGAGGCACTCGGTGCCCCGGTCGGCCTCTCCGCCACCACGACCGACGGTCTCGGCCTGACCGGCCGCGGCGAGGGCATCGCGGCGATCGCCACGGCGCTCGTCGTCCCCCTCTGACGCCGCGGGAACGACACAGCCCCCGGCTCCAGGAGGAACCGGGGGCTGTGAGGCGGGATCAGCTCAGGAGGCGAGGACCTCGTCGAGACGGGTCTCGGCCTTGTCCTCGTTCGTCTTCTCGGCCAGTGCGAGCTCGGAGACGAGGATCTGACGTGCCTTGGACAGCATGCGCTTCTCGCCGGCCGACAGTCCACGCTCGTGGTCGCGGCGCCACAGGTCGCGGACGACCTCGGCCACCTTCAGGACGTCACCGGAGTGCAGCTTCTCGAGGTTGGCCTTGTAGCGGCGCGACCAGTTGGTCGGCTCCTCGACGTGCTCGGCACGCAGGACTCCGAAAACCCGCTCGAGACCGGCCTCGTCAACGACATCGCGGACACCGACGAGATCGAGGTTGCACGCCGGGACGCGAACCACCAGATCGTTCTGCGAGACGATGCGCAGCACGAGGTAATCACGCTCCTCGCCCTTGATCGTCCGGGTCTCGATGTCCTCGATGACTGCAGCGCCGTGATTGGGATAGACAACGGTTTCGCCGACAGTAAAAGTCATAGAGAAAACACCCTTCGTAGAGTTCAAGAATACCACGAAGAGCCGACAAAGACCCCTGCAGTTTCAGGGCATGGGTGCCATAGCAGACGCCATGTCCACAGGTCAAAGGCAATTCCACCGACCGTCTCCGATACCATTGCCGAGGACTCTGTGCCCCCCGCATCGACCAACTGAAAGAGTGATCTGGTGAGCTCTGCACGACGTCGCCCCCTGGCTGCCGCCTCCCTTGCCGCGGTGATGACCCTCGGCCTCGCCGGATGCGGGACGGGCTTCGGCGCCCAGACGAACCAGCAGTACCAGCCCGGCGTGGGCGCGAACGTCCGCGGCGACGTCGACTCGATGAACACGCTCCTCGTGGCCAACCCCGACGGGTCGGCGACGCTGTCTGCTGCCCTGCAGAACAACCTCGACGAGGACCAGGACCTGAGCTCGGTCAGCGTCACGACGCTGGACGACAAGGAGCTGCAGGTCACCGCCCCCGACGAGCAGCTTCCGCTGAAGCCGGGATACCTGACGACCCTCGGCGGCGACGACCCGGCCGGCGTGTACGTGGTCGACAAGGACGTCCCCTCGGGCATCTACGTCAAGATCACGCTGAGCTTCAGCGACTCGTCCCCCGTGACGATCGAGGCTCCGGTCGTGGACCGCACCACCGAGTACGCCAGCGTGGTCGAGGGTCCCGACGAGACGCCGGCGGAGAAGGAAAGCACCTCCAAGAGCACCTCCGACGAGGACTCCACCGAGCCCACGTCCACCGAGCCCACCCCGACCGAGGACACGGCCACCGAGGGCGCCGAGTAGCGCTGAGGCGCTTCTCGCCCACCTCTGACACCTGCCCCCGGGACGGACGAAACCCCCGCTGCGGCAGGCAGCAGGGGCTCCGGAAGGGGCCGTCCGGTCTCAGGTCAGCTGACCCGTGACCAGGTACACGACCCGGCGCGCCATCGAGACCGCGTGGTCACCGATGCGCTCGTAGTAGCGGCCCAGCAGGGCCACGTCGACGGCCGGCTCGACGCCGTAGTCCCAGGAGTCCCCGAGCAGCGAGCGGAACAGGTCCTTGCGGAGCAGGTCCATCTCGTCGTCCTCGGCCTCGAGCTGCGCGGCCTTGGCCACGTCCCGGTTGGCGACGATGCGCGACGCCGAGTCGATCATCGAGTCCGCGACAGCGGCCATCGACAGGATCGTCGGGTGCAGGTGCTCGGGCACCGCTGACTCGGGCATGCGCCGCCTGGCGATCTTCGCGACGTGCACGGACAGGTCGCCCATCCGCTGCAGGTCGGCCAACATGCGCAGCGTGGCGATCAGCTGCCGCAAGTCGGTCGCGACGGGCTGCTGCGTCGCGAGGAGGAGCAGGGTCCGCTCCTCGACGGTCTCGGTGGCCTCGTCGACGTCCTTGTCGCCGGCGATGACCGACTCCGCGATCTGGCCGTCGGCCTCGAGCAGAGCCTTGGTCGCGTCGGCGACGGCACGCCGCACCGTGCCGGTCAGGTCCACCAGGTCGTCGACGATGGCATCGAGCTGTTCGTAATACTGATCGCGCATGCCAGTCACCGTAGGGAGCCGGGGTGAACGGACGGCGACCGTCGGTGAACGGGGCATGAACGCCAGCGGAAAGGCCCGTCGCACCCGCGTCCGCGGTGCGGTTCCTTGCGGGGGCGCCCCTATCCTCATGGTGTGGACACCAGCGCGGGAGTGGCGATCGCCGGAGCGATCGGCGCGGTCATCGGCGCCATGATCACGTACCTATGGCGCTTCAGCGAAAGGCAGCAACAGACGGTGAACGAGCCGACCCCCGTGGTTCCGCCCGGCGCAGAGCTGGTGCTGTCGGTGCTGTCGTCCTCCGCGGTCCTGATCGACTCGTCCGACACCGTCGTCCAGGCCTCCGCGCCCGCGTTCGCGATGGGGATCATCAACGACGACCGGCTCGAGCCCGCGGAGCTGATGAGCCTGGTGCGGCAGGTGCGTCGCGACGGCCAGGTCCGCGAGGCCGACATCTCGCTCCAGCCCCGGCGCGGCACGACCGCCCACATCCATGCGAGGGTCGCTCCCCTGACGTCCCGGCTCATCCTCGTCCTCGCCGACGACCGCACGCGCGAGCAGCGGGTCGAGTCGATCCGCCGCGACTTCGTCGCGAACGTCAGCCACGAGCTCAAGACCCCCGTCGGCGCCCTGAACCTGCTGGCCGAGGCGGTCGGCGAGGCCAAGGACGACCCGGACGCCGTCGTGCGCTTCTCCAGCCGCATGCACCTCGAGAGCGAGCGCCTGACCCGCCTCGTGCAGCAGATCATCGACCTGTCCCGTCTGCAGAACGACGTCCTCAGCGACGAGGCGACGACGGTCAAGGTCGGCGAGCTGGTGAGCGAGGCCTGCGAGCACTCCGCGACCGACGCCGAGCACAAGGACATCGACATCGTCGCGTCCGTCGAGCCCGACCTGTTCGTCCACGGCGACCGGGCCCAGCTGCACGCCGCGGTCAGCAACCTGGTGGAGAACGCCGTGACGTACAGCCCGGAGGGCTCACGGGTCACGGTCAGCGCACAGCGGGACGGCCAGGACGTCCGGCTGACCGTGACCGACAACGGCATCGGCATCCCCGGCGAGGAGCTCGACCGGATCTTCGAGCGGTTCTACCGCGTCGATCCCGCACGAGCGCGCGCCACCGGCGGCACGGGTCTTGGCCTGTCGATCGTCAAGCACGTCGCCGCCAGCAACGGCGGGTCCGTCGAGGTGTGGAGCGAGCCTGGTCTCGGCTCGTCGTTCACCCTCGTGCTGCCCGCCCACCACCACGACATCGAAGACACCGAAGAGGAGCAGGCGTGACGAAGGTACTGGTCGTCGAGGACGAGGCGAGCTACAGCGAGGCGCTGTCGTACGTCCTGCGCAAGGAGGGGTTCGACGTCGCCATCGCGGAGACCGGGCCCGACGCGCTGACCGAGTTCGACCGCGGCGGGGCGGACATCGTCCTGCTCGACCTCATGCTGCCGGGACTGTCCGGCACCGAGGTCTGCCGCGCGCTGCGCCAGGTCTCGTCCGTCCCGATCATCATGGTCAGCGCCAAGGACACCGAGGTGGACAAGGTCGTCGGGCTCGAGCTCGGCGCCGACGACTACGTCACCAAGCCGTACTCACCGCGCGAGCTCGTGGCGCGCATCCGCGCGGTGCTGCGCCGCGGGATGACCGACGACGTCGACGACCACGCGTCCCTCGAGGCAGGACGGGTGCGCATGGACGTCGACCGTCACCTCGTCACGATCGACGGCGAGGTCGCGAAGTTCCCGCTCAAGGAGTTCGAGCTGCTGGAGTACTTCCTGCGCAACCCCGGACGCGTGCTCACCCGCGGCCAACTCATCGACCGGGTCTGGGGCGCGGACTACGTCGGCGACACCAAGACCCTCGACGTCCACGTCAAGCGCCTGCGCGCCAAGATCGAGCCCGATCCGGCGAACCCCACGACCCTCACGACGGTGCGGGGCCTGGGCTACAAGTACGACTCCTAGCCCCACCGCCCGGTGAGGGGAGACCCCCGTCCGGTGAGGGGAGACTCCCGTCCCGTGAGGGGAGAGTTGGCGCCGACGATCTACTCCGCAACTCTCCCCTCGGCGGGCGCAACCCTCCCGTCGGCGGGCGCAACTCTCCCGTCGGCGTTCAGCGTCCCTGGTTGGCGACCGCGGCGATCGCTGCCTCGGCCGCGGCCGGGTCGAGGTACTGCCCGCCCTTCACGGTGGGCTTGAGGTCGGCGTCGAGGTCGTAGACGAGCGGGATGCCGGTGGGGATGTTGAGGCCCACGACGGCTTCCTCGCTCAGGCCGTCGAGGTGCTTGACGAGCGCGCGCAACGAGTTGCCGTGCGCCGTGACGAGCACCGTCCGGTGATCGAGCAGGTCCGGCACGATCGAGTCGTACCAGTACGGCAGCATCCGGTCCAGGACGTCGGCCAGGCACTCCGTGCGCGGCAGGAGCTCGTCGGGCAGGGCCGCGTAGCGCGGGTCCTCGGCCTGGCTGAACTCGTCGTCGTCGGCGAGCGGCGGCGGCGGGACGTCGTACGAGCGACGCCACGTCATGAACTGCTCCTCGCCGTACTGCTCGAGGGTCGCCTTCTTGTCCTTGCCCTGCAGCGCACCGTAGTGCCGCTCGTTGAGCCGCCAGGACCGCTTGACCGGGATCCAGTGGCGGTCGACGCCGTCGAGCACGATCTGCGAGGTGCGGATCGCGCGGCGCAGCAGGGACGTGTGCGAGACGTCGGGCAGCAGGCCTGCGTCGGCCAGCATGGTGGCGCCCTTGCCGGCCTCCTCGACGCCCTGCTCGTTGAGGTCGACGTCGACCCAGCCGGTGAAGAGGTTCTTGGCGTTCCACTCGCTGTGACCGTGGCGCAGGAGGATCAGAGTGCTCATGCCTCCGAGCCTATTGCGTCATCCCCTCATTCGGGCGACGGGTCGGTCCCTTTCCAGTCCGTGTAGATCTGGTGCAGCGCCTGCACGTAGTCGTTCTGCGACTGGATGCCCGCGAGCGTCCACTGCTGCTCGACCACGACGTACGGCAGCTGGACGATGCCCAGCGCCTTGCCCGTCTCGACCTGCTTGCGGACCTCCTCGGCGTACTCGGTGCTGGCGAGGAGCGCCTCGGCGGTCTCCAGGTCCAGTCCCACGAGGGCCGCGCGGGTGGCCAGTGCGAAGGGGTCACCGATGTCGGCGCCCTCCAGGAAGTGACCGCGCCACAGCTGGTGGGCGAGGTCGCGCTGGAAGCCGGGGCCGGACTCGTCGGCCCAGGTGAGCAACCGCCACGCGTCGAAGGAGTTGGCCTCGATCGCCTCCTCGAAGTTGAGGTCGATCCCCGTGATGCGGGCGGCCGCGGTGACCTGCGCGTTGACGAGGTCGACCTTGTCGCGGTCCCCGAGCCTCTCCTCGAGCGCGTCGAGGAGCAGGCGGCCGTCGCTCGGCACGTCGGGCTCGACCTGGAACGCCCGGTAGGTGAGCTCGACGGGCTCCCCCGTCAGGATCGAGAACATCGCGGCGGCGCGCTCGAAGCGCGTCGATCCGATGTAGGCCCACGGGTCCGTCACGTCGGCGAAAACGATGACCTTCACGGGGCCCACGCTACGCGAGTCGCGGCGCGGGCACGCCTAGGGCTTGAGGTGCTTGAACGCGTCGAGGTTGCGCGTGGACTCCCCGCGCGACTCGCGCCACTCCCACTCCTTGCGGATGGACGAGGCGAACCCGAGCTCGAGGATCGTGTTGAACGACTCGTCGGCGTACGTCAGCACGGCGCCCAGCACCCGGTCGAGCTCGTCGGCCGTGACGGCACTGAGAGGCAGGCGGCCGTCGAGGTAGATGTCGCCGGCGGCGTCCACCGCGAACGCGACGCCGAACATCTTGAGGTTGCGCTCGAGCAGCCACCGGTAGACGACCTGGTGGTTCTCGTCGGGGTTGCGGGCGACGAACGCGTGGATCCCGAGGGAGTGCTTGCCGACCTCGAGCCGGCACGTCGTCTGCAGCTTCCGCTCGCCGGGCAGGGTGACCTCGAACGTCCCCGGCCGGTGCTCGGTGTAGACGAGCTCGGACGCGTCCAGCGTCTCGACGATGGTGTCGCGGACTGCGGTGTCGGTCATACGAGGGACTCCCTGTGGGTCGTGACGGCCTGGTCGTACACCGCGAGCGTACGGTCCGCCGTGACGTCCCAGCCGAATCCCTCGGCGTGACGGACGGCCTTCTGGCTCATCGCCTCCCGCAGGTCGGGGTCGGTCAGCAGCCGGTGCAGGGCCGTGGCGTAGTCAGCGGGGTCGTGCCCGTCGATGAGCACGCCGGTCACACCGTCAGCGACGGCCGTCGTCAGGCCGCCGACCCGGGCGGCCACGACGGGCGTGCCGCAGGCCTGGGCCTCGATCGCGACGAGACCGAACGACTCGTTGTGGGAGGGGACGCAGACCACGGACGCGGCGGCGTACCAGTCGGCGAGCTCGCGCTGGCCGACCGTCGGGACGAACTGCACGACGTCGTCGAGACCCAGCTCGACGCCGAGGTCCGCCAGCGCCGTGGGGTGCTGGAGACCCGATCCGGACGCTCCGCCGACGACGACGACCGCGAGCCGCTCCCGCAGCGCGGGGTCGCGCTCCAGCATGACCGCGGCGGCCTTCAGCACGACGTCGGGCGCCTTGAGCGGCTGGATGCGTCCCGCGAACAGCACGAGTGCGGCGTCGTCCGGGACGCCCAGACGGCGGCGCGCCTCGGCCTGGCGACCGGGGCTGAACACCTGGACGTCGACGCCGGGATGGACGACCGCCACACGCTCGGGATCGGCGTCGTACAGCTCGATGAGCTCGCGGCGCTCCTCCGCGGTGTTGGCGATGAGGCGGTCGGCCAGCCGGACGATCTCCTCCTCACCGCGGATGCGGCCGATCGGCTCGGCGGCGTCCCCCTCGGCCAGCATCGCGTTCTTGACCTTCGCCATCGTGTGCATCGTGTGCACGAGCGGCACGTTCCACCGCTCCCGCGCGACGGTGCCGACCTGGCCCGACAGCCAGTAGTGCGAGTGGACGAGGTCGAAGTGCCCCGGCTCGTTCTCGACCTCGGCGCGCAGCACGTCTCGGACGAACGAGCACAGCTGGGACGGCAGGTCGTTCTTCTCCAGTCCCTCGAACGGGCCGGCCGCCACGTGGTGGACCGTGATGCCGGGCTCGGGGACGTGCACGGCCGGCTGGTGACGGGACGTCGCGCGGGTGAAGATCTCGACCTCGATGCCGCGGGCGGCGAGCTGTCGGGACAGCTCGATCACGTACACGTTCATGCCGCCGGCGTCCCCGTCTCCGGGCTGCTCGAGCGGCGAGGTGTGCGCCGAGAGCATCGCAATTCGCTGGAGCATGTGCACCCGCCTTTCAGATCCATCGTCCCATCCACCCCACGGCCCGCCACCCGCAGTGGTGTCCCACGCGGCTCGACCGGTCTGCCACGATGGGCTCCATGCCCACAGCCGTCGTGACCGGAGCCAGCAGCGGCATCGGTGCCGCCACCGCCCGATCCCTGTCCGCCGCCGGATTCCACGTCTTCTGCGTCGCCCGTCGCACCGAGCGCATCGAGGCGCTCGCCGCCGAGATCGGCGGCACCGCCGTGACCTGCGACGTCACCGACGAGGCGCAGGTCGCCGCCCTCGCCGAGGCGGTCGGCCCCACGCTGGACCTCCTGCTCAACAACGCCGGCGGAGCGATCGGCACCGACCCCGTCGCGGCGTCCGACCCCGACGACTGGCGCCGGATGTACGAGGTCAACGTCATCGGCACGCTGCTGGTCACCCGCGCGCTGCTGCCTGCGCTCGTCGCGAGCGGTGCGGGCACCCTGGTCAACCTCGGGTCGACGGCCGGCCACATCACGTACGAGGGGGGCGGCGGCTACACCGCGGCCAAGCACGGCGTCACGGCCATGACCGAGACGCTGCGGCTCGAGCTCAACGGCCAGCCCGTCCGGGTCACCGAGATCGCGCCCGGCATGGTGCGGACCGACGAGTTCGCCCTCAAGCGGTTCGGCGGCGACGCCGACAAGGCAGCCTCCGTGTACGCGGGCGTCCGTGAGCCGCTCGTCGCCGAGGACATCGCGGACGCGATCGTGTGGGTCGCCACCCGCCCGCAGCACGTCAACGTCGACCTCATGGTGCTCAAGCCCATCGCGCAGGCCGCGCAGCACAAGGTCGACCGCTCGGGCTGACCGCCGTCAGTCCGTACGCTCCAGGTCGTCGCGGAGCACCCGCTTGAGCAGCTTGCCCGACTGGTTGCGGGGCAGCTCGTCGACCACGTGGACGCTCTTGGGCACCTTGAACCCCGCGAGGCTCCGCTTCGCGTGGGCGATCAGCTCCTCGGGAGTCACCGGGGCCTTGGTGACCACGACCGCGGTCACCGCCTCGATCCAGCGCTCGTCGGGCGTGCCGATCACGGCCACCTCCGCGACCGCGGGATGCGTGTAGAGGACGTCCTCGACCTCCCGCGACGCGACCAGCACGCCACCGGTGTTGATGACGTCCTTGATGCGGTCGACGACCGTGAGGTAGCCCTGCTCGTCGACCCGGACCAGGTCCCCGGAGTGGAACCAGCCGTCGCGGAACGCGGCCGCCGTCTCCTCGGGCTTGCCCCAGTACCCCTCGCACAGCTGCGGTGAGCGGTAGACGACCTCGCCGGGCTCCCCCGGCGGGACGTCCGCCCCGCTCTCGTCGACGACCCGGATCTCGACGAACAGGACGGCCCGGCCGCACGACTCGGCCCGCTCCGCGTGCTCCTCGGGCCGCAGCACCGTGGCGAGCGGGCCGATCTCGGACTGGCCGAAGCAGTTCCACACGCCGAGCTCGGGCAGCGCCTCCTGCAGTCGCTGCAGCACGGGCTGCGGCATGATCGACGCCCCGTAGAACGCCTTGCGCAGGCTGCCCAGGTCGCGGGTCTCGAAGTCCGGGTGCTGCGACAGCGGGACCCACACCGTCGGCGCGAGGAACAGCGACCGCAGCCGGCGTTCCTCCACGAGCCGCAGGATCTCGGGGATGTCGGGGGCCTCCATCAGGTGGTTCGTCGCGCCGACGGCCAGGTACGGCAGGAGGAACACGTGCATGCCGGCCGAGTGGTACAGCGGCATGGGGTGCAGCGGCTCGTCCGAGGCGGAGAGGTCGAGGGCCACGATCGCCGAGAGGTACTCGTGCACCAGGGCGCGGTGCGTCATCATGGCGCCCTTGGGCCTGGACGTCGTGCCCGACGTGTAGAGCAGCTGCACGAGATCGGTGTCGGCCACCGCCACGTCGATCACGGGGACCGGCCCCTCGGACGCCCGGGCCATCAGCGAGTCGTCCGTGTCGCGCAGGTCCAGGACGGTCCCGACCTGAAGATTCGCGGCGTCGAGCGCGGGACGCAGCGACGGGTCGACGAGCACGGCGGTGCTGCCGGAGTCCTCCACGAGGTAGGACAGCTCGTCGCCCGTCAGCGCGTAGTTGATCGGCACGTGCACCAGGCCGGCGCGCGCGCAGCCGAGGTAGGCCAGCAGGTACGCGTCGGAGTTGCGTCCGTACGTCGCGACCCGGGCGCCCCGGTCCAGGCCGAGGTCGAGCAGGACCTGCGCGGCCCGGCTGACCGCGGCGTCCAGCTCGGCGTACGTCCACGAGCGGTCGCCGAACAACAGGGCCGTGCGGTCCGGGTGCCGGGCGGCGCTCCGCCGGAGCGTGCCGTCGACGGTGCTGGACCGGGTGCTGGCGGACATACGACCTCCTGGGGGCGGCACGGTCGGCCGCCGGCATCCCCACCGTAGGGCGATCGCGGGGTCGCGGGACGACGAAGCCCCCACCGGGTACCGGTGGGGGCTTCGTCGAGGGAACGGTCGATCAGTGCATCATGATCGGCGGCGTCGCGCCGTCCTCGTCGTCGAGGAGGTGCGACTCCTGGCGCTTGCGCGGCAGGAACGCGACCGGGACGAGCGTCACGAGCAGCACCGCGAAGGCGACCCAGTACGACGTCGAGAACGCGTCGGCCAGGTCCTGGAAGCCCTGCTGCAGGACCGAACCGGGCACCTTCAGCATGTCGACGACGCCGGCCCCCTGCTCGGTGTGCGATCCCGCGGCGAGCTGCGCGGGCGTCAGGCCCTCGTCGACGCCGGGGAGCTTGTCCGAGCCGGCGATGACGTCGCCGCTCTTCATGGCGTTGGTCAGCACGACCGAGATCGTCGCGATGCCGACGGCGCTGGCCACCTGCTGCGTCACGTTGAGCAGCGTCGACCCGCGGGCCACGTCAGCGGCCTTGAGAGTCTTCAGCGCCGAGGTGAACAGCGGCATCATCGTCGCGCCCATGCCGAGGCCGGTCACGAACAGCCAGGCCATGATGGTCCAGTCGGACGTGCCGGGGTCGGTGCTCTGGGCCACGCCGAACAGGCCGATCAGGATGCCGAGGAAGCCGAACGGGACGATGCGCCCGACCGGGATCCGGTCGCTCAGCGCACCCGCGATCGGCATCGTCAGCATCGCGCCGATGCCCTGCGCCGCGATCAGCAGGCCGGCCTTCTTCACCGAGTAGCCGTCGACCTGCTGGAAGTAGGTCGGGACCAGCAGCAGCGCGCCGAAGAACGCCGACGCGAACAGGAACATCGTGATGACCGACAGCGTCAGGTTGCGGTCCTTGAACAGGCGCAGGTCGAGCAGCGGGTGCTTGGGCTTGAACGACCAGAACACGAATCCGATGATCAGCGCGAGTCCGATGATGGCCGGGGCCAGGACCTTCACCGCCAGGACGGTGCCCTCCTCGGGGATCGAGGAGACGCCGTACAGCAGCGCGGCGAGACCCGGCGACAGCAGGATCATGCCGGTCACGTCGAGCGACTCGCTGGGCTCGGGGGCGTCCTTGGGCAGCACCCGGGCGGCGTACGCGAGACCGATCAGGCCGATGGGCAGGTTGATGAGGAACACCCAGTGCCACGACGCGGCGTCGATGAGGACACCACCGATGATCGGGCCGAGGATCGGGCCCAGCAGCATCGGGACACCGAGGATCGCCATCAGGCGGCCCATGCGGTGCGGGCCGGCGGCCTTGGTCATGATCGTCATGCCGAGCGGCATCAGCATGCCGCCGCCGAGTCCCTGCAGGACGCGGAAGCCGATGAGGGCCTCGATGTTCCACGCCGTCGCGCACAGCAGCGAGCCGATCGTGAACAGCGCGATGGCGGTCATGTAGAGGCGCTTGGTGCCGAAGCGGTCGGCGGCCCAGCCGGTCAGCGGGATGACCGCCGCCAGCGCGAGCATGTAGGCCGTCGCGGTCCACGCGACGGTCGAGTAGGCGAGCGGCTCGTCGCCCGGCGCCAGCTCGGTCTGGAACGTCGGCAGCGCGACGTTGACGACCGTGACGTCGAGGATCGACATGATCGCGCCGAGGACGACGACGCCGGCGATCTTGAGCAGCTCGGGAGTGATCCTGTCGTCGTCCGACAAGGGTTCGGATCGGGTGGTCATAGGCAGTGCTCCTGGTTCTTCCGCGGGCGGAGGGTGCCGCTCGCGAGGACGTCGGACAGGACGCGATGAAGGTCGTCGCGCTGTTCGGGGGGAAGGGCGGCCGTGAAGGCCTTGATGGAGTCGCGCTTGGCGTCGACGTGGCTGACGGCGAGCTTCTCACCGACCGGCGTGAGCGAGACGAGCTTGACCCGCCGGTCCTCGGGGCTCTCCCGCCGTTCGACGACGTCGAGCTTCAGCAGCTGCTCGACGTTGCGACCGGCGGCGGCGTCCGACAGGCCGAGCTGCGTGGCGATCGCGTGGATCGACATGGGCTCCGCGGTCTTGGCCAGCAGGAACAACGTACGTGCCTGCGAGAACGACAGATCGAGGTCCACCAAGGCGTCCATGCCGTCGGACTCGGCGAGGTTCATCAGGCGCATCACGAAGTCCTCCAGTGCGCCGTAGAGCTCGTCCGGTGTGGTGGTCACCCGAGGATGTTAACTATGTCGCAACTATTGATCAAATGAAATCTTTGTGACGGCGCAATGACCGGCGAGAGTCTCGTCACGTACCGCGATTCGTCCCAGTGGGGATGCCGCGCGTAGAATAGGAAGGCTCCGACTTTGGTGAGCATTCCCCACGCTTAGGATTTTTTTTCGCATGCCGATTCGCTCCGACCTGCGCAACGTCGCAATTGTCGCCCACGTCGACCACGGCAAGACCACCCTGGTTGACGCCATGCTCCAGCAGCAGGGGCACTTCGACGAGCACCACCTGCTCGCCGAGCGTGCCATGGACTCCGGAGATCTGGAACGCGAGAAGGGCATCACGATCCTCGCGAAGAACACCGCTGTCCGCTACAACGGCCCCGGTGCCCCCGAGGGTGGCGTGACGATCAACATCATCGACACCCCCGGCCACGCCGACTTCGGTGGCGAGGTCGAGCGCGGCCTGTCCATGGTCGACGCCGTGATCCTGCTGGTCGACGCCTCCGAGGGCCCGCTCCCCCAGACCCGCTTCGTGCTGCGCAAGGCGCTCGCCGCCAAGATGCCGGTCGTCCTGGTCGTCAACAAGGTCGACCGCCCCGACTCGCGCATCAGCGAGATCGTCGACGAGACGTACGAGCTGTTCCTCGACCTGCTCGAGGACGGTGCCAGCGAGGACGCCCTCGACTTCCCCGTCGTCTACGCCTCCGCTCGCGCCGGTCGCGCCTCGCTCAACAAGCCCGAAGACGGTGGACTGCCCGACAGCGAGAACCTCATCCCGCTGTTCCAGACCATCATGGAGGCCGTCCCGGCCCCCGAGTACACCGAGGGCGCGCCGCTGCAGGCCCACGTCACCAACCTGGACGCCTCGCCGTTCCTCGGCCGTCTGGCCCTCGTCCGCGTGAAGGAGGGCACCCTCAAGAAGGGCTCCCAGGTCGCGTGGATGAAGGTCGACGGAACTGTCGACAAGGTCAAGATCACCGAGCTGCTGGTCACCAAGGAGCTCGAGCGCGTCCCCGGCGAGAGCGCCGGCCCCGGCGACATCGTCGCGATCGCTGGCATCCCGGACATCATGATCGGTGAGACGCTGGCCGATCCGGAGAACCCGGTCGCCCTGCCGCTGATCACGGTCGACCAGCCCGCCATCTCGATGACGATCGGCACCAACACGTCGCCGCTCGCCGGACGCGAGAAGGGCACGAAGGTCACCGCCCGCCTCGTCAAGGACCGCCTCGACCGCGAGCTCATCGGCAACGTGTCGCTGAAGGTCGTCGAGACCGATCGTCCCGACGCGTGGGAGGTCCAGGGTCGTGGCGAGCTCGCGCTGGCCATCCTGGTCGAGCAGATGCGTCGCGAGGGCTACGAGCTGACGGTCGGCAAGCCGCAGGTCGTGACGCAGGAGATCGACGGCAAGATCCACGAGCCGATGGAGCGCCTGACGATCGACGCCCCCGAGGAGTACCTCGGCGCGATCACCCAGCTGCTCGCGGTCCGCCGCGGTCGCATGGAGCAGATGATCAACCACGGCACCGGCTGGGTCCGCATGGAGTTCATCGTCCCGGCACGTGGCCTGATCGGCTTCCGCACCGAGTTCCTGACCGACACCCGCGGCACCGGCATCGCGCACCAGACGTTCGAGAGCTACGAGCCGTGGGCCGGCGAGATCTCGACCCGCCCCTCCGGCTCGCTCGTCTCCGACCGCGCCGGCGCTGCGACGTCATACGCGATGACGAACATCCAGGAGCGCGGCACGCTGTTCATCGAGCCGGGCACCGAGGTGTACGAGGGCATGATCGTCGGCGAGAACTCGCGCGCCGACGACATGGACATCAACATCGTCCGTGAGAAGAAGCAGACCAACGTCCGCTCCAACGCCGACGAGTTCGAGAAGCTCGTGCCGCCGCGCAAGCTGTCGCTCGAGCAGTGCCTGGAGTTCTGCCGCGAGGACGAGTGCGTCGAGGTCACCCCGGCGAGCGTCCGCATCCGCAAGATCATCCTGGACGCCACGGAGCGCAACCGCGCCAACCGCGGCAAGAAGTAGCCAGACCCCCGCGGCGGGGGCGGTGACCACCAGGTCACCGCCCCCGCCGTTGTCATGTGCCGAGGTCGGCGACCGCCGCGACCACGACCAGCATCACAATCACCAGCGGGTAGGTGAGCGCGCCGGCCAGCAGCCCGGCGCCGATGTGCCGGGGGCGCCCGGCGAAGGGCAGCAGCGCCACCCCGGCCACGACCGGTCCGCCCACGGCCACGACCCACCACGCGGTCGCGTCGACGCCTAGCACCAGCGGAGACGCCCGTACGAGCAGCGCGATCACGGCCGCGACGGGGCTGCTGGGGCCGTGCAGGCGGGTGCTCACTGCACCACCACGACGATCGCTGTCAGCGTGCAGGCGAGACCGGCGTACAGCAGACCGAGTCCGGCGCCCCGAGTCCGCGGCCCGCCCCGGCACGACCAGCCCGACCCCGAGCGCCGCCACGAGCCATGCCACCACTGCGGCCGGCACCGTCCAGGTCGCCACCGCCCAGGACGTGGCACCCTCCACGACGTCGCTCACATCTCCACCAGACCATCTGCCGACGGATCCCGACCGAACGGATCGTGCGGGTCGACGTCCGTCGGGTCGTCAACGGGACCCAGCTCCGCACCCGGAGGAGGGGGCGAGTACTCGTACAGGTTGCCGCTGATCGGGCGTCCCAGCACACCGAACTGCTTCACGTTGTCGGACCCCGGGCCGTCGCCGACCTCGTGGTTCTGGGGCAGCTCGATCAGCGGACCGAACCTTCCCTCGTTGTCGGCGGCGTCCTGCGCCAGGATGGAGGTGCTGCCGTCGGGCCGGTCCTGGTACGCCTCGAACGCCGGGTAGTCGCCGATCGTCCCGTCGAGTCGGACCGAGCCGTTGCCGTCGGGGCTGACGACCACGTCGTCGTGGACCCGGTGGGCGCCTCCCTGGCGGCCGAAGCACCACCCGCCGAACTCGCTTCCAGCATCCCGATCCTCACGGGTCGACACACTAGCCGACCCGGGGTGCCGTGTCCGATGACCACGGACCGGGGTCAGAGGACGCCGCGGGGGCGGAACTGGACGCTGATGCGCGGGCCGACCGGGCGGGCGGTCTTGAGGATCGCGTGGTCCCAGGTGCGCTGGCACGAGCCGCCCATCACGACGAGGTCGCCGTGACCCAGGGCGAAGCCGATCTGCGGGCCGCCGCCGCGCGGACGCAGGGAGAGCCGGCGAGCCGCACCGAGGGAGACGATCGCGACCATGGTGTCGCCCGATCGGCCCCGGCCGATGCGGTCACCGTGCCAGGCCACGCTGTCGCGCCCGTCGCGGTAGTAGCAGAGACCCGCCGTGGCGAACCGCTCCCCGAGCTCTGGCTCGTAGTGGTCGGACAGCATCTCCCGTGCGGTCAGCAGCAGCGGGTGCGGCAGGGTGGCACCGACGCCGTAGTGCGCGAGCAGGCGCGGGACGTCGACCACCCGGTCGTACATCTCGCGGCTGTCGGCGCGCCACGGGACCTCGGTCTGCAGGGGCAGGAAGACGTCGTCGGAGCCGCTGATCCAGCCGGGCCGGACGTCGACCCAGGCACCGTTCGACAGCACGGTGCGCTCAGGTGCCAGCGGCTGGATCTCCGGCGCCACGCCGGCGTCGAGCAGCGATCCCTGGTAGTAGTCGGTCACCCCTCGAGCGTACGCCCTGTCGAACACATGTTCTAGCCCTGTGGCCCACTAGGCTCGGGCCATGGAATCCGCCTGGGACCGGCTGCTCGACCTCGTCGACCGCCTCGCCACCGACGTGTCCCTGCCGGTGGGTGCCGACACCGAGGACGCCTTCGTCCCCCTGATCGCCGGCGCGATGGAGGTCCACGACATCGACAGCGAGCTCCACGTCCCCGACGTCGCCCGCTGGCTGGTCGGTCTCGTCCACGCCCACCGCGCGGTGCGCGCGACCCACCCGGACGTCCATCCCGACGACGACCTGTCGGGACTGCGCGTCATCATCACGCGCTGGCTCCACCGCGTGCGTCCACGCTGACCCTCATACTTTCGGACGCCCGGGCTGGACGTCCGGACGATGCACGCCGCCCGCTCCAGCGACGACGATCGAGGGCATGGGATGGACGCTTCGCGTGGGCGGCACCGCGTACGACGTGGTCCCGGGCGGGGACGACCGGGAGGCGCTGCTCCTCGCCGACGGCAGCGAGGTCGATCGCCGGACGACAGGGTTCCTGGGTCGGGGCCAGCTGAGCCACGGCGGGACGACGTTCGAGGTGCAGTGGGGGCCGCGCAGCACGATCACGGCGGTCCACCGGCTCGAACCGGCCGGGAACGAGAAGGGCAGCCCTCGCCGGACCCCGCTCGTCCCGCCGCCGGGGTCCCGGGCCGCGCGGCGTGAGGCACTGGCACGGGAGCACCCGACGCTGTTCGTGCTCCGCCGGGTGGCCCAGGCGCTCGGGGAGATCCTCCTCGGCGCCGTGGGCGTCGGGGCGCTGCTCGCCGCCTTCTTCGGAGGGCTGCTGCCACGCCTCGACCTGTCGTGGCTCCCCTCGCCAGACCTGCCGGCCATCGAGCCGCCCCGGTGGCTCCGCCAGCTCGACCCCTTCGCCTGGCTCGGCCGCCTCGGGCTGTCCTGGCCCGACCTGCCCGGCTGGCTGGACGCCGTCCTGGCGCAGCAGAGGTACTGGCTGCCCGTCGTCATCGCGGTCGTCGTCGCCCTGCGCGAGCTCGACAGGCGCCGCCAGAAGGACGCCGACCGCGACGCCGCACGCGACGCCGGCCGGCCCGAGGACGGCCCCGAGGACTAGCCGGTCGTCAGCCCCTGATGTCGTCCTCGTCGATGTCCTCGGCCCGCTCGACGACCAGGACGAACTCGCCGTCGTGCTCCTCGACGCCCGTGACGACGGCGGTCTCGACCATCTTGCGGCCGATGTGGCCCCGCACCACCATCGGGTCGCTCTGCAGGTCCTTGTACAGCGACGCGCACAGGGCCACCATCACGAGCACGAAGGGCACCGCGGCGACGATCGTGACCTGCTGGAGGCCGGTGAGGGCGTCATCGCCTCCGACGACCAGCATGATCGCCGCGACCCCGGCCATGACCGAGCCCCAGAACACCACGGTGCGCCGGGACGGCTCGAGCGAGCCCTTCTCGCTCAGCGTGCCCATGACGACCGACGCGGCGTCGGCCCCCGAGACGAAGAAGATGCCCACCAGGATCATCACCAGCACCGTCGAGACCGAGGCGATCGGCAGGTGGTCGAGGACTGCGAACAACGCGGAATCGGTGTCGACGGCACCGGCCTTGCCGACCAGGTCCCCGGTCTTGCGCTGGATGTCGATCGCCGTGCCGCCGAAGATCGCGAACCAGACGAGGCTCACGAGCGAGGGCACGAGAAGGACACCGGTGACGAACTGCCGGATCGTGCGGCCGCGGCTGATGCGCGCGATGAACATGCCGACGAACGGGGTCCACGAGACCCACCAGGCCCAGTAGAAGATCGTCC
Source organism: Aeromicrobium chenweiae (assembly GCF_003065605.1). Classification (GTDB taxonomy): domain Bacteria; phylum Actinomycetota; class Actinomycetes; order Propionibacteriales; family Nocardioidaceae; genus Aeromicrobium; species Aeromicrobium chenweiae. The sequence continues at coordinate 552,984 of NZ_CP026952.1, read as the reverse complement.
ACCCCGCGAGCCAGTCCTTCATCGCGTCGTCGCCACTCGCTGCCGTCCGGGACGCCATCTCGGTCATCTGCGAGGCGTAGTCGCCCAGCGCCGTCGGCAGCAGGTTGAGGATCAGCAGCGTCGGCCCCGCGACGAAGACGAACAGGGCCAGGACGAGCGCCAGGACCATGTTGATGTTGGACAGCCACTGGATGCCCTTCGCGACACCGGAGACGGCCGAAGCGATGAACGCGACCGTGAGCACCACGATGATGACGACGAGGATGACCTTGCCGGCGTTGTCGACCCACCCGTTGTACTCGAGGCCGCTGCCGATCTGCAGCGCTCCCAGGCCCAGCGAGGCGGCCGAGCCGAAGAGGGTCGCGAAGATCGCCAGGACGTCGATGACCCGTCCGATCGGTCCCTCGGCACGCCGGCGACCGATGAGCGGCTGGAAGGCCGAGGAGATGAGCTGCTTGCGGCCCTTGCGGAACGTGCCGTACGCGATGGCAATCCCCACCACGGCGTAGATGGCCCACGGATGCAACGCCCAGTGGAACATCGTGGTCGCCATGGCGGTCTGCATGGCCTCGTTCGACTCGGCCTCGCTCGTGCCCGGCGGCGGGGACGCGTAGTGGGACAGCGGCTCGGCGACGCCCCAGAACATCAGCCCGATGCCCATGCCCGCGCTGAACATCATCGCGATCCAGGAGACCGTGCGGAACTCCGGCTCCTCGCCGTCGTCGCCGAGGGGGATGCGGCCGTACTTGCTGACCGCCAGCCAGATCACGAAGATCACGAAGAACGTGGACGCCAGGACGAAGAACCACCCGGTGTTGGTGATGACCCAGTCCTGCGCGCGCCCGGAGGCGGAGCCGAGGCTGGAGGTGCTGACGATGCCCCAGACGACGAAGGCGATCGCGATGACGGCGGTCACCCCGAAGACGAGCGGGTCGATGCGCTCACGCCATGACATGGACGGCTGTTTCATGAAATCTCCCGGTACCCATAGATTTCTCCGCGGCAAGGACGCACGCGGCAACCGTGTGACCCTACGTGACGGTGGGGCCCCGGCGCGACTCAGTGCGCGGAGCCGCGCACCTGGGCCAGGTAGACGAGCGAGCCGACGGTCCCGACCAGGTTGAAGATCTGCAGCGGGTCCCACCAGATCAGGTGGGCCGCCAGCGACAGACCGAGGATGATCAGCCAGCTGCGCTTGGGCAGCGTGTCAAGGACCGAGAACTCCGAGGACCGGCGCGCGATGCAGTCGACCAGCGCGAAGCCCTTCGCGGCGAACAGGGCCAACGAGATCACGATGAGCAGGCCACCCTGCAGCTCGAACATGGTCGAAGGCTACCGGCAGCACGAGAGGCGGGCCCCCTCATGGGGACCCGCCTCTGTTCGTGCCGGTGATCAGGCCTTGGTGCTGGTGCTGCTGTCCGAGGAGGAACCGGTGCTCGAGCTGCTCGGAGCGGCCGGGGCCTTCTTCGCCGCCGGCATCGCGCCGGTGGACGCCGAGGCCGTCGAGGAGGTGGTGGTCTTCTTCGCGGCCGGGGCCTTCTTGGCGGGCGCCTTCTTGGCAGCCGGAGCCTTCTTCGCCGCCGGCGTCGCGCCGGTGGAGGCCGACGTCGTCGACGACGTGGTCTTCTTCGCGGCCGGAGCCTTCTTGGCAGCGGGAGCCTTCTTGGCAGCGGGAGTCTTCTTCGCCGGCGCCTTCTTCGCCGGAGCCTTCTTGGCGGGCGTCTTCTTGGCCGCGGAGGTCGTCGAGGACGACTTCTTGGTGGCGGAGGAGGACGTCCTCTTGGCCGGCTCAGGCGTCTTCTTGACCGTCGCGTCGACCGTCTCGGCGGCCTTGCGGACCGTCGTGGGTGCCTTCGACGTCACCTTGGTGACCTGCGTCTTGGCGACGGTCACGTACTCGTACGCGGTCTTCTGCGCCTCGTCGGCGAGACCCTTGGCGGTCTTCGTGACGTCCTCGACCGAGCTGTCGACGGTCTTGCGGATGTCGTCCGCGGTGAGGCCCTTGGCCAGCGCCACGAAGCCCTCGGCCTGCTTGGCCAGGTCCGTGTACGTCGCGGTCGCGGTGCCGACGGCGGTCTGCACGAGGCCCTCGGCCTGCTTCTGCAGATCAGCGATGTCGATCTTCTTGAACGAGTCGGGCAGGCCCCGGACGTCGTCGACGAGCGACTTGACCTGGGTGGTGATCGTGTCGGTGATGCTCATTTTTCCTCCTGGTTGGCTTCTGTCACTGTGGCGGCCAGCTCGGTGTCGGTCGCTTCCTCCGTGCCGACGAAGGAGCGGTAGATGTCGAGCAGCGCGGTCTTCTGACGCTCGGTGAGTCGAGGGTCGAGGGCGATGGCGTCCTCGACCATCCGGGCTCCGCTGTCGTCGGCATCGAGGATGCCGGCGCGAACGTAGAGCGACTCGGCCGAGATCCTGAGCGCCTTGGCGATCTGCTGCAGGACTTCTGCCGACGGTCGGCGCAGGCCTCGCTCGATCTGGCTGAGGTACGGATTCGAGACGTCCGCGAGCTCGGCCAGCTGTCGCAGCGACATCTGTGCCTGGCCTCGTTGCTCGCGCAGGTAGTCGCCGAGTCCTCCGACGGTCTTCTGCACGTTCAGCTTGGCCATGCCTCCATCGTGCTTGCAAAAGTTAGCAAATGCAAGCAGTCCGGCTTGCGACCTGAGTCACACTGTCTGGAACCGCAGGTCAGAACGTGGGTCGGACCTCGCCGACCTGCTTGCCGCCACCCAGGACGACGGGACGCTCGCGCAGCAGCGGGGCCTCCACACCGGCCAGCTCGAGAGCCCGGTTCATGACCACGTAGAGGGGGCGCTCACCACCGTCCTCGATCTTCAGCGCGTACGCCGTGCCGTCCGGGAGCGCGGCGACGTAGACGCTCTCGGCGCCGGACTTGGCGACGATCCCCGGCACCGCCCGCATGAGCTGCAGCTCGGCCCGGCGGGTGCCGCTCACGTACTCGGGGTGCTCGCCCATCGCCTCGACCAGCCGAGCACCGGACGACCCTGCCGGCTCCTGGACGATCCGGCCGATCGCCCGTGCGAGCTGCTGCAGGGGCGTGGCGAGCAGCGGGGCGCCGCAGCCGTCGACGCCGACCACCGACGGCGGACCGTCCGTGAGCTCGGTGAAGGTCTCGGTGATCGTCACCTGCAACGGGTGGTCCGCGTCGAGATAGTTCTCGGTCGGCCAGTCGTTGACGGCACAGGTCAGCAGCATCGCGGCGTGCTTGCCGGAGCAGTCCATGAGGATCGGGGCGCGCACCCCGCCGGCGCGGAGCAGGTCGGCGTGCACGTGCGGGTCCAGCGGGTACGACGGCGGCGTCTGCAGCGCGGACTCGTCGAGACCGGCGAGCGCGAGGATCTCGCGCACCGCCTCGAGGTGGAACGGCTCACCGGAGTGGCTCGCGGAGGCCAGCGCCAGCAGGCGACCGTCCAGGGGCAGGCCCGCGCGGAGCATCCCCATGGCCTGGATCGGCTTGTTGGCCGAGCGAGGGAACACGACGGTCCCCGGGTCGCCCATGGACCAGATGACCTCCCCGGCGGGATCGACGCCCACCGCGACGCCACGATGACGGCTCTCGACGAGCCCGGAACGGATCACTTCTGCCAGGACATCCACGCCGACCAGCCTAGGCCGCCAGACCCCGAGGGCTTTCGCGCTGGTGAATTCTTGGCTTACCCTCATAGAACTGGTCGGCTCGACCGAGCCGCTTTCCCACCAGCAAGGTCGTCCCTCATGCTCTCTTGGTTCGTCCGGCTGACTCCCCCTTCTCCACGAACTAGGGTCTCCTCCATGCGCCTCCCCGTTGTCGCCGGTCTCGTCGGCCTGCTCGTCCTGGCCGGCCTCCAGCCCGCGGCCGCCGCGTCCAAGCCGAGCAAGGTCGGGCTGGTCTCGTTCGTCGGTGCCGACTACTCGCGCTCGCACAGCACCGCCAGCCTGACGCTGGACTGGCCCAACGCGCCGCGGGCGAAGAAGTACCAGGTCTTCATGTCGAAGTCGTACTCGATGAAGAAGGCGAAGACGTTCTCGGTGAAGTCGAGCAAGATCAAGATCTCGAAGCTCTCCGCCGGTCGCGACTACTTCTTCCGGGTACGTGGCATCAACGGCAAGAAGAAGGGCAAGAAGTCCAACCGCGTGGGACACACCACGATCGTGCGTCCCGGCCCCTCGAAGGGTCTCGTGCCGATCCGCGTCATGACGTACAACCTGTGCTCGGCGGTCTGCGACCAGAAGGCCACGACCCGCTACCCGTGGATGAAGACCGCGACGTCCGGCAGCGCCGCGCCGCGCCAGCCGGCAGCCCTGGAGCGCATCGCCGCCGCGAACGCGGACGTCCTGGCGACCCAGGAGGCCAGCGCGCTCAAGACGCCCCCGCCGGGTTACGCCGAGGCCATCAACGCCAGCGCGAAGCGCCTGTACTTCCGCGAGTCCCGCCTGCAGCTCGCCGACAAGCCGGCGTACACGTACGAAGCCGGCGACAAGAACGGCTGCCGGGCCACGACGTCGCCGGACGCCCAGGCCGGGCACATCTTCCTCGGCTGGCACTCGAAGGGTTGTCGCTACGCCGTCTGGGCCGAGCTGGTTGACAAATCCACGGGCCGGCACTTCTTGGCCGTCAACGTGCACACCGTGGCCGGCACGTCCGCGACCGCGGTCGCCAACCGTCGCTCGGAGATGGACCTGCTGTTCGCCGGGGTCGCGCAGATCAACCGCCAGAAGCTCGCGGTGGTGTTCGCCGGCGACTTCAACTCGCACAAGAACCGCACCCCGGACGTCGTCGGCGCCGCGATGCGCAGCCACAAGTTCCGCGACGCGTTCGACCTGGCCCGCACGCTGGACCGTCAGCACTACAACAGCTACAACAACTTCAAGACGGCGCCGGTCATCAGCTACAAGTGGGGCGACCACGTCGACCACGTCTTCGTCGACCCGTCGCGCAGCCGGGTGGACGCCTGGCGCAACATCGTGCTGATCGGCAACGACGGACGGCTGGTGAAGCCCATCCCGTCGGACCACAGCCCGCTCGTCGTCGACGTGAGGCTCGGCTGATCCCTGCGGCGTCCCGAGCAGGCGCTGCGCTCCGACAGGACCATCGGCTCGGCGCGTCGTAGTATTCAGCCACCCTGTCCGTACGCCTCTGGAGCACTCCCGTCGTCACTCGAAGAAAGATCGGTCCGCCGCGCCGCCGCGCCGAGCTGTCCGGACGACCCGCGCCCCAACGCGTGGCCGGACGGCGCCGCAGGCGTGACCTGCGGCGGCTGCTGATCGTGGCGCTGTGCGTGCTGGTGGTCGGGGCGCTCGGGATCGGGCTCTCCATGACGCAGGCGGAGGAGCAGAAGGCTGCGAAGCAGAAGCTCGAGGCGCCGACCGGCTTGTCGGCCAGGCCCCTGACACCGACCAGCGTCGTGCTCGACTGGCGCGGCTCGGACAACGCCGAGGAGTACGTCGTCAAGGTGGGCCCCGACCGGGCGCTCACGCGGGCCGTGGTCGCCAGGGTCAAGGCGAGGCCGGGCACCCGCACCACGACGGTCACGCTGTCGGACGTCAGGGCGACGACCCCCGGCGTGGACCAGTACTACCGGGTCGACGCGATCAAGGACGGCAAGATCAGGTCCTCGCGCACCGCGCGGTTCCGGCTCAAGCCGGGTGACGTCCGTCGTCTGAAGGTCCGCACCGTCACCCCCGGCGGGGTCAAGGTGACCTGGCGCAAGGCCGCCAACGCCCGCCAGTTCGACGTCGCGATCGCGCGTGACAAGCGTTTCTCCAAGAAGGCCACGACCGTACGGACGCTCGGCACCGTCCGGACGTTCATCACGAGCGGGCTGCGCCCCGACACCGACTACTGGATCAAGGTGCGGGCGGTCAACGGCGACCAGCTCGGCGGCTTCACCAAGCCGGTCAGGTTCACGACCGGGGTGCGCGAGTCGTCGTTCCGCGTGGGGACGTGGAACGTCTGCTCCGAGAAGTGCGCGGACTACGACAGCCGCGCCCGCATCATGGCCTCGTTCATCAACGCCAACCGGATCGACATGTTCGGGCTGCAGGAGGCCGGCGGGGAGCGGGTCGGCGCGACCACGAACGCGATCTTCAGCGGCGGCTCCCAGGGATTCGTCCGCGCGGAGGGCGGGGCCAGGGCCCGCTACATCTTCTACCGGCCGGCGCTGTTCCGGCAGATCAGCGGCGGCAGCTTCCCCATTGGCGACGGGCGCGACACCACCTGGGCCAAGTTCGAGACCAAGGACACCAAGCGCACCTTCTACTTCGTCGACGTCCACCTCGAGAACGGCAAGAGCGGCGACGCCAATGCGAAGCGTTCGCGCGAGATGGACGTGATGCTCGCCGAGATGGCCCGGATCAACGACACCGGAACCCCCATGGTCTACGCCGGCGACTTCAACTCCGGCACGCACCGCTCCGCGGACGCCCCCGGGGTCAAGATGCGAGCGGCCGGGTTCGCCAACTCGTTCCTGCAGACCAAGGACGTCACGAACGGCCGGATCAGCACGAGCCACTCGTTCGCCCCGACGGTCCTGATGGCGGGCGCCCACGTCGACCACATCTGGGTCTCCCGGGACTTCGACGTCGAGTCGTGGGCGCAGCTGGTCCGGCTCGACGGCAACAGCTACGCCAAGCCGGTCACCTCCGACCACAACCTGCTCAGCGCCGTCGTCGCGCTCGACGCCGCCAAGGCGTCCCTCGGCGACCCGACCCCGACGACCACCGTCGGGGAGCTCACCCCGTGACGCCACCGACCAGAAGGACACCATGACCTCGCCCGAGAGCCTCGAGACGTTCCACGCCGTGATCCCCGCCGGAGGCGCGGGCACCCGGTTGTGGCCCCTGTCCCGGGCGTCGCACCCCAAGTTCCTGCTCGACCTCGACGGCTCCGGACGATCGCTGCTGCAGCACACGTGGGACCGGCTGCGCGAGCTGATCCCGGCCGAGCGCATCCACGTCGTCACCGGCGTCGCGCACGCGGACGCGATCCGTGCCCAGCTCCCGGAGCTGACCGGCCTGATGGTGGAGCCCTCCCCGCGCGACTCCATGCCGGCGATCGGCCTGGCGGCCGCGGTCATCGGGGCGACGGACCCCGACGCCGTCATCGGCTCGTTCGCCGCCGATCACGTCATCGAGGACCAGCAGGCCTTCGCGACCGCGATCACGCAGGCCGTCGCGGTCGCCCGCACCGGCCTGGTCACCACGATCGGCATCACCCCGGCCGGGCCGTCGACCGCGTTCGGCTACATCGAGTCCGGCGCCGGCCTCGACGTCGCGGGGGCGCCGTCGGCGCGGGCCGTCACCGCATTCGTCGAGAAGCCGGACGCCGAGACCGCGGCAGCGTACGTCACGGGCGGCCGGCACAGCTGGAACGGCGGCATGTTCGTGACCCGCACCGACGTGCTGCTCGATCACCTCGCCCGGCTGCAGCCGGGGCTGCACCAAGGGCTCGTCGCCATCGCAGCGGCCTGGGGCGGCGACCGTCGACAGGACGTCCTGGCGGCCACCTGGCCGAGCCTGACCAAGATCGCGATCGACCACGCAGTCGCCGAGCCGGTCTCCCTCGAGGGCGGCATGGCGGTCGTGCCGGGCACGTTCAGCTGGGACGACGTGGGTGACTTCGCGGCCCTGCAGGACGTGGGCGCCGCGTCCTCGCCGGACACCGTCTGGATCGACGGGAGCGGCCTCGCCCTCGCGTCGGACGGCACCACGATCGCGGTCGTCGGCCTCGACGACGTGGTCGTCGTGCGCACTGCGGACGCCCTGCTGGTGACGACCCGGGCCCACGCCCAGCGGGTCAAGGACGTCGTCGCCGAGCTCAAGGCACGCGGCCGCACCGACCTGGTCTAGGCCTGCGGCGGGGTGCCGTCCTGCTCGCGCTGGTCGCCGTTGTCCATGCGGCGCCCCCGACGGACCCGGCGCTCGCCGAACGGCAGCACCAGGTCGACGAGCTCGGCGGTCGGCGCGTCCGGGCTCGGGGTGTACGCCTGGGCGACCTCGCCGGTGCCGAGCACGCGGACGTCCCCGTCGTCCGGGCCGGCGTACATCGAGTCACCGCGGGCGAGCTTGAGGTGGTCCCCGGCGGCGTTGACGAGCTCGACCTCGCCGCCGGTGCACACCACGATGCGGTGCGGGGCGGGCGGCAGCAGGACTCCCTCGGGCTCGGCCTTCGACGACTGCGTGACGGCGAGCGCGAACTCGCGCACGTCCGGGTTGAAGACGTCGGTCGAGAACCCGAACGGCTCCGGCGTGACCCGGGCCAGTCGCGACATGCCGCGCTCGAGGCACTGGACGAGGCCGGACGGGTTGAGCGGCTTACTGGTCAGGCCCGCCCGCAGCACGTTGTCGGACGCCGCCATGATCTCCAGGCACATCCCCTTGAGGTGGGCGTGGATGATGCCGGCGCCGAGGAACGCGGCCTCACCGGGCTGCAACGTCAGCCGGTTCAGCGTGAGGGAGATGATGACCCCGACGTCGTCGGGATAGTGCTCGGCGATCTCGACGGCGGTCACGTAGGCCCGCTTGACGTCGATGCCGGCCTCGACCAGCTCGCGGCACGCCTCCACGACGGCGGTGATCTCGTCGGGACCGATGTCCTCGGTCAGCAGGCGCTCCACGAGCCGGATGATCCCGCGGAACCCGGGCACGGCGCGCAGGCCCTCGCCGAGGCTGCGGGCGAGCGGGGTGTCGATGCCGTGCAGGACGCGGAGGATCTCGGCGGTCGGCCGGAACCCGACCAGGGTGTCGAAGGTCGTCAGCGCGTACGCCATCTCGGGCTTGTGGTGCGGATCGCGGTAGGTGCGCTCGGGTGCGTCCAGGGGGACGCCCGCAGCCTCCTCCGCCGCGAAGCCGGCCTGCGCCATCGTCTGGCTCGGGTGCACCTGCAAGGACAGGGGCCGGTCCGCCGCCAGGATCTTGAACAGGAACGGCAGCTCACCGGCCACGTCGGCCAGCGGGACCCGGTCCGCCGTGGCCAGCGTCGACGGCCCGAGCGGGTGGGTGCCCATCCAGATCTCCGCCAGCGGCGACCCGTCCGCGGACTGCCCCAGGAACTGGGGGATGTCGGACGAGGAGCCCCAGTCGTAGCGCCGCGAGGCGTTGTCCAGCAGGTACATGGGGTGACCTTGTCAGGGGAAGGGGTCGGAGGGGCCCCGCCAGTCTAGTGGCCCGCTGTCACTTGTGCCGGGGCTTCCGCGCAGGCTTGCCGCTCGAGGACCCCTTCGACTCGTACGAGCCCTTGTCCGGCGCCTTCGAGGGGTAGGGACGGTTCTCGTGCGACTTCTTCGGGTGCGGGTTGCCCTTGCGGTCCTCGCGGGTCCGGCGGATCGGCGGGCCGCTGTCGGGCTGCAGGTCGATCAGCTTGCCCGAGATGCGGGTGTTCGCGAGCGCCTCGAAGACCGCGTCGGGCAGGTCGGCGGGCAGCTCGACCAGGGTGTGATCCTGGCCGATCGTGATCTTGCCGAAGTCCGAGCGCTTGAGGCTGCCCTCGTTCGCCAGGGCGCCCACGATCGCGGACGGGCCGATCTTGTGACGCTTGCCGACCGCGACGCGGTAGACCGCGGCGCCCTCGGCCGGGAGCCGGTCGCTGCGGTCGAAGCCCGCGGGCTTCTTGCGCGGCTCGAAGTCGCGCTCGCGCGCCGCCTTCTTGGGCGGGTCGGGACGCAGGAAGAACTCCTTGTCCGTCTGGCTCATCACCGCAAGAGCAGCCGCGACATCAGTCATCGAGACGTCGTTCTCGCTGGCGTACTCCTCGACGAGCGTGCGGAACGCGTGGAACTGAGGCGAGCCCATGCTCGAGGTGATGGCCTGGGCGAAACGACCGGTGCGGCGCTCGTTGACCTCTTCGGCCGACGGGACGGACATCTCCTCGACGGGACGCCCGGAGACCTTCTCGATCGCCGACAGCATGCGCCGCTCCCGGGGCGTGACGAACAAGATCGCCTCGCCGGTGCGGCCGGCCCGGCCGGTGCGGCCGATGCGGTGGACGTACGCCTCGGTGTCGTGCGGGATGTCGTAGTTGATGACGTGCGTGATGCGCTCGACGTCGAGGCCACGGGCTGCCACGTCGGTCGCGATGATCAGGTCGATCTGCCCGGACTTGAGCTGGGCGACGGTGCGCTCGCGCTGCGCCTGGACCAGGTCGCCGTTGAGCGCGGCGGCCGAGTAGCCCCGGGCCCGCAGCTTCTCGGCGAGCTCCTCGGTGGCGGACTTGGTGCGGACGAACACGATCATGCCGTCGCCGGTCTCGACCTCGAGCAGGCGCGTCAGGGCGTCGAGCTTGTGGTGGTGCGAGACCTGGATCCAGCGCTGGCGGACCGTCGCGGTCGACGTGGTGGCCTTGGGGGTCGCGATGTCGACCGGGTCGTGCAGGTACTTCTTGGCCAGGCTGCGGATCATCTTCGGCATCGTGGCCGAGAACAGCGCGACCTGCTTGTACTCAGGCGTGTCGGCGAGGATGCGCTCGACGTCCTCCGCGAAGCCCATGTTCAGCATCTCGTCGGCCTCGTCGAGCACCAGGAACTCCAGCGCCGTCAGGTCCAGGCTGCCGCGCTCGAGGTGGTCGATGACGCGGCCGGGGGTGCCGACGACGATGTGGGCGCCCCGCTGCAGGCCCTGCAGCTGGAAGCCGTAGCCCTGGCCGCCGTAGACGGGCAGCACGCGGATGCCGGGCAGGTTGACCGCGTACGTGGTGATGGCCTCGCAGACCTGGAGCGCGAGCTCACGGGTCGGCGCCAGCACGATGGCCTGGGTCTTGGTGTTCTTCGGGTCGATCTTCTGCAGGATCGGCAACGCGAACGCTGCCGTCTTGCCCGTGCCGGTCTGTGCGAGGCCGACGACGTCCTTGCCCTCGAGCAGCGTCGGGATCGCCCGCGCCTGGATCGGGGTGGGCGTCTCGTAGCCGAGGGCGTTGAGCCGCTCGACGAGGGTGTCGACGAGGCCGAGGTCGGCGAAGGTCGGTGTGTCGACGGAAAGGTCGGAAGTCATGCAAAATCTCCTGGGTAGACGGCGCGGGACCGGATCGGTCGAGTCCCGTCCGACCAGTCGACAGCCCCAATGCATGCCCAGGTCGCGGGAAAATCTACGCGCTCACCTCCACGGTATCGGTCCAGCACCGCGGACGTGAAACCCACGCGACGTGTGATCGGACTCAGTCGGGCGGTGAGGGCCCGTCGCGGGGCGTGCGCCCACCCCTTGTCCACGGAGCGGACACCACGTCTCGATGTCGTACCCTGTGCGCTGTGCGCCGGGACGTCGCACGCGAAAGGGGATCTGACGTGAGGCACACCCTCGGCGTGCGAGCAGTGCTGCGACGGTGGCCCACCGTCGCGGTCGTGACCCTCCTCGGCCTCGCCGTGGCGGCGTTCGGCCTCTCGTCGGCCACCGAGAGGTACACGTCCCACGCCGACGTCCTCATCACCCCGCCGGCCGACCGCGGCACGACCGCGGTCGCGGAGCGCACGGTCGAGTCGTACGCCCACGTGCTCGGCGGGCGGACGATCGCGGCCGATGTCGCCAAGGAGCTCGATCTCGCCTCGGTCGGCGCGACGGACGACGACCTGTCCGCCGCGATCGTCGGGGACACCTCCGTCCTGCGCGTGACCGCCACCGCCGGGACCGGCGAGCAGGCGGCCGCTCTCTCGCGCACCGCGTCCGAGGCGTTCCTGACCTGGCTCGACGACCAGGAGTCCGGCTTGCAGGCCTCGGTGGTCGAGCCGGCCGCTGTGCCCTCGGCCCCGTCGAGCCCGCAGCGCGCCCCGTGGCTGCTCCTCGGCGGCCTGATCGGCCTGCTCCTCGGCCTGGCGGTCGCCGCGGCCCGCACGCTCGCCGACAGCAGCGTGCGCACGCCGGCCGAGCTCGAGGACATCGTCGGCGCACCGGTGCTGGGCGCCGTCGCCTACGACAAGACCGCCGTCCAGACCCCGCTCATCACGTCGCTGGGCACCCACCACCCGCGGTTCGAGGCCGTCCGGATCCTGCGCACCAACCTGCAGTTCCTCGACATCGACCGTGAGCACACGGTCATCACGATCACCAGCTCGGTCCCGGGCGAGGGCAAGTCCACGACCGCGACGAACCTGGCGATCGCGATCGCGCAGACCGGCTCGCGGGTCGCGCTGGTCGAGGGAGACCTGCGCCGTCCCCGCGTCAGCGAGTACCTCGGCATCGAGAAGACCGTCGGCCTCACGACGGTCCTGGTCGGCCGGGTCGATCTCGACACCGCGCTCCAGTCGGCCGGCACACCGGGGCTCGAGGTCCTGACGAGCGGCGCGCTGCCGCCCAACCCGTCCGAGATCCTGCAGACCGACGCGATGAAGGCCCTCGTCTCCGAGTTGCGCGATCGGTTCGACGTCGTCCTGATCGACGCTCCCCCGCTGCTGCCGGTGACCGACGCGTCGCTGCTCGCCTCCATCTCCGACGGGGCGATCCTGGTCGTGCGTCACGGCGAGACGGGCCGCGAGGACCTGCGGTCCGCGACCGCACGTCTGCGCGCCGTCAACGCCCGGCTGCTCGGCACGGTGCTCAGCATGGCGCCGGTCAAGGAGCTCTCCCGGCACGGCTATGGCTACGGGTACGGCTACGGCCCGGAGTACTTCCAGCGCGCGACCGCACCTGCACGCAGCCGAGGCGGCGCCCGCAAGGGCTAGGCCTGCGGCACCACGAGCCGGGATCAGCCCTGGACGGCCTCCGCGCCGACGAGCGCGTTGAGCCGGGCGGTGATCGTCGCGACGGCCTCGGCGATCTGGTCGGCGGTCGCGCGGTGCACCTCGGGGCCGCGACGGTACGGGTCACCGATGTCCACCTCGGCCGGTGCCAGGCTGCGCCGGAGGGCGGCCTGGGCGACCAGCTCTGCCGGACTGTCGGCCGAGACGATGCTGGACAGCGCCGCGAACTCGACCAGCGTGAAGCTGCGGCGCAGCGCCTGCGGGTTGAGGCCGAGCACGTCGGAGCGGTGGGCACGCGTGGCGGTCAGGATCAGGTCCGAGGAGTCCACGAAGTACGAGTTGATCGCCTGGGACCGGAACCCCTCCGCCGAGTGACCCAGGCGCTGGAGCTCCATCGCAGCCATCGAGTCCATCGGCTTGCGGTCCCAGCCCTGCACGCCGGCGCTCGCGACCTCGAACCGGGAGCTGTCGAGCTGGGCGCGCAGCAGCACCTCGATCAGGGGCGAGCGGCAGATGTTGGCGGTGCAGACGGCGAGGATCCCGAAGCGCGGCGCGCCGCTGCTCACGACAGCACCGGCCGGACGTGCAGACCGGCCTCGGGGTCCACCAGGACCTCCTGGGAGGCGGCCACGCCGTCGGCCTCGAGCGTCGCGGCGACGTCGACGTTGCGCTTGATCATCGCCAGGGCGATCGGACCGAGCTCGTGGTGGCGGGCGGCGGTGCCGACGAAGCCGACCCGGACGCCGTCGAGCATGACGTCGGAGCCGTGCGGCGGCAGGTGGTCGACGGAGCCGTCGAGCAGCAGCCGGACCAGGCGGCGCGGCGGGCGGCCCAGCGTGTGGACGCGGGCGACCGTCTCCTGGCCGCGGTAGCAGCCCTTGTCGAGGTGCACAGCGAGCCCGAGCAGGCCGGCCTCGTTCGGGATCGTCCGGTCGTCGGTGTCAAGACCGACCCGGACCAGCCCGGCCTCGATGCGCAGCGCCTCCCACGCCCACATGCCGACCGGGTCCCCCAGCTCGGCGGGCAGGTCGACGAGCGATGCGCGGGGCACGATCCGCCACACCAGCTCGGGCAGGCCGATGACCGCCCAGTCGTCCGAGACGAGGGCGACCTCCACCCGCATCATGAACCGCATCCGGTCGAGGAACTCCACGAGCGCGGCGCCTGCGCCGGGCTCGGTGTGCGCCCAGAAGGTCTCGCCGTCGTCCACGCCGGAGAACGCGTGCTCGATGCGTCCCTGCGGCGTCAGCAGGAGCACCTCGGTGTGGATGCCGGGGGCCAGGCCCTCGAGGAACTGCGTGGTCAGCGAGTGGAGCCAGGTGAGGCGATCGGGGCCGCTGATCGTGACGACGTCCCGGTGCGACAGGTCGACGAACGTGCCGCCGCGGGTCAGGCGGCGCTGCTCGGCCGAGATCGCGCCGTAGTGGGCCGCGACGCCGCCGTCGGGGGCGTCTCCGGGCACGGCGCCGGGCAGGGCGAGGAGCGGGCTGTCAGACACGCTTGAGCCGTCCCCACAGGTGCGACTGCATCTCCTGGCCCTCGGCGGCCATGTCCTGGGCGTACATCAGGTCGCCCTCGACCAGGCCGTACATCCGTTGTCCGGCGGTGTACTCCTTGGCCGTGGAGGTGCGGGCGACCAGATCGGTCGCCATCGTGATGCGCGGGCCGTCGACCTCGCCGTACCAGACCTCGGCGTACCCGGTCGGGTGCGCGAGGACCAGCTCGAGCTGCTTGTCGCCGGCCGGACGCAGGAAGCCGGTCTCGAGGGCTCCGGGACGCACCCGCTCCCCCGCCGCGTCGGTGATCCAGGTGCGGCTGAAGTAGTGCAGGAACGGGCGGGTGTCGTGCGCGAACACGAGCTCCTGCTCGTACGTGAACGGCTCGATCGTCGGGTAGTCGCCCTGCCCGTTGCCGTGCCACGTGCCGAGCAGCCACACCACGGGCATGAGGTCGGGGTGAAGGTCTGACGGGATCTCGAACGGCATGATCTCCAGTCTACTGGGCGCCGCTACCCTCGACGCATGAAAGCCGTCGTGCAACGGGTCACCCGGGCCAGCGTCGACGTCGAGGGCGAGACGGTCGGCGAGATCGGCGCGGGGCTCATGGTCCTGCTGGGCGTGACGCACGACGACACCGCCGAGGTGGCCGGGCGCCTGGCCGCCAAGATCTGGGGCCTGCGCATCCTCCGCGACGAACGGTCCGCCTCCGACGTCGACGCCGGCATCCTCGTCGTCAGCCAGTTCACCCTCTACGGCGATGCCCGCAAGGGACGACGGCCCACCTGGACGGCCGCGGCGCCGGGACCCGTGGCCGAGCCGCTGTACGACGAGTTCTGCGCCGCGCTGCGGCGTCTCGGCGCGACCGTCGCCGAGGGGGTCTTCGGGGCCGACATGGCCATCACGCTGACGAACGACGGTCCCACGACCCTCGTGCTGGAGATGTGAAGCAGGGCCCCTCCCGAGCGTGTCCGGAGGGGCCCTGCTGGATCGTGCCGGTGGTCAGACGGCGACCGCGACCTCCGCGACGACGCCCTTGGCGGCCGTCACCGCGTTGTCGACCGACACCGCCTTGGGAGCCAGCGTGCGCAGCGTCCACTCACCGGGACCGGCGAAGAACCGGAACTGGCCCGTCGCCGAGGTGGGGACCTCGGCGGTGAACTCCCCGGTGCGGTCCAGCAGGCGGACGTACGCGTTGCCGACCGGCTGGCCGTCGCGCGTCACGACGCCCTGGATGACCGCCTGGTTCTGGACGTCGACGCCCTCGAGCGAGGGTCCGCCCTTGACCGCGCCGCACATCAGGCGACACCCGGCTCGTCGCCGAGCGCGACCGGCACGCCGCGCAGGGAGCCGTACTCGCTCCACGAGCCGTCGTAGTTCTTGACGTTCTCGAGGCCGAGGATCTCCTTGAGCACGAACCAGGTGTGCGAGCTGCGCTCACCGATGCGGCAGTAGGCGATCGTGTCCTTGCCCTCTTCCAGGCCGGCGTCCGCGTAGAGGGCCTTGAGCTCCTCGTCGCTGCGGAACGTGCCGTCGTCGTTGGCCGCCTTGCTCCACGGCACGTTGCCGGCCGTGGGGATGTGGCCACCGATCTGGGCAGCCTCCTGCGGCAGGTGCGCCGGGGCGAGCAGGCGTCCGGCGAACTCGTCGGGGCTGCGGACGTCGATCAGGTTCTTGACGCCGATGGCCGCGATGACCTCGTCGCGGTAGGCGCGGATCGAGGTGTCCGCGTCCTTGGCGGTGTAGGTCGTGGCCGGACGCTCGGGGACGTCGGTGGTCAGCTCGCGCGAGTCGAGCTCCCACTTCTTGCGGCCGCCGTCGAGCAGGCGCAGGTTCTCGTGGCCGTAGTACTTGAGGTACCAGTAGGCGTAGGCCGCGAACCAGTTGTTGTTGCCGCCGTAGAAGACGATCGTGTCGTCGTTGGCGATGCCCTTGGACGACAGCAGCGCCTCGAGCTTCTCCTTCGAGACGAAGTCGTGGCGCACGCCGTCCTGGAGGTCCTTCTTCCAGTCCAGCTTGACGGCACCGGGGATGTGCCCCTTGTCGTACGCCTCGGCGTCCTCGTCGACCTCGACCAGGACGATCTTCGGGTCGCCCAGGTGCTCCTCGACCCAGTCTGCTGTGACGAGCGCGGATTCGCGGCTCATGCTTACCTCCGTTGTGCCCGGACGGGCGTTGGTTGTGACGTGTGCGGGAAGGATGACGTGGTTCAGGCGCGCGCCGGCGCGAGCCGGCGGAGCACCAGGTAGAGCTCGCAGCCGAGGCACAGGCCGACGGCGGCGTTGAGCAGGGCGGCAACAAGGGCGAGCCCCGTGGCCACGAGGGCGCCCGTGGTCGCACCGGTCAGGAGCAGCACGAGCGCGACGGTCGTGAACGCCAGACCGACCAGCTGGGCGAAGCGCGGCGGACGGGCGTCCTCGAGCTCGGTGGGTGCACCGATGCGGGGACGGACGACACGCGCGAACACGATCGCGTACGGCGAGTGCTGCAGGCCGGCCAGCACCGCGATCGCGAAGACCACGACCTGGATGCTGAGCAGCGCCGTCCTCACCGCCTCGGACGGGACGACCAGCACGAGGGCCAGGACGACCGACGTGAGGCCGGCCGCGACCCGCAGACCTCGAGGGTCCACCTGGGCGGGTGAGGACATGATGCTCCTGCGCTGACGGGCACGGACCCCGCCGATGACAGGGACGTGCAGGGACTGACGGTCGAGAGGTGTCAGTGCATCCGACACAGCGACGAGCGCGTGCGGCAGTTGTCCACTGCGCGCCGGCGCGTCAGGTGTGTCGTCAGGAACATGGCTCCAGAGTAGGGGGCTCTTCACGCGGCTCACGACCAGGTCTCGACATATGGACGGTCGTCCCGCATCGTGAACAGGCCGCCGGCAGGGGCCGCGCGTCCGGTCAACGACCGCACGCGGCCGCGATCACGCGGTTGTTCGGCTCCCTGAGCACGGTCGGCGTGAACGACAGGACCGGGTCGTCCGGCTGGTCGCGGCCCGACAGGATCACCGAGCGGATCGTGACGGTCCGTCCGGGCCGGAGCCGCACCGGGACGATCGTCACGGCCCGCCCGTGGTGCGAGGCGGTCAGCACCGTCTGCAGCTCGTCGTCGACCGACACCTCGTTGATGGAGCCGCCGAACGGCGCGTAGATGCGGACGTTGAACCGCATCGCGCCCCTCCGGGCGTCGCGCGACGGGCCCAGGACGGAGGTGGGCAGCCCCGCGCCTCGCCGCGGCACCGACGAGGCGAGGACGGTCGTGGTCTCGATCGTCTGCACGTCCCCGTCCGTGCAGGACTGCGCGTGCATCGTGGTCCGGTGCTGCAGGTAGTACTGGAGCTTGGTCGCCGTCGAGTCGTTCAGGTAGACCCCGACGTGGGGCGTGGGCCCGGAGTCACCGGGCAGCTCCCCCGCCACCCGGGTGCCCGTGAGCGCGGCCTGCTCGTCGGGATCCGCCGACCAGACGAGGAGCCGGTTCTCCGACGAGGCGTTGGCCAGCTGCCGCACCAGCGCCTGCGCATCGACCCGACCGGACGTCACCTCCTCGAACACGCTCTCGGCCGCGTCGGTGAAGTACGCGTCCTGGGCGTCGTCGTCCGGCAGCCTGAGGTAGACCTTGTTCAGCAGCGCCTCGACGACGTTCGTGCTGCTCAGCCTGCGATCGACCGGGCCACCACCGTCCACGGTGATCGGCCCGGTGGCGCGCAGGAGGTACGACAGCGCGATCGGATCGACCGAGATGACGCCGGCCACGTCCGTGCCGAACTTCTCCTTGTACATCGCTCGCATGATCTGGCCGGTGCGGGGGAAGTCGGGCGTGAAGTTGGCGTCCGACCAGAACGTGGCCAGGAATCTCGTGTAGAGGGCGCGTTCGTCGCCGGTGAGGCTGACGACCGGGTCGTCGAACGGCGCGAAGTCGGAGCCGGCCCCGTGCCGCGTGATCCGCACGCCGCCGTCCTCGGCCCTCACGACGGCGAACGCGCCGGGCAGCCCACCGGTCGATCGCACCTCGGCGTTGTTCTGCACCACCAGCAGGTACGAGCGGGGACCGTCGGCGCCGAGCATGCGGGGCATGACGTCGGTGGCCGTCGCGCCGGCCGATGCTGCCGACTGGGCCGTGGCGATCCTGGACTCGAGATCGGCCAGTGGCCCCTTGAGCGGCCCGACGAGACCGGACGTCCCCACGTCGGAGAGCTGGCGTCTGCCCCAGGTCAGGGTCCGGTCGGCGGTGTCCAGGGCCGGACCCAGCCGTTGGATGGCCGCGATGTCGATGCGCCCGTCCTGCGGGCTGAACGTCCGGGCATCGATCGAGCCGGCCGCGTCGACAATGGGTCGCAGACCGTCCTCGGCCAGTCTCGCCAGCACACGCGAGACGGTCTGGGCGGCCTCGACGTTCCGGCCGATCAGCGGGACGCGGCTGCCGGCGTCCCACAGCACGCCGTGGGTGGCTGACCTGGCGGAGGCCGTGGACGTCTGCAGCTCGCGCAGCGTGGCACGCGCGGACGCGACGTCCCCCGCTGACACCTGGGCCTGCAGCCGGGTGGCCTGTCCTGATGCCAGGTCCAGCTGCTGCTTGGCCTTCACCGCCTGGAGGGTGAAGACGGCACCCACACCCACGACCACGAGGACCAGGACCCCCAGCCCGGCGAACAGGGCCCGCCGCCGTCCGGGCGAACCGTCACGGGGACGGTGCCGTCGTGGACCCCTCATGCGAACCATCCCTCGTGGTGTGACCGGCCCGCTGGGTGCGTCACTCAGGCGCGTGAACGGCGACGGACGGCGATCGTCGCGGCGGCACCCGTCAGCACGAGCGCTCCACCGATCCACAGCAGGTCGACGCTCGCGCCACCCGTGCCGGGCAGGACCCCGCCGAGGTCGGACGTGCCGACGTCACCGGACGCCCCGGCACCCGCGCCGGTGCCGGTGCCGGCGCCGGTGCCGCTGTCCCCGACGGGGAGCACGGTGACCGTCAGCGTGCGGGTCGCGGTCACGACCGCCGCGGGGGTGACCAGGTTGGACCCGGTGTCGGCCGGGGCGCTGACCGGCTCGGTGTTGTCGAAGCTGCAGCGGACGACCACCGAGAAGTTGGTGCGTTCACTGACCTGGGGCGCGGTGAAGCTGGCGCTGTCGGTCGTGCCGCTCCCGGCGTCCGACCCGCCGTTGAAGTCGACGTCCCACTCGCAGTCCGCCTGGGAGGTGGACGTGACGGTGAAGATCGTCCCCTCGACGGGGGTGGAGTCATCGATCGTGACGGTGATGACCGGGTCCTGGTAGGCCGCCAGTGCCGGCCCTGCCGAGACGAGGCCCATCAGCACCGCTGCGGCGGTGACGGCTGCCAGTTTCAATCCGCTCATGGAGGTCTCCCTGAGGTCGGGGGTTCGTGACGTGGATGGTCGTACGACGGGTCGGCGCGAGGCCGGACATCCGTGCACGCTATCCGCGGGCGTGCCGTCTTTTCAGGGCCCTTGGCCCCTTACCTCACCGTTCGGGTGCACAAGGATGGCGAGCACCGCGTCGCCGTCCGGGGACGGCGCACTCATCGTCCGAGGGACACGCATGGGACTGCAGGACTACCTACGGATCTTCAGGGACCGCTGGCTGACGATCTGTGCCACGACGATCGTGGCCGTGCTGATCGCCCTGATCGTGACCGCCAGCGCGACACCGATGTACAAGTCGTCGTCCCGCCTGTTCGTCACCACCGCGCAGTCCGGCAGCTCCGACGCGTACCAGGGCGGCCTGTTCTCCCAGCAACGCGTGAAGTCGTACGCCAACCTGCTGACGGGCGAGGAGATCTCGCGGCGGGTGGTGGAGAAGCTCAACCTCGACGAGAGCCCCCGGTCCCTGTCCTCGCGGATCAGCGCCTCGGTCCAGCCCGACACCGTCGTCCTGACGATCTCGGTCGTCGACCCGTCGCCGACCCAGGCGCGCCGTCTCGCGCAGGCCACGGCGCAGGAGTTCGTCACCTACGTCGCCGAGCTCGAGACGACCCCCGGGAAGTCCCGGCCTCCGGTGAAGGCCTCGATCGTCGACCGCGCCACGACCCCTGCGGGGGCGTTCTCGCCCCGCCCGCTGCGCAACCTCGCGGTGGCGCTCGTGCTGGGGCTGCTCGCCGGGTGCGGGCTGGCGGTGCTTCGCGACCGGCTCGACAACCGGGTCCGCTCCGAGGACGACCTCGCCCAGGCGACCAACGGGGCACCCGTGCTGGGCAACATCCACTACGACAAGCAGGCCGTCAGGTCGCCGCTCATCCGCGATCTGGGCAGCCACGACCCACGGGTCGAGGCCTTCCGCGTCCTGCGCACCAACCTGCAGTTCATCAACGTCGACGTCGCCCACAAGGTCTTCGTGATCACCAGCGCGGTGCCCGGCGAGGGCAAGTCGTCCACGGCGTGCAACCTGGCCGAGTCCCTGGCGTCCGCCGGCGAGAGCGTGCTCCTGATCGAGGGAGACCTCCGACGGCCACGCGCCACGGAGTACCTGGGGCTGGAGAACGCGGTGGGCGTGACGACCGTGCTCGTCGGCCGGGTGAGCTTCGGCCAGGCGCTCCAGCGGGCCGGCGACGGATTCGACCTCCTCGCGAGCGGTCGTGTCCCGCCGAACCCCGCCGAGCTGCTGCAGTCGACCGCGATGCTGACCGTGCTCCACGAGGCGCGCGAGCTCTACGACGTCGTCCTGATCGATGCGCCGCCGCTGCTCCCGGTCACCGACGCGGCCGTGCTGGCGACCGAGTCCGACGGGGCCCTCCTGGTCGTCCGCCACAACTCGACCTCGCGCGACCAGGTGGGCAGCTCCCTGGCTCGTCTGGAGTCCGTCGGCGCGCGGCTCCTCGGCACGATCGTCACGATGTCCCCCCGGTCCAGACGAGCCAGCTCCGCGTACGGCTACGGCTATGGCTACGGCTACGAGCCCGACAGCGGGGGTGAGCAGGACACGGACCTCGAGCGAGTCGCCAGGCGGTAGCCAGTCCGCACGGTCCTTCGAGAGGGAGGGAGAACGAGATGAACACACCGGCCATCGGCATCGCACCCCACCCGAGGGTTCCCGTCCTGATGCTCCTGGACACGCTCGCGTGGTTCGCGGCGGTCTACGTGGCCGCAGCGATCCGCTTCTCGACCCTGGAGACCAGGCCAGTCCTGCGCGTGAGCGAGTCCGGCGGCGGCATCCCGCTGTACGGCGTGCTGATCGTGGCGGCGATCGCCGTGGCGTGCCACATGGCTGCCGCATGGCGCCTGCGACTCCCCCACGGCCGGGCCCCGCTGGGCAGCTTCGAGGAGCTGTTCCTGCTGGGCAGCGTCCTGATCGGCTCGGGCGCCGTGGCCACCGCCGTGAACGCGCTGATCGCCCAGCCGTTCGTCCCCCGGACCGCGCCGATCAGCGCCGCGTTCATCGCGCTCGTCTTCTGCGGATGGCCCCGCGCGTTGTGGCGCCTGCTGACGAGCCGCTCCCGCCCCCGAGCCGGCGAGACCGCGTCGGCCGACGTCATCGTGGTGGGAGCGGGCGACGCCGGGCGCGAGCTGGTGCGGTCCATGCAGCACGATCCGCAGCAGCACTGGCGACCCGTCGCCTTCGTGGACGACGACCGGAACAAGAAGCACCTGCGCCACCGGGGCGTCGGCGTCCTCGGCACGACCGACCAGCTGGGCCGCGTGGCGTCCCGCACCGGCGCGTCGACCGCGATCATCGCGATCCCCAGCGCGACGTCCACCACCATCAGCCGCATCAACGACGTGGCCGTCGACGCCGAGCTCGACGTCAAGGTGCTGCCGACCGTCGACCAGCTGCTGCTGGGGGTGCACCACTCGGTCGTGCGCGATCTCGAGCCCGAGGACCTCCTGGGCCGCCGTCCGGTCTCGACCGACCTCGAGTCGATCGCGGGCTACCTCGCCGGGAAGCGGGTCCTGGTCACGGGCGCGGGCGGGTCGATCGGCTCGGAGCTGTGCCACCAGATCGCCCGGTTCGGACCTGCCTCGCTGATCACGCTCGACCGCGACGAGTCGGCACTGCACACGTTGCTGCTGTCGATGTCGGGTCGTGCCGATCTCGAGTCCGACCACGTCGTGCTCGCCGACATCCGCGACGCGCGCCGGATCCACCGCGTGTTCGACCAGCACCGGCCCCAGGTCGTCTTCCACGCGGCCGCGCTCAAGCACGTCAACATGCTCGAGCGGCACGCGGGCGAGGCGGTGAGCACCAACGTCCTCGGGACGCTCAACGTGCTCGAGGCAGCCGCGCGGATCGGCACCGAACGCTTCGTCAACATCTCGACGGACAAGGCGGCCGACCCGGTCAACGTGCTCGGCTACACCAAGCGCATCGCGGAGCGGCTGACGGCCTCGTTCGCCTACCGGTCGCCGGGGATCTTCCTCAGCGTCCGCTTCGGCAACGTCCTGGGCACGCGCGGATCCGTCCTGCGGACGTTCGCGGCGCAGATCGCGGCCGGCGGCCCGGTCACGGTGACCGACGCGGACGTCACCCGGTACTTCATGACGGTCAACGAGGCCGTGCAGCTCGTCATCCAGGCCGCAGCCATCGGACGCGACGGCGAGACCTTGGTGCTCGACATGGGCGACTCGGTCCGGATCGCCGACGTCGCCCGGCAAATGATCGAGCAGGCCCGCAAGCCGGTGCCGGTCGTCCTCACCGGTCTCAAGCCCGGCGAGAAGCTCCACGAGGTGCTGTTCGGCTCGGACGAGGCGGACGTCCGCCCCGTCCACCCGTTGATCTCGCACGTCCACGTGCCCCCTGTCGAGCCCTCGAGCGTCCGCGCGATGTCGACGGTCGACACCAACGACGCCATCGTGCGCGACGTCGCGTCGCTGTGCGAGCGACGGCCCCGCCTCGCCGAGCGCCGTTCATGACGCGCATCCATCTCTCCAGCCCCGACATCACTCCCGGCGAGGAGAAGCGGGTCGTCGAGGCCATCCGGTCCGGCTGGGTCGCGCCCCTCGGCCCCGAGGTGGACGCCTTCGAGCAGGGCATGGCCGAGCGGGTGGGAGCGCGTCATGCGGTGGCCCTGAACTCCGGCACCGCGGCGCTGCACCTCGTCCTGGTGTCGTGGGGGGTGGGCCCCGGCGACCACGTCCCCACCTCGACCCTGACCTTCGCGGCCACCGCGAACGCGATCACCTACACCGGCGCCACGCCGGTGTTCGTCGACTCCGACCCCGTGACCGGCAACGTGGACCCGGCGCTGCTCGACGAGACGATCACCAGGCTCCGGGCCGAGGGCAGGAACGTGCCGGCGATCGTCCCGGTCGACCTCCTGGGCAGGTGCGCCGACTACCCGGCCATCGCTGCTGTGGCAGCGACGCACGGGGTCAAGGTGCTCTCCGACGCGGCCGAGTCGCTCGGCGCCCGGTCCGGCGACGTGCTGGCGGGTTCCTCCGGGGATGCAGCGATCCTGTCGTTCAACGGCAACAAGATCATGACGACCTCGGGCGGCGGCATGGTGCTGACCGACGACGAGACCGTCGCCGACCACGTGCGCCACCTGTCGACCCAGGCCCGCGAGCCGGCCGTGCACTACGAGCACCGGGAGATCGGCTACAACTACCGGCTCTCCAACCTCCTGGCCGGCCTCGGGAACGCCCAGCTGGAGCGGCTCGACGGCATGATCGCGCGCCGCCGGGAGCACCGCGAGACGTACGCGGAGCTGTTCGCCGACGCCGATGGGGTGGAGATCTTCCAGCGCGAGGGGGACGACGCCGACAACTGCTGGCTCACCGCGGTCCTCGTCGACGCGTCGACGACCGGCTGGACGACCGGCGACCTCATGGGGCACCTGTCGTCGCACGACATCGAGAGCCGGCCCCTGTGGAAGCCGATGCACCTGCAGCCGGTGTTCGCCACGCACCCGCGAGCCGCGACGGGTGCGGCTGAACGACTGTTCGGCACCGGGCTCTCGCTCCCGAGCGGATCGGCGTTGACCCCCGAGGAGCTCGGCCGGGTCACGGGGGCGATCACCGAGTTCCTGAGGGCGTCGTGACGCGGCGGACGGGGTACGACACCGTCAAGCGCCTGCTGGACGTCGTGGCGGCGTCACTCCTGCTCGTCGTGACGCTCCCGCTGCAGCTGGTCGTCGCGCTGATCGTACGGACACGGCTCGGCAGGCCGGTGCTGTTCAGCCAGCAGCGCCCGGGGCGCGACGGCGAGGTGTTCACCCTGGTCAAGTTCCGGACGATGCGACCCGCCGGACCGGGCGAAGACGTCCGCTCCGACGCCGAGCGGCTCACCCCCGCGGGAGCCCGCCTCCGGTCCCTGAGCCTCGACGAGCTGCCCACGCTGCTCAACGTCGTGCGCGGGGACATGTCGCTGGTCGGGCCCCGTCCGCTGCTCGTGGACTATCTCGACCGGTACACCCTGCGGCAGGCGCGCCGCCACGAGGTGCGACCCGGGATCACGGGTCTTGCGCAGGTGTCCGGGCGCAATGCACTGTCGTGGGACGATCGGCTGCAGCTCGATGTCGAGTACGTGGACCGGTGCAGCTTGTGGCTCGACCTGGCGATCCTCGTCCGCACCGTCTCCGCAGTGGCCGGACGCCGCGGGATCGCCGAACGCGGCTCGGCGACGATGAGTGAGTTCACCGGGAGCGGAGCGCCACATGCATGATCTCGTGATCATCGGGTGCGGAGGCTTCGGGCGCGAGAGCGCCGACGTCGTGGACGCGATCAACCGGTCGGCACCGACGTGGAACCTCCTCGGCTTCGTCGACGACGACCCGTCGGCCGAGAACGTGGCCCGGGTGCGTCGCCGGGGAGCCGCCCTGCTCGGCGGCCTGGAGGCGTTCTCCTCCAGGGGACGCGGTGTCCACTACGCGATCGGGATCGGCGACGCCCCCACCCGGGAACGGGTGGCGTCCGTCGCGGAGGCCGCAGGGATGGTCCCGGCCACGCTCGTCCACCCCTGGGCGGCGATCGGCGCCGATGCGGACATCGGGGAGGGCGTGGTCGTGTGCGCGTACGCGCAGATCGGCTCCGACGTCTCCATCGGCCGGCACGTCCATCTCGACCGGGCGAGCCAGATCGGCCACGACTGCGCGGTCGAGGACTTCGTGACGGTGCATCCCGCGGCCGTGGTGTCCGGAGGATGCGTCCTGGGTCCGGGTGCCGAGCTCGGCACCGGCTCCACGATCCTGCCGGGGACCGCCGTCGGCGCGCACGCCGTGGTCGGTGCGGCGGCCTGCGTCGTGAAGGACGTCCCCCCAGGGGTGACGGTCAAGGGAGTACCTGCCGGATGACCCGGGTGACGGTCGTCCTGAAGACGAACGAGGGCGGCGCCTGGGTGCTGGGGCAGGTCGCGGAGATGGTCCGGCGCGGTGCGCACGTCACGATCGTCATCCCGCCGGGGGACGGCAGGTTGCGCCGCGCCGTCGACGCCGCGGGTCACCCGGTGGCGGAGTCCCCGTTCGACTTCAGCTTCCGGCCCGCACCGGCCACGGCTCGAGGGCTCTGGCGGCTCAGGAAGCTGGTGCGTGCCACCGCGCCCGACGTCGTGTTCTACCACCTGTACGCCTCGGCGCTGGCCGCTCGCATCGCCTCGCTCGGCCTTCGCGTCCGCCGGGTGCACATGGTCGCGGGGCCGCTCTACCTGGAGAACCCGGTCATCCGGTTCGTCGAGCGGTTCCTGTGCCGCCTCGATCACCACCTGATCGCGGGCTCGGAGTTCACCGCCACGCAGTACGCCGCGCTCGGGATGCCGGCCGACCGGCTCAGCTACGTGCCGTACGGGGTCGACGTGCAGCGGTTCTCGCGCGGCGTCGACTCCCGGGACCGGCTCTGGGGAGCCGGCAGCGGCACGTTCGTCGCGATCATGGTCGCCTATGTGTACGCACCCAAGAGCTCGGTGTTCCCCGGCGTCGGGATCAAGGGGCACGACCTCCTGCTGGAGTGCTGGCGCGAGTTCTCCGCAGCCCATCCCGACGCGCGGCTGGTGCTGGTCGGCAGTGGGTTCGACGACGAGGGCGAGCGGCACCGCCAGGGGCTCATCGGGAGGTTCGAGCTCGCCGCCGACCCGACCGTGTCGTGGCTGGACTCCGTCACCGACGTGCGCCCGCTCTACAGCAGCGCCGACGTGTCGATCTCGCCGTCGTTGTCGGAGAACCACGGCGCCGCGCTGGAGGCCTCGGCGATGGGGGTGCCGTCGATCGTCAGCCGGGCAGGAGGTCTCCCGGAGACCGTCACCCCGTGCTCGGGCTGGGTCGTCCCGGTCGGCGACCGCGACCAGCTG
This sequence comes from Aeromicrobium chenweiae, assembly GCF_003065605.1. Lineage (GTDB taxonomy): Bacteria > Actinomycetota > Actinomycetes > Propionibacteriales > Nocardioidaceae > Aeromicrobium > Aeromicrobium chenweiae. Next base: position 526,593 of record NZ_CP026952.1, on the reverse strand, counting down.
CTGGCAGCGATGACCGAGGCGTGGAGCCGCTTCGAGACCGGGTCGTTGGCCGAGATGGGGCGGCAGGCCCGTGCGCACGCGCTCGACTGCTTCGACCTGACCCGCAGCACGGCGCGGGTGGCCGACATCGTCCTGGCCTGAGCCCGATCGGCGTCAGCCCTGGGCGACCCCCGACCACTCCGCCGTGGCGTCCCGCAGGCGCTCGTACGCAGCTCGCCGGCGCGCGTCGAGAATGGGCTGGGCGTAGTCCCGGGCGCGCTCCCGGCAGTGGACGGCCAGAGCCTGCCGGAAGCCGGGGTCCGCGCACCGGCGCACCAGGCCCGCGAGCGCCCCGGCGTCGTCGGCGGGACACATCGCCCACGACGGAAGCAGCTCGGGAGTCCCACCCACGTCGGTGCCCACGGCCGGCAGGCCCCGCGCCATGGCCTCGATCATCGCCCGCGGCAGCCCCTCGGTCCTCGAGCCCGAGACGAACACGTCCGCGGCGTCCAGCTGGGCCCACACGTCCTGCCGGTCGTCCAGGTGCCCCAGGAACCTGACCCGGTCGGCGATCCCCGACGCGTGGGCGAGCTGTTCGTAGGCGGGGCGATGCCGCCCGTCGCCGAGGACCGCGAGGGTGCCGAACTCGTCGGGTCGAAGCGACGCGACGGCGCGCAGGACCACGTCGATGCCCTTGTACTCCTGCTCCATGCTGCCCACGCAGACGAGGTTCGGCGGCCCGGTGGGCGGCCCGGCCCTGTCGACGTACGCGGCCTCCGGCAACGTCGCGCTGGAGTAGAAGGTCACCATCGCCCGGTCGTCGGCCGGATAGCGGTCCGGCAGCACCTGGCTGCTCACGTAGGCCACGACCTCGGCGCCCCGCGTGATCTCCGCCAGCCGACCCGCCACACGCCGCCCGGCCAGGCCGGCGACCGGTCCCATGCTCGACAGCACCTCGTGGGGGTCGCCGACGAGCTCGACTGCGTACGGGCGACCACTGGCGAGACCCCGGTGCAGCAACGAGCTGATCGGGCCGGGGGCACGGAGCAGGACCGCCTCGCTGCCGGCGGCAGCCTCGTGGATGGCCCGGCGAAGACGCGGGTACGTCCTCGCGAGACCTGCGACCCCCTCGTAGTACGGCAGGGGGTGGACGCGGACGCCGGGACCTTCGACGGGGACTCCCGAGCCGTGGTCCCGGTCGTCGACCCGGGCGAGCACGACCACCTCGTCGAACGCCTGCAGGTACCGCTCCCAGAACGGTGCGCCGAAGACCGAGTCGGCGTGCACCCGTCCGTCGGGGGCCCGGTGAAGGCGGTACTCACCCGCGACGAGCAGCTTCATGGGTTCCCGAGCGCTTGAGGGTGACGACCGTGAGGACGCCGAACAGGAGCAGGGCGTAGACCAGGCCGGAGAACAGCCCCCGGCTGTCGCTGCGCAGCATGTACGGGACGAAGACGACGGAGAACGTGCTGAGGTACGCCGCGAAGGCGGACCGGTGCGACCGGCTCACCGCGGCGTTGATGATCCACCCCAGCACGAAGAAGGTCGGCAGGATCGCCCACTGGCCGAAGTTGTAGACCAGCTCCCCGATCATCGAGAAGCCGTACCCGGAGTCGCTGTCGGGGGCGTACGTGTCGACCAGCCACTGCGACAGCCCCTTTCCGGGCGCCCAGGCCCCCAGGGTCAGGGCCGAAGCCGCGGAGTCGAGATAGGTCGCACCGTGCGCGTACGGCTGGTAGATCGGCACGAACGACAGCACCCGGGTGTCCACGAACAGCAGGGAGCCCTGGCCCAGGATCGTCGTCAGGGGCGAGGAGCCCGCGGCCCCTCCGCGCAGCGTGAACAGTGCCGCGCCGGCCGCTGCGGCGGCCGCGCCGATCAGCACCGACTTGAGCACCCGGGCCTGGACCCGCCGGTTCTGGCTCTGGATCGCGATCCCCACGAAGACCAGCAGGAAGTCCCGCTCGTCGGTCAACAGGCAGTAGACCGCGTACACGGCCATGTTGGCCCAGAACAGCCGGTGCAGGGCGGGGCGGGACCGGACGAGCAGGTACGTTGCCGCCAGGCAGATCTGCAGGAGCAGATACGGGTAGTGGAACGGTCCTGCCAGCCCGATCGCCGTCAGCTTGTCCGCCTGCAGGAGGGCACCGGCGCGCGTGACCACGATGGCCGCCGCATATGCCGCCGCGAGTCCGAGCAGGATCCCCACCGGGAGCCCGTAGCGGTCCGCCCACCTCTCCTCGCGGGCCTCCCCGTCCGTGGCCGGCACCTCGGGTGCGCGGAAGGACACGTCCGCGAGCAGGAGGCCCACGACCGCGAGGAGGTAGCCGTTCACCGCAGCCGGGATGTACGCGTCGACGACTCCCACGTAGATCGGCTGACCGACCAGGTGGTTGATGACGGGTCCGAGCCCGATCAGCACCAGGAAGGCCGCGAGGTATCCCAGCACGCCTCTGCCCGATCTCCTGCAGAGCATGAACAGGACGATCGAGACGGCGACGGCGACCTTCAGCCACAGGTCAAGCACGAGCGTCCTGTCCCAGGCGACGGCGGAGCAGGAGCATCCGCGGCACCAGGTGCGCAGTCATGCCGACCAGAGCTGCCTGGGCGGCGCCCGTCGGGCCGCCGTCCGGAACCAGCAGGAGACAGGCGACCGAGGTCACCGCCAGGGTGAGCAGGTTGAGCCACATCTGCGGCGCCAGCACCCGCATCGTGGACAGGGCGGCGTCCAGGAACCACGCGAGCGAGCCGATCGCGGCGCCGGCGGCCAGCCAGGTCAGCAGCGGCCCGCGGCCCGCGAAGCCCGGGCCGTAGACGTCGTCCAGGAGCGGTCCCCCGACGGCCCAGACCACCAGGACGAAACCGAGACCACCGAGCGCAGCCCCGGCCAGCACCTTCAGCAGCGCGCTGCGCAGCCCGGCGGTCGATCGCGTCCCGAAAGATCCCACGAACCACGGGAGGACGGCCTGCGCGACCGCGCCCGCCGTCATCGTCACGAGGAGCATGAGCTGGGCCAGCGCCGAGAACACGCCTTGCGGCGCGGTGCCGCTGAAGACCTGCAGGACGTACCGCGGGACGTTGCTGTTCAGCGAGCTGATGCCGCTGGCGACTCCGAGGTGCGACGCGAGACGGAGCTGCGACACCGCCCCCCGCAGGTCCCACCCGCGGACCCGGGCGTCGTCCGCCGCGCGGCGCTGCAGGGCCCGCGGGTACACGACGGAGGCGACGATCGACGACCCCAGGCTTCCCAGCGCGGCCCCGGCCATCGGCAGTCCCACGGCGAGCAGCGCGCTCACCGACACCAGGGTCAGGACGCCGTTCAGGATCATCGACAGGCCCATGACGTCCAACCGGGACTGCGCCTGGAAGAACCCGAGGTAGCAGTCCCCCACCGCGTCCATGCACTTGGCGGCGCCGACGATCGCCAGCACCGTACCCTGGCTGCCGCCCCACGCCAGCGCGATCCCGCCGATGACGAGCGCGGCGCCGAGCGTGCTGATCACCCGCGCGGTGCGGTACGCCGAGAACGGGACCGTCCGGGCGGAGTCGGTCACCATCAGGACGCGCAGCTGGACCATACTCACGGCGATGACCGGCGCCGACACCGCGAACCCGAGCGTGTACTGGCCCACGTCGTCCAGCGAGCCCATGCGCCCGATGACGAGAGGGACGAGCGCGAGGCAGGCGCCGTAGACCAGGTTGCCGGACAGGACCCAGGCGCTGTTGGCGAGCAGGCGCGGCGAGCCCTCAGCCGGCACGGCGCAGACCCGGCCCGGCACGGCATCCCTCAGGTCGTCCCACGAGAACTCCGAATCCAGCGGCTGGGCCGCACTAGCGCTCCGCGACCAGTGTATTGACGGCCGGACTGCTGACCCGGGCCAGAAGTCCCGGGAGGAGAGGGCGAACCCGTGCCATCGTGAGTCACCAGGCTCCGCGACACGACGGGATGCGGCTTGGCATGAACACTTCGATCTTGATCACCGGTGGCGCAGGGTTCATCGGCGCGAACCTCGCCCGTGCTGCCCTCGCCGACGGGCGCGTGGGACGCGTGGTCGTCATGGACGACCTGTCGATGACGAACAGCGGTGGCCTGGACGACGTGGACGTGGAGCTCCACGAGTCGTCGATCCTGGACGAGACCGCGTTGAAGTCGGCGTTGAAGGGGATCGACGCCGTCGTCCACCTGGCCGCCATCCCGAGCGTCCCCCGGTCGATCGCGAACCCGATGGCGACCCATCAGGCCAACGCGACCGGCACGCTCGCGCTGCTCGAGGGGTGCCGCTCTGCGGGCGTGAACCACGTGGTCTGCTCGTCGTCCAGCTCGGTGTACGGCTCGAACCCGGCGCTGCCCAAGAGCGAGCGCGAGTGGGTGCGGCCCATGAGCCCGTACGCGGTCAGCAAGCTGGCCACCGAGCAGTACCTCCTGGCCTACCAGTCCTCGTTCGGGCTCTCGACCCTGCCGTTCCGGTTCTTCAACGTGTACGGACCAGGTCAGACACCCGGGCACGCGTACGCCGCAGCGGTCCCCACCTTCATCGACGCCCTGCTGCGCGAGAGCCCGGTGCTGGTCAACGGCGACGGCTCCCAGTCGCGCGACTTCACCTTCGTCGGCAGCGTCTGCGAGATCCTCATCGAGGCGGCGGTGAACACGGTGAGCAGCCCCGAGCCGGTGAACCTGGCGTTCGGTGCGCGCACCGACCTGATGACCTTGATCGACACGCTCGAGGAGGTCACGGGCAAGACCGCCCGCGTCGAGCACCGGGCGCCACGTCCCGGCGACGTGCCCCACTCGGAGGCCGACAACAGCTCGCTGCGTGACCTGTTCCCGGACCTGCAGCCGGTCGGGCTGCAGGAGGGACTGCACCACACCGTGGACTGGTTCAGGTCGCGCTACTGAGGTCTCCGCCGCAGCGGCGCCTCACGGCACGTCGACGGCGCGGCCCAGCGCGGCGAGCACCTGCTCCCGCCGGGGCAGCCCCGACGCGCGCGTCGTGACGACCCCACGGGCGTCCAGCACCAGCACGGTCGGGGTGCGCATGATGCCCAGCTCGCGGACCAGCTCGAGCCGCTGCTCGGCGTCGATCTCCACCGTGGTGACGCCCTCGACCTTCGCGGCGATGTCGTTCAGGAGGACGCGGGTCGCCCGGCAGGGGCTGCAGAAGGCGCTGGAGAACTGCACCATCGTGGCGCGCTCCCCGAGCGGGGAGCCGAGCTGCGCCGGCGACAGCACCTCACGGTCGTCCGGCACGGCCGAGAAGCGTCCGTTCTTCCACCGCATCGCCAGCGCACCGAGTGCGGAGACCACGACAGCCACGAGAAGGACGACGACTCCGGTCACCGGGCCAGCGTACGCCGACCGGTCGCCCCGCCCCGGCGTTGCTCAGAGGTTGGGCATCGTCAGGAGCTGCCCGCCGATGTAGACGATCGGTCCGGCGAACGCGACGGCCATCGCCCCCGGGAACCCCCAGCTGGCCGACGCGTGGGTGCGTCCGCGGGCGATCGACCGGCCGACGACCTGGCCCAGCACGGCAGCCAGGGCCACCGCGGGACCGACGATGAGGCCGAAGTAGACCGTCATGGACGACTCGACGCTCGCGGCGACCGCGGCGCCGGCTCCGGCGCCCGCCAGCGTCGCGAGGCTGAGGCAGACCCATCGGTCGATCGGCAGCGCCCAGGCCAGCAGGCCGCCCGCGACGCCGGCGGCAGCGACGGCCACCACCTCCGGTCCGTCGATGGACTGCACGGCACCGACCCATCCGGCGGCCAGGGCGGCCACGGCCGACAGCATCACGGCGTACCCGACCGACTGCACCAGGTGCGTACGTCCGTCGCGGCGCAGCATCTGGGCCAGCAGCGCCACGAAGACGGCGGCGGCGACCGCGGGCAGGATGCCCGAGAGCATGCCCGTGCTGCTCGCCCCCACCACGCCGGGCGAGGTGCCGGACGCGCCGGACAGGAGATCGGGCTCGAGGGTCAGGACCGTCGCGACGAGGCTGGCCACGACGACCGGGACCACCCGGGGCGACGGGATCGACGCGTGCGAGGCGTCACGGATGCCGGGAGCCGCGGCGACCAGGACCTGCACCAGCAGGACCGCCACGCCGAGGAGCCACGGATCGGTGTACGCCGCCAGCGTGATGACTCCGACGAGGGCGAGGGAGAGCAGCGTGGATCCGAGTCGTGGCACCCCCGCATGATGCCAGTTGTCCGGTCAGCCGCCCGCGAACGGTGGCAGGAACTCGACGTTGACGCCACGCGGCAGGGGCACCTGTGCCGGGTCCTTCGCCCCCACCGGCGTCTCGCCGACGAGGATCGAGCAGATCGAGATGACGTCGTCGAACCGGTCCCGGTCGCGGTGGCGGCGACCGATCTCGTCGAGCAGCTCGGCCAGGGTCAGGGCAGAGACGGTCTCCTCGGCGACACCTGCGGCCGCACGGGCAGCAGCCCAGTAGCGGACTGTGACGTCGTTCTCATTCGCGTCATCATGTGGCAATTGATCGGACACATGTCGTATTCTCGTCCATGCAACGAGGCCACGGTGATCCACCATGGCCTCTTCGCATATCTGCACACTGTGCAAGCACGCTTGCCCGCACGAATCGCAGCACCGGAGGTCGACACCCATGTCCCACCTGCTCCTGCTCACCAAGAGCACACAGTCGTCGGTCGAGGTGCTGCCCGCGCTGGCGCTGCTCCCCCATCACGTCAAGATCCTCCCCGCGGAGGCGAGCGCGCTGCTCGACGCTCCCCCGTGCGACGCCGTGCTCGTCGACGGCCGCCACGACCTCGCCCAGGTACGCAGCCTGACGCGGGTCATCCGCACCACCGGCGTCGAGTGCCCCCTGATCCTGATCCTCACCGAGGGCGGCCTCGCCGTCGCCGCGTCGGACTGGGGCATGGACGACGTCATCCTCACCACGTCGGGTCCGGCCGAGCTCGAGGCTCGCCTGCGTCTCGGCATCGGCCGCATCGCGGCGACCACCGAGGGCGCGAACGACAGCCACGTCATCTCCTCCAGCGGCCTGGTCGTCGACGACGCGACGTACACCGCGAAGCTCGAGAACCGCACGCTCGACCTGACGTTCAAGGAGTTCGAGCTCCTCAAGTTCCTCGCCCAGCACCCGGGCCGGGTCTTCACCCGCCAACAGCTGCTGCAGGAGGTGTGGGGATACGACTACTTCGGTGGCACCCGCACGGTCGACGTCCACGTCCGGCGGCTGCGCGCCAAGCTCGGCACGGACAACGAGACGCTCATCGGCACGGTCCGCAACGTCGGCTACCGCTTCGTGGCGACCAAGGCCGATCCGGCCCGCGAGACCGCGGACGCCTAGAGCAGCATCGTCAACCCGACCGTCAGGCCCATCGCGACGACCAGCACGCGGAACAACCACGGCGGCAGGCGCCTGCCGATCAGTGCGCCGAGGTAGCCGCCGCCGAGCGACCCCGCCCCGACCAGCACGACCGCGGACCAGCTGACCTCGGCCCAGATGACGAACACGACGGTCGCCACCACGTTGGAGGCGAAGATCGCGAGGGTCTTGAGGGCGTTGATGACCTGCAGGCCGACGTCGATGCCGAGGGCGTAGAACGCGACCAGGATGACCCCCTGCCCCGCGCCGAAGTAGCCGCCGTAGACACCGAGCACGGTCGAGGCCATGGCGACCGGCGGCGACATGGTCTGCCGGTCCCGGGGAGCCAGCCCACGGCGGGCAGCGCGCCGCCGCGCCCACGCCGAGATCAGCGGCTGCGTCCCCACGAGCGCGGACGAGAACAGGATGAGCCAGGGCACGATCGACTCGAAGACGCCGGGGTCCAGCACCAGGAGCAGGGTGGCACCGAGCACGGCACCGCAGGCGCTGGTGGCGATGACGACCCCGCTGAGCCGCGGGTGCTCCGTCAGCTCCCGGCGATAGCCCACCGCGCCACCGACACCGGCCGGGACGAGACCGATCGTGTTCGACGCGTTCGCGACGACCGGTGCCAGACCGACCGCGACCAGGATCGGGAAGCTGATCAGGGACGCCGCACCGACCGACGACGACGCGATCCCTGCCAGCAGCCCACCGCCCAGCAGCGCCAGCTGGTCCAAGCCGTCCATCGCCGCGTCAGTCGCGCAGCAGGGCCACGTCGCTGACCATCTCGACGTGGTCGTGCATGGCCTGCGCCGCTCCCCCGGCGTCCTGTCCGCGGATCGCGTCGGCGATCCGCCGATGAGCCTTCAGCGAGTCCCGGGGACGGCCGGGCTGGGAGAGCGACTCGATGCGGGTCTCCAGGACCAGGTCGCTGATCTCGGCCATCATGCGCGACAGCAGCGTCGAGCGGGCCGCTGCCGTGATGGCGGCGTGGAACAGCTCGTCCCCCTCCACCCCGCGGCCACCGGCGTCGATGTCCCGCTCCATCTCGGTGAGCGCCGCGTCGATGCGGGCCATGTCGTCGTCCGTACGACGGGAGGCCGCGAGGGCCGCGAGCTTGGTCTCGAGCGCGTCGCGCGCCTCGATGATCTCGGGCAGACGGGTCGCGTGGGCCCGGATCGCGTCGATGATCTTGGTCGACGAGCGCGTCTCGGTCAGCAGCGCCCCGTCGCCGTGACGCACCGCGACGACCCCGATGACCTCGAGCGCGACCAGCGCCTGGCTGACCGTCGCCCGGCTCACCCCGAGCCGGGTGGCCAGCTCGCGCTCAGGAGGCAGCCGGTCCCCGGGTCGCAGACCGCTCTCGTCGATCCAGCCGATGATCTGCTCGGCGACCTGCTCGTACAGGCGGGGACGCGTGACCGGCCGCAGGCCGCTCGAGGATCTGGCGCTCATGGCACAAGGGTATTGACAAGAGGTTCGCCTGCCTATTGGCTAGGCCACTGAACCATCAAACGTGATGTGGCTCACAAGGAGCGACGCGGGGGGAAGGAATCGACATGAGTCCGGAATGGGTGGCGATCATCGCGCTGGTGGCGTTGTTCGCCGTCGGCACGGTGCTGCCGATCAACATGGGAGCGCTCGCGTACGTCGCGGCGTGGCTCGTCGGGATGTACTCGTTGAACCTCGACGAGAAGGAGATCCTGGCGGGGGTGAGCGGCGACCTGATCCTCACCCTGATCGGTGTCACCTACCTGTTCGCGATCGCCAAGAACAACGGGACGGTGGACCTCATCGTCACCAAGGCCGTCAAGGCGGTCGGCGGGCGCGTCGCACTGATCCCGTGGGTCATGTTCGCGGTCACCGCGCTGCTGACCGGCATCGGCGCCGCCAGTCCCGCGGCCTGCGCGATCATCGGTCCGGTCGCCCTCGGCTTCGCCGGGAAGTACAAGATCAGTCCCCTGATGATGGGCATGTTCGTGGTCCACGGCGCTCAGGGCGGCGGCTTCTCCCCCATCAGCATCTACGGCACGATCACGAACGCCGTCATGCGGGACAACGGTCTCGAGGTCGGCGAGGTGACGCTGTTCCTGTCCAGCCTCGTGGTCAACCTGATCATGGCCGCGATCCTGTTCGTCCTGCTCGGCGGACGAAAGCTGCTGTCGCAACGTGTCGACCCCGACGAGGGGGAGCTCCTCGAGCACCTGCACGCAGGCGGCGCGAGCGTCCCCGCCCGCGGCTACGGGACGACGGCACCCACCGGCACGAGGGCCCAGGGCGTCCGCGTCGACCAGGTGCTGACGCTCGTCGCCTTCGTCGGCGTCGCGGTCGTCGCGCTCGCGTTCGACAAGAACATCGGCTTCGTGTCCATCACCGCCGCCGTGATCCTCGCGATGCTGGCACCCAAGGAGCACAAGGGCGCGGTCAACCAGATCGCCTGGCCGACCGTCCTGCTCGTCGCGGGCGTCAGCACGTACGCCTCGATCCTGACCACGGCCGGCTCGCCGGAGTTCGTCGGCAAGTGGGCCGCGGGGCTCGGCGCAGCAGCCGTCGGCGCGCTGATCCTGTGCTACGTCGGCGGTGTCGTCTCGGCCTTCGCGTCATCGACCGCACTGCTGCCGATCATCATCCCCATCGCCCTGCCGATCATCTCCGAGCACGGGATCAACCCCATCACGTTGGTCGCGGCCCTGGCGATCGCATCGACGATCGTCGACGTGAGCCCGTTCTCGACCAACGGCGCGCTGATGCTGGCGAACCGCCCCGAGACGATCTCCGAGCAGGCGTACTACAAGCAGATCCTGACCTACAGCTCCATCGTCGTCCTGGTGGGTCCGCTCCTCGTCTGGGCGGCACTCGTGCTGCCGAGCTGGTGATCCGATGACTACTCGAAACGGACCCCTGAGTGACCTGCTCGTCGTCGACCTCTCCCGGGCACTCGCCGGACCGCACGCCACGATGATGCTGGGCGACCTCGGCGCGCGCGTCATCAAGGTGGAGAACCCGAAGGGCGGTGACGACACCCGCGGATGGGGGCCGCCGTTCCGCTGGCCCTCCGCCTCCGGGCACGGGGGGACGCGCGAGGCCGCCGGGGCGCAGGACGACACCGGGCGTGAGTCGACGTACTTCCTGTCCGCCAACCGCAACAAGGAGTCCATCGCGCTGGACCTCAAGGACGACGAGGACCGGCAGGTGCTGGTCGACCTGGTGGCGCGGGCGGACGTGCTGGTGGAGAACTTCCGCACCGGGGTCCTCGAGCGGCTGGGGCTCGGCATCGAGTCCCTGCAGGAGGTCAACCCGCGACTCGTCGTGCTCTCGATCACCGGATTCGGTCACGACGGCCCGGAGGGCGGCCGGGCCGGCTACGACCAGATCGCGCAGGGCGAGGCCGGCCTGATGTCGATCACCGGGTCCGCGCCGGACGATCCCCAGAAGGTCGGCACCCCGATCTCGGACATCCTCGCCGGGATGTACGGCGCGTACGGGGTCGTGGCAGCGCTGCACGAGCGCGAGAGCACGGGCCGGGGCACGGTCGTGCGGACGTCGCTGCTCGCAGCGACCGTCGGGGTGCACGCGTTCCAGGGCACCCGGTGGAGCATCGCCGGCGAGGTGGCGCGGGCGCAGGGCAACCACCACCCGTCGATCTCGCCGTACGGGCTGTTCCGGTGCCGCGACGGCGCCGTGCAGATCGCCGTCGGCAGCGAGGGGCTGTGGCACGACTTCTGCGCGGGGTTCGGTCTCGACCCGGACGCCGAGGGAGTCGCGACCAACCCCGAACGTGTCTCCCGCCGCGAGCGCGTGGTCGAGCTGGTCGAGAGCGTCTTCGCCGACTGGGACGCGGCCGCGCTGCTCGACCGGCTCGACGAGATCGGGATCCCGGCCGGCAAGGTGCGGACGATCGACGAGGTCTACGCGTGGGAGCAGACCGCCAGCCAGGGCCTGCTGGTCGACGTCGAGCACGCGACACTGGGTAGGTTGACCCTGCCGGGGCCTCCCCTGCGGTTCTTCGACGGGGGCGGTCGCGAGGTGACGGCGACCGAGCACGCCGCGCCCCCGGTGCTGGACGAGAACGGCGACGAGATCCGCGCCTGGCTGAAGGAGACCTGATGACCGAGCGCCTCATGGCACAGCAGCTGCTCGACCTGGTGCTCGACGAGGGATCGTTCGTCTCGTGGGACGAGCCGGTCGACCACAGCGGGCTCGACCCGACGTACCAGCAGGAGCTGCGGGCCGCGGCTGAGCGCGCCGGGACCGACGAGTCGGTGCTGACCGGGCGCGGCCTCATGCGCGGTCGTCCCGTCGCGGTGGTCGTGAACGAGTTCCGCTTCCTGGCCGGGTCGATCGGCCGGGCCGCCGCGCTGCGCATCACCGCTGCGGTGCGCCGGGCGACGGCCGAGGGCATTCCGGTCCTGGCGACCACGGCCTCCGGCGGCACGCGCATGCAGGAGGGCACGCCGGCGTTCGTCCACATGGTCGACATCACCCGCGCGATCATGGACCACCGCGCGGCGGGACTTCCGTACCTGATCTACCTGCGCCACCCCACGACCGGCGGCGTGTTCGCGTCCTGGGGATCGCTGGCCCACATCACGATCGCCGAGCCCGGCGCACTGATCGGGTTCCTCGGCCCCAAGGTCTACGAGATCATGGAGGGCAAGCCGTTCCCGCCCGGCGTGCAGACCGCCGAGAACCTGGCGGATCGCGGGATCATCGACGCGGTCGTGCTGCCGGACGAGCTGCCGCTGCTGGTCGATCGCGCGCTGAGCCTCCTGGTCGATCCGCCGACCCGGCAGACCCGTGAGCTCCGGACCGCCGAGGTCCACCGCGAGCGGTCGGCCTGGGACTCGATCCAGATCACCCGCTCCCCCCGGCGTCCCGGCGTCCGCGAGGTGCTGCGCTACGGCAGCGACGCGACCGTACGCCTGCAGGGCACCGAGAAGGGCGAGCGGGACAGCGCGATGATCGTGGCCTTCGCGCGCCTCGACGGCCAGCCGTGCGTCGTCATCGGGCAGGACCGCACGACCCAGACCCGATTCAAGCCGATGGGTCCCGCGGCGCTGCGGGAGGCCCGCCGCGGCATGCGGCTGGCCAACGAGCTGAGACTTCCCCTCGTGTCGTTCATCGACACCCCCGGCGCGGAGCTGTCGCCGGAGGCGGAGGAGGGGGCGATCGCCGGTGAGATCGCCCGGTGCATCAGCTGGATGTCGACCATGCGGGTGCCCACCGTGTCGGTCCTGCTCGGCCAGGGCTGTGGCGGCGGGGCGCTCGCACTGCTGCCGGCCGACGTGGTCATCGCCGCGGAGAACGCATGGCTGTCGCCACTGCCCCCGGAGGGAGCCAGCGCGATCGTCCACGGCGATCTCGAGCACGCCGCCGAGATGGCCGAGGCCCAGCGCGTCGGCGCCCTCGACCTGCGCGACAACGGCACCGTGCACCACATCGTTCCCGAGCCACCCGGGGACACCCCCGAGGCGTTCGCGCGGGCGATGTCCGCGGAGATCGGGGCGCAGCTCGTGGCGCTGAGGTCGCGATGAGCCTCCTCGACCTCGCCGAGCGGGCGACACAGGTGGACGGCGTCGCGCCGTTCAACGAGGCCAGCCTCTTCGCGCTGCGCGACCGGGCCCGGGCCCGGGTGCTGGTGCAGCAGTCGGACCCGTCCGGCGCGATCATCGGCGCCGCGTACGCGGTCGGCGACGCCCCGGTCGAGATCGTCGTGGACCCCGACCGGCGGCGGGAGGGGATCGGACGACGCATCCTCGACGAGCTCGTGGCCGACGGGGAGGAGAAGTTCTGGGCGCACGGCGACCTGCCAGCTGCCCAGGCGCTCGCCGCGGCCGCCGGGCTGCAGGTGGCACGCGAGCTGCTCGTGCTGCGCCTGACGTTCGACGGCCCGCCGGCGCACGAGCGGGAGATCGACGGCGTCACGCTGCGGACGTACCGACCCGAGGACGCCGACGCGATCGTGGCCGTCAACGCGCGGGCGTTCGCGCACCACCCCGAGCAGGGCGCGATGGACCGGGCGGATCTGGACCGGCGGATGGCGTCGGACTGGTTCGATCCCGCGGGCCTCTTCGTCGCCGAGCGGGACGGACAGGTCATCGGCTTCCACTGGACGAAGGTCGAGGACGGTGTCGGCGAGGTCTACGTCGTCGGCATCGACCCGGACGCCCAGGGCGGCGGGCTCGGCACGGCGCTGACCGCCCGCGGACTGCGCCACCTGCACGACGAGGGGTTGTCGGTGGTCGACCTGTACGTCGAGGGCGACAACGCCCCGGCGCTGAAGGTCTACCGCAACCTGGGCTTCCGGGACCACAAGAAGGACGTCCTGTACTCCACCCCCCACCACTGACGGGAGCCTCCCGTCCGCCGACGGGAGAGTTCCGTCCGCCGACGGGAGAGTTCCGTCCGCCGACGGGAGAGTTCCGTCCCGTGAGGGGAGAGTTCCAGTCGCGCGGAGCCTCCCCTCAGCGCGCGGGAGCCTCCCGTCGGCGCGCGGGAGTCTCCCCTCAGCGTTGGGTGGGTGGGTAGGTCAGGAGAGGCCGCGCTGGAGCGCAGCCGCGGCCCGACGGACGGCCTTCGGTGCGGTCCGACCGATCGCGACCATGTTGATGAATCCGTGGATCAGCCCGTCCTCGCAGACATGCTCGACCGGGACGCCCGCCTCGCGCAGCTTTTCGACGTACGCCGTGCCCTCGTCGAGCAGGGGGTCGAAGCCGGCGGTCGCGACGTACGCCGGCGCAACCCCCGTCACGTCCCCGAACAGGGGCGAGAGACGCGGGTCGGAGCGGTCCTCGCCGCCGACCAGGTAGTTCTCCTCCGCGAGGTCCATGAACGCCTTGGTCAGGAAGAAGCCGTCGGCGTACGTCGTCCGGCTCGCCGACGTGTTCAGGAAGTCCGTGACGGGATAGATGAGCAGCTGGAACGCCGGTGCGGGGCCCCCGGAGCGGACCGTCTGCTGCGCGACGACCGCCGCCAGGTTGCCGCCGGCGCTGTCACCCCCGACGGCGATGCGCTCGGGGTCGATGCCGAGGCCGGGCGCGTGCTCCACGATCCAGCTCCACGCGGCCATGACGTCGTCGATCGCCGCCGGGAACGGGGCCTCGGGGGCGAGCCGGTAGTCGACAGCGACGACCCGCACCTGCGCCTCCTCGGCGAGGAACCGGCAGGTCGCGTCGTGGCTCTCCAGGTCACCGTAGATCCAGCCGCCGCCGTGGAAGAACACCAGCGCCGGCGCGCGCCCGGTCAGTCCGCGCGGGGTGTAGAACCGCAGCCCGAGCGGTCCGCCGGGGCCGTCGATCGTCCGGTCCGTGACCGCCCCGATGGGCTGGTTGCCGCCGGCCAGGCGTGACGACGACACGATGATCCGGCGCCCACGGCTGATCGCGACCGACTCCGCAGCCGGCCCCTCGATCCGTTGGAGGCGCAGCAGCAGCTGCATCTCCGGGTCGAGCGTGCGGCCGTTGATGACGACGGGTGCACCCGCGAGACGGGCGATCACGGGACGGGGCAGCTGCATCAGGGCGCGGGCGGAGGCGCCCCGGGCGGCACCGACGAGCTGGGGAACGAGAGCCATGCGCTCACGCTAGCGTCTGCCGGGGGCCGGGCCATCGTCGTTCAAGCCGCGTTCACCTTTGTCTGCCACTCTGGAAAGGTGGACACAGACGACATGACGGTCGCCGAGCTCGAGGGCCCGGCCTCGCCGGACGAGTTCGACGTCGATCCGCCCTTCGACCCGGCCGACAGCGCCCTGCCCAGCGACCGGTTCCTCGACCGGGAGCTGTCGTGGATCGCGTTCAACGCCCGGGTGCTGGAGCTGGCGCAGGACGAGACCCTCCCGCTGCTCGAACGCGTACGCTTCACGGCGATCTTCGCGAGCAACCTCGACGAGTTCTTCATGGTGCGCATCGCCGGTCTCAAGCGCCGCATCGCCGCCGGCGTGGCGGTGCCGTCCGCGAGCCGCCTCAACCCGCGCGAGGTCCTGTCGCGCAGCCTGACCGCGAGCCAGGAGCTCATGGTCAGGCAGGCCGACACCTACCACGATCACCTCGTGCCGGCACTGGCCGAGGAGGGCATCGAGCTGCTGCACTGGGACGCCCTGCGACCCGACGAGCAGGAGCGGATCAGCGCGACGTACCGCAACCGCGTCTTCCCCGTCCTCACCCCGCTGGCCGTCGACCCGGCCCACCCGTTCCCCTACATCTCGGGGCTGTCGCTCAACCTCGCGCTCGTGATGCGCAACCCTGACACGGGCAAGGACCACTTCGCCCGGGTCAAGGTCCCGCCCATCATCAACCGCTGGATGGAGGCCGATCACGGGCGCTTCGTGCCGCTCGAGGAGGTCATCGCAGCGCACCTGGACCTGCTGTTCCCGGGCATGGAGGTCATCGCGCACCACGCCTTCCGGGTGACCCGCAACGAGGACCTCGAGGTCGAGGAGGACGACGCCGAGAACCTGCTGAAGGCGCTCGAGAAGGAGCTCCTGCGGCGCAAGTTCGGCCCACCCGTTCGCCTCGAGGTCGAGCGGTCCATGGACCCGAGCGTGCTCGACCTGCTGGTCTCCGAGCTCGGCATCCGGCCCGAGGAGGTCGTGCGCCTGCAGGGCCCGCTCGACCTGCGCAGCCTCAACGAGATCGCGGACCTCGATCGTCCCGAGCTGCGCTACGAGCCGTTCGTCCCCGGTACCCACGAGCACCTGGCCGAGGTCGAGACCTCCAAGCCCGCGGACCTCTTCAGCGCGTTGCGCAAGCGTGACGTGCTGGTCCACCACCCGTACGACTCGTTCGCCACCAGCGTCCAGCGGTTCATCGAGCAGGCCGCGGCCGACCCGCGCGTCCTGGCGATCAAGCAGACGCTCTACCGGACGTCCGGCGACTCGCCCATCATCGACTCGCTGGTCGATGCCGCCCGGTCGGGCAAGCAGGTCCTGGTGCTGGTCGAGATCAAGGCCCGTTTCGACGAGCAGGCCAACATCCGCTGGGCCCGCAAGCTCGAGCGCGCGGGCTGCCACGTCGTGTACGGCCTCGTGGGCCTCAAGACCCACTGCAAGCTCGCGCTGGTCGTCCGCGACGAGCCGGACGGTCTGCGCCGCTACGCCCACATCGGCACGGGCAACTACAACCCCAAGACCGCCCGCCTGTACGAGGACTTCGGCCTGCTGACCGCGGATCCCGAGATCACCCATGACCTGACAGACCTGTTCAACAACCTGTCGGGGTTCGCCCAGGATTTCTCCTACCAGCGCCTCCTGGTCGCCCCGGCGGGCCTGCGGCTGGGGATCCTGGAGCGGATCGACGACGAGATCGCGCACCACCGGGCCGGTCGTCCCGCCGGCATCCGGATCAAGGTCAACTCGCTCGTCGACGAGACCGTGATCGACAAGCTCTACGAGGCGTCCCGGGCGGGCGTCCCGGTCGACCTCATCATCCGCGGCATCTGCACGCTGCGCCCGGGCGTCCCGGGACTGAGCGAGAACATCCGGGTGCACAGCATCCTCGGCCGCTTCCTCGAGCACAGCCGCGTCTACTGGTTCGCCGGGGGCGGGGAGCCCCAGGCCTGGATCGGCTCCGCGGACCTGATGCACCGCAACCTCGACCGCCGGGTCGAGGTGCTGGTCCGTGTCCCGTCGGACGAGCACACCCAGGCTCTCGGCGAGCTGCTCGCCGAGTCCGTCGACCCCGACACCACGTCGTGGCACCTCGCCGGTGACGGCACCTGGACACGGCACGTGGGCACGTCCGACCTGCAGTCGGTGCTGATCGCGCGCGCTCGCGCCCGGCGCTCCCGCTAGGCCGCGCAGGCGGCGAACAGCAGGGGCCCCTCGCCAGACATGAACGCGCCCCGGTCGGGGTCGAGCGCGAACCGCAGCGACGTGGTGGCGCCCTGCACCGTGGCGGACACGAGGTCGAGGGAGTCCTCGACGCGTCCCGACCTGCCGATGAACGGCCCGGACGCCAACGGCCTGCGCACCCGCAGCTGGTCCGCGGCCCGGTCCGGCGAGCCGTACGCCGCGACGAACCGGATGTCCTGCCTGCGCGCCCCGTCGACCAGGCCCCGGCCCGCGTACTGCGGAGCCACCAGCTCACCGGTCCGCGCCACGGCCGCCGCGGCCTGGGCGGCGACGTCGGCGTCGGTCTCGCCCACCGCCGCCGACCGGCACGCCTCGCGCTGCGCCTGCACCAGGACGGTGTCCGACGCGGCCAGCTGCGCGGCGATGTCGGCCACGGGGCGCCGCGAGAGCAGGGACGGCTCGTCATGGCGGATCGTGGCCAGCACCACCGGCGCGTACGCGTCCTTGCTCGTCGCCACGACGAGGCGCCGGCCCGGGACCAGCGCGATCGTGCCCAGCGCGGAGGCGAGCTCAGGCCCGACAGCGGCCCGGCCCACGTCGCCGAGCGTCCACACCTGACCGTCCCGCGTGTAGCCGACGTCGCTCAGCCGGTCCTCGACCTCCGCCAACGAGACCCGCGCGCCCAGTCGGGCCACGAGCGCGCCGCCGCCGGCAGCCTGGCCGTACGCCTCCCACTCCAGGTCGGCGGCGGACCAGCCGTAGAGCTCGTGCATCGGCTCGACCGACTCCGCCAGCACCGAGCGGGTGGACAGGTCCCGGAGCGCAGCGTCCTCGGCGAGGCGGGTCCGCGCGGCTGCGGTGCCGGCATCGCCCAGGCTGAGGTGCTCACGGATCGCCGACCAGTCCGTGAACCCGGCCACGACCGTGCCGGTGGGCAGCGCGTCGAGGGCTGCGGCGAGCGGCGGGCGGGGGTCCGCGGCGCTGCGACCGTCGACCAGCCAGCCCGCGGTGACCGCGACGGCGAGGACCAGCAGCGGTGCGACGACGAGGCGCACACCGAGACGACGTTGCACCGCGTCCACACCTCCTTCACCCGCTCGTCACTTCCCCGGGGGACAATACGCACCATGGGAAGTGAACGGATCACGACCGCAGCCGGTGGCATCGTGTGGCGCAACCGTACCGGTCCCGCGCGCCCCCAGCCGCGCGTCGAGCTGCTGGTCGTGCACCGCCCGTCGTACGACGACTGGACGTTCCCGAAGGGCAAGACCGACCCGGGCGAGGAGCTCCAGACGACTGCCGTCCGCGAGATCGGCGAGGAGGCCGGGGTCCGCGTCCGCCTCGGACACCCGCTGCAGGACATCTCGTACCCGATCAGCGGCGGCACCAAGCGGGTCTCCTACTGGTGCGCGCGTCTCGTGGGGTCCGACGAGGCGACCCCGTTCGTGCCGAACAAGGAGGTCGACGAGATCCGCTGGGTCAGCCCCAAGGACGCCAGGTCCCTCCTGACGTACGAGCACGATCGGCAGCTGCTCGAGACGTTCCGCGCGCTGCAGGAGCGGCAGGCGCACCGGACCCGCACCCTCGTGGTGCTCCGCCACGGCAAGGCGGCCCCCCGCTCGTCCGGGATCGAGGACCTCGACCGTCCGCTGACGTCGGCCGGCCTGGACCGTGCCCGGGCGCTCGTACCGGTCCTCGGCGCGTACGGGATCCGGCGCGTCGTGAGCAGCCCCGCCGTGCGGTGCGCCCAGACCGTCGAGCCGTACGCCCACTCGATCGACACGTTCCTCGAGATCGACGACCGGCTCTCCGAGGACACCCGCTCCGCCCAGGTGGAGCGCTCGATCGCCGCAATCATGGACCGCAAGAAGCCCGCGGTGCTGAGCAGCCACCGCCCGACGCTGCCGTGGATCCTCGACGCGATCGGCGTCGACCAGGTCGAGCTCGCACCCGGCCAGGGGATCGTCGTGCACCATCGCAAAGGTGTGGTCCACGCCACAGAACTGCTGGCGTGACAGGGGCGCGAGCCCACCGTTCCGTCACCGTTCACCGGCCGTTCACCAACGGCCTGCGATCGATACACCTGCGCTGCCTACGTTCACGGAGTACGCAGTCAACAGATCCCAGAGAGGGACCCCCGTGAACCGCACCAAACTGCGCATCGCCGCCCCCGCGGCCTTGCTCACCCTCGCCCTCGGCCTCAGCGCCTGCGGTGCAGCGAATGAGTCCGACAGCGGCAGTGAAGCAGCTGCCGGCGACAGCGTCTCCGGCACCCTGAACGGCGCCGGCGCGACCTCCCAGGAAGCGGCCATCGCCGCCTGGAAGAAGCAGTTCCAGACCACGAACGCCGATGCCACGATCAACTACGACCCGGTCGGCTCGGGCGGCGGCCGCGAGCAGTTCATCGCCGGCGGCGTGGCGTTCGCCGGGTCCGACGCCTACCTCGATGACGACGAGGTCGCAGCGGCCAAGAAGAAGTGCGGCAGCGAGATCGTCGAGGTCCCGGTCTACGTCAGCCCCATCGCGGTCATCTACAAGCTCGACGGCGTCGACGAGCTCAACCTGTCCCCCAAGACGATCGGTCAGATCTTCGAGGGCAAGGTCACCACGTGGGACGACGCTGCGATCAAGGCCGACAACCCCGACGCGAAGCTGCCTGACCTCGACATCACGGCCGTGCACCGGTCGGACGACTCGGGCACCACGAAGAACTTCACCAACTACCTCGAGGACGCCTCCGAGGGTGGCTGGACCGGTGGGACCGTGGAGACGTGGCCCGTGAAGGGCGGCGAGGCTGCCGAGGGCACGTCCGGCGTCGTCGCGGCCGTCTCCGGCGGCAACGGCACGATCGGCTACGCCGACGAGAGCCAGGCCGGCGACCTCGGCAAGGCCAAGGTCAAGGTCGGTGAGGACTTCATCGAGCCCACCCCCGAGGCAGCTGCCAAGACGCTCGACACGGCCACGCCGGTCGAGGGCCGGGCGAAGACCGACGTCGCCGTCGACATCGACCGCAAGACGCAGGAGCCGGGCGTCTACCCGATCGTCCTGGTCTCGTACCAGGTCGCGTGCCAGACGTACCCGGACGCCAAGCAGGCCGACCTGGTCAAGGCCTGGCTGACCTACGTCGTCAGCTCCGAGGGCCAGAAGGCCGCCGCGGACAGCGCCGGCTCGGCGCCGCTCTCGGGCGACTTCGCCTCGAAGGTCCAGACCGCGGTCGAGACGATCGCCGCAGCCTGACCCCCGCTGCCGCCCGGTCCTCGGGACCGGGCGGCAGCACCACCGTTCCATCCGAAACAGCAGTCGAAAGGCACCGCCTGTGACCAGCACGCTGGCCCCTCGCAAGCGCACCACCGTCGTCCGCGCCGGTGACCGCATCTTCTCGGGGCTGTCGACCGGTGCGGGCGTCCTGATCCTCGTCGTCCTCGCCGGTGTCGCCGCCTTCCTCACGCTCGAGGGCATCCCCGGCATCCTCGCCAGCCCGGACGAGGTCAAGAGCGGGCAGAGCTTCTGGCCGTACGTCTGGCCGCTCGTCTACGGCACCCTCATCGCCGCCACCGTCGCGCTCATCATCGCGACACCGGTCGCCGTGGGGGTGGCCCTGTTCATCTCGCACTACTCGCCGCGCCGGCTCGGACAGGTCCTGGGCTACCTCGTCGACCTGCTCGCCGCCGTGCCCAGCGTCGTCTACGGGCTCTGGGGCATCCAGTTCCTCGCGCCGCACATGGCCCCGGTCTACGCGTGGCTCGCCGAGCACGCCGGCTTCATCCCCTTCTTCGCCGGCCCGGCCTCGGCCACCGGCCGCACGATCATGACCGCGTGCATCGTGCTCGCGGTGATGATCCTGCCGATCATGACCGCGATCTGCCGCGAGATCTTCCTGCAGACGCCCCGCCTGCACGAGGAGGCCGCCCTGGCCCTCGGTGCGACGCGCTGGGAGATGGCCCGGCTGGCGATCTTCCCCTACGCCCGCTCCGGCATCGTCTCGGCCGCGATGCTCGGCCTGGGCCGCGCGCTCGGCGAGACGCTCGCCGTCGCGATGGTGCTGTCGGTGAGCGCCGGCACCGTGACCGCCAACCTCATCAGCAGCAGCAACCCGAGCACCATCGCGGCGAACATCGCCCTGAAGTTCGGCGAGGCCAGCGGCAAGACGGTCAACGTCCTGATCGCCAGCGGCCTGGTGCTGTTCGTGATCACCTTCCTCGTCAACTTCGCCGCCCGGTCCATCGTGGACCGCCGCAAGGATTTCTCCGGAGCCAACTGATGACGACCACCCTGACCCGCGAGTCCGTGGACATCCAGAAGGAGCTGTACGGCGCCCAGCTGCCGTCCTGGGCCGGCCGGGCCGTCATCGCCGGCGCGCTCGTGCTCGGCGCGATCCTCTACCTCACCGGGACCAACCTGGTCCTCGCGGCGCTGGCGGTCTGGGTCATCAGCCTGGGCCTGCCGCTGTGGTCGGCGTTCGTCGAGGGACGCCGCAAGGCCACCGACCGCCTCGTCACGGTTCTCGTCACCTCGGCGTTCGTGCTGGCGATGTTCCCGCTCGTCAGCATCCTCTACACGGTCATCAGCAAGGGCACCAAGGTGCTCTCCGCGGAGTTCTTCACCTACTCGATGCGCAACGTCGTCGGCGAGGGCGGCGGCATCTACCAGGCCCTCGTGGGCACCCTGCTGATCACCGGTGCGGCCGCGGTCATCTCGATCCCGATCGGCATCTTCGCCGCGATCTACCTGGTCGAGTACGCCGACGGGAACCGGCTCTCGCGCTGGATCCGCTTCCTCGTCGACGTGATGACCGGCATCCCGTCGATCGTCGCCGGCCTGTTCGCGTACGCGCTGTTCGTGCTGATCTTCGGCGAGGGCGTCCGCATGGGCATCGGCGGATCGGTCGCACTGTCCGTGCTGATGATCCCGGTGCTGGTCCGCTCGACCGAGGAGATGCTGAAGCTCGTGCCCAACGAGCTGCGCGAGGCCGCGTACGCCCTCGGTGTGCCGAAGTGGCGCACCGTCGCCAAGGTCGTGCTCCCGACAGCACTGGCCGGCATCGTCACCGGCGTCACCCTCGCGATCGCCCGCGTCATCGGCGAGACCGCTCCCCTGCTGATCATCGCGGGGGCCACGGACTCGGTGAACTTCAACCTCTTCGACGGTCGCATGGCGACGCTGCCGGTCTTCGCCTACCAGTCGGTGCGGAGCCCAGGCATCCCGCCGGAGTTCAGCCTCGACCGCGCCTGGGGTGCGGCGCTCACGCTCCTGCTGATCGTCATGCTCCTCAACCTCATCGCCCGCCTCGTCTCCTACTTCTTCTCGCCCAAGGGCGAGCGCTAACCGGAAGGTTCCCACCATGGCCAAGAGCATCGATGTCTCGGACCTGAACATCTACTACGGCGACTTCCTCGCCGTCGAGGGCGTCACGATCCCCATCTCCGCCAAGTCCGTCACTGCGTTCATCGGCCCCTCGGGCTGCGGCAAGTCGACCTTCCTGCGGTCGCTCAACCGCATGCACGAGGTCATCCGCGGCGCCCGGGTCGAGGGCAAGGTCCTCATCGACGGGCAGGACCTGTACGCCCACGACATGGACCCGGTCAACGTCCGCCGCATGATCGGCATGGTCTTCCAGCGGCCGAACCCGTTCCCGACGATGTCGATCTACGACAACGTCCTCGCGGGCCAGAAGCTCAACAGCAAGCGTATGAAGAAGGCGGAGTCCGACGACATCGTCGAGCGGTCGCTGCGCAGCGCCGGCCTCTGGGCCGAGGTCAAGGACCGCCTGGACCGTCCGGGCTCCGGGCTGTCGGGCGGTCAGCAGCAGCGTCTGTGCATCGCCCGCGCGATCTCGGTCGAGCCCGAGATCCTGCTCATGGACGAGCCGTGCTCGGCGCTCGACCCGATCTCGACCAGCGTGATCGAGGACCTCATCCACGAGCTCAAGAGCGAGTACACGATCGTCATCGTCACCCACAACATGCAGCAGGCCGCCCGCGTCTCGGACGAGACCGCGTTCTTCAACCTGTCGGGCGTGGGCAAGCCCGGTCGCCTGATCGAGGTGGGACCCACCGAGACGATCTTCTCCAACCCGTCCGACCCCGCGACCGAGGCCTACATCCAGGGCCGGTTCGGGTGAGGCCGGGTGCCGGTCAGCGCGTCACTGCGGGATGAACGTGTGGAGCACCATGTAGGTCAGCGCGGCCACGGCTGCCGACGCCGGGATCGTGATGACCCAAGCAGTGATGATGCCGCGTGCGACGCCCCAGCGGACGGCGCTGAAGCGCTTGGTCGCGCCGGCACCCATGATCGCGGACGTCATCGTGTGCGTCGTGGAGACCGGGGCGTGCGCGCCGATGGCCATGCCGTACAGGACGATCGCGGCGGTCGACTCCGCAGCGAACCCGCGCGGCGGGTCGAGCGCGATGATGCGCCGGCCCAGGGTGCGCATGATCCGCATGCCGCCGGACATCGTGCCCAGGGAGATCGCGCCGGCCGCGGCCAGGATGACCCACAACGGGATGTCGTCGTTGACCGACGTGTGATAGCCGCCGGCGATCAGGGCCAGCACGATGACGCCCATCGTCTTCTGCGCGTCCTGGAGCCCGTGGCCGAGCGACAGGGCGGCCGCCGAGACGGTCTGCGACAGGCGGAACCCGCGGTTCACCGTGTGCGGGTTGGCCCGGCGGAACACCCACATGATCAGCAGCATGATGAGGAACGCCCCGATGAAGCCGAGCGCGGGGCTCAGGATCATGGGGATCGCGACCTTGTCGACCACCTTGTCCCAGTCGACCGTCACACCGGCGGCGAGGCCGACGCCGATCAGGCCGCCGATGAGCGCGTGCGACGACGAGGACGGGATGCCGAAGTACCACGTGATGAGGTTCCACACGATGGCCCCGACGAGGGCCGAGAGCACGACCGTCAGGGCATGGGACTGACTCTCCGCCGTGATCTTGTCGAAACCGCTGAGGATGTCCTTGATGGTCTTGGCGACCCCCACGCCCAGCAGCGCGCCGACGAAGTTGAGGACCGCCGCCATCGCGAGTGCCAGACGAGGCGTCAGGGCGCGCGTCGACACCGAGGTGGCGATCGCGTTGGCGGCGTCGTGGAAGCCGTTGGTGTAGTCGAAGAACAGTGCGATGACGACCGTGGCGATCACCAGGCCGAGGACGAGGTCCACTACTCAGGACTCCTTGACGGCGATCTGCTCCACCGTGTTCGCAACGGACTCGAGCGCGTCGATCGCGTGCTCGAGGGAGTCGACGACGTCCTTGAGCTTCAGGACCTCGAGCGACTTGTAGGTGCCGCTGAACAGGTGGGCGACGATGCGGCGGTAGGAGCGGTCGCCCTGGTTCTCCAGCCGGTTGATCTCGATCCAGTACTCGTCGAGGTCCTTCATCGTCCGCAGCCGCGGCATCGCGTCGGCGGTGAGCTGGGTCGCGCGCTGCAGCACCTCGACCTGGGGGGCGAAGTCGGCCGGCAGGTCACCGAGCTCGTACAGACCCACGAGGTCGACGGTCTCCTCCATGAAGTCCATGACGTCGTCGAGGCTGCTCGCGAGACGGTAGATGTCCTCGCGGTCGAACGGGGTGATGAACGTGGTGTTGGCCCGCTTGATGATCTTGTGGGTCGTCTCGTCCGCTTGGTGCTCGGCTTCTCTCATCAGGTCACCGAGGGCACGCTTGTCGGTTCCGGAATCGAGCATCTGCGCCAGCAGATTGGCACCCTCCACGAGGTGGTTCGCCATCTCGGTGAACAGATCGTAGAAAGATGTTTCAACTGGTCGGATGCGGAAACGCACGACTAGCTCCTGTCAATGCTGAGTAGGGCAAGCCCATGCTAGATGCACGCTGTTCGCGCGTGCCAGTCGCGGGGTCCTCTACAGGTCAGCCGGCGTTCGTGATGCCGAGGATCTCGTCGACCTCGCTCTGGGTGAGGTGTCCGTCCTTCGACGAGGCCGCAATGATGAGACGGCTTGTCAGCTCTATCTCGTCGAGCGCGTCGTCGTCGCGCAGGCGACTGTCCAGCGGCTCCGGCATGCGGCGGGCTCCCAGGTCGTTCAGCGTCAACATCAGCTCGAGAGTATCTCGACGGCCGGTATCGGCGCAGCCGATCGCCGAGCGGTCAGTCGTGACGTACGCGACGTACGAGGTCGAGCACACCCATCACCAGCGCCAGCGCCACGAAGACGATCGTGACGTGCAGGCTGTACGACAGCGCGTCCGCGAAGTCCCCATCCGTCGACCTGACGCGCTCGAAGAACAGGGCGAGGACGATCGCGACACCGATGGCCGAGCCGACCCGCTGGGCGGTCTGCAGCAGGCCTCCGCCGGCACCGGCACGAGCCGGGGCGACCTCGTCGAGCGAGAGGGTGACGTTGGGCGAGATCACCAGGCCCCCACCGAGCCCCGCCACGAGCAGGATCGGCGCGAGCTTGAGCCCGATGTCGCCGTCGAGGTGCGGGACGAGCACGTCGATCGCGACGAGAGCCGCCGTGACCAGCGCCAGGCCGAGCACCACCAGGGCGCGTCCGAAACGCTCGACGAGACGGCCCCCGATCCACGCCGACGTGGCGGATCCCACGGCGAACGGCACCTGGGAGAAGCCGGCCTCGAGCGGGGAGTAGCCGAGCCCCTCCTGCAGGTAGAGCGTGAGGATGATGAAGATCGAGGTGAACCCCGCAAAGTACAGCGTGCCGACGCCCAGGCCGAGGACGAACGACTGCACCCGGACGAGCGACAGGTCGAGGAGCGTCTCGCGACCCCGCGCCCCCCACCGCCGCTCCCACACGACGAACACCGCGAGGAGTGCGACGGCGACACCCATGAGCCACCACGGACGCTGGGCGAGGGACGAGTCCTGCGAGCCCTGCACCAGCGGCAGCAGCACCAGGAACATCGCGGCGCCGAAGAGCGCGACCCCGACCGGGTCGAGCGACTGCTTGGGCCCCTTGTCCGTGGTCGGCAGGTTGCGCGCGGCCAGGAACAGCAACAGGATCCCGATCGGGACGTTGACGTAGAACACCAGGCGCCATCCCCAGTCGTCCCCGCCGACGTGCACCAGCACGCCGCCCAGCAGCGGGCCGATCGCCGTCGAGACGCCGATCGTCGTGCCGAACAGGCCGAAGGCCCGGCCGCGCTCGGGCCCGCGGAACAGGTTCTGGATGAATCCGGAGATCTGCGGCGTGATCAGTCCCCCGCCGAGGCCCTGGACGACCCGCGCCGCCGCCAGCATCATTGGCGTCTGCGCCGCGCCGCACGCGGCGCTGGACAGGGTGAACAGGGCGACGCCCCACAGGAAGACCGTCCGCCGGCTCCGCGCGTCGCCGAGGCGGCCGGCCGGCACCAGCACGATCCCGAACGCGAGCGCGTACCCGGCGACGACCCACTGGATCGTGCTGTTTCCCGCCCCGAGACCCTCGCGGATCGAGGGGAGGGCGACGTTCACGATGCTGATGTCCAGCAGGGTCATCGCGCCGGCGCCGAGACACACCGCGAGCGCCCGCCATCGCCGGGACTGCTCCTCGGGGCTCAGCTCAGGGGTTCCGGTCTGCGTCACCCGACCACGCTAGGTCCAGCGACGCGTGCCCGCTAGTCGTCACAGGGGCTCGGAACCGTGCAATCATGACGGACTTAAGTCCTTTTTTTCCAGTTGGGAACCCTGTTGCCTACCTACGAAGCGCTCATCGAACGCTACGGAGTCCTTGATCGCCCGGCCGGGCGCGACCTGCAGTCGCTGGTCGGTCTCATCGCGCAGATCTGCGGCGTTCCCCACGCCGCGATCAACATCATGAGCAGCACCCAGCAGCACCAGGTCGTCGCGCACGGCTTCGAGGCGTCCGTGTGTGCGCGGGAGGACTCGATGTGCGCGGTCCTCATGGACGAGACCCGTCCGGTCGTGGTGTCCGACGCCACCGTGGACCCGCGTTTCTCCGCCAACCCCTTCGTCAGCGGCGAGCTGGGCACCATCCGCTTCTACGCCTCGGCCCCGATCACGACTGCCGAGGGTGTCGCGATCGGCCGTCTGTGCGTCTTCGACGACACCCCTCGCGACCTCACGGCGCTGCAGCGTCAGGCGCTGAAGGTCATGGCCTCCCAGGTCACCGACCTGCTGGAGCTGCGCTACCGCAGCCAGGCCCTCGAGGACTCGCTGCGGGACCTGACCACGGTCCGCGACAAGCTGCGCCGCTCCAACGAGCACCTCACGCAGTTCGCCGGTCAGGTCAGCCACGACCTGCGCACCCCGCTCACCGCCATCTTGGTGAACGCCGAGCTCCTGGCCGGCGAGCCGGTCGTGCAGGGCGACCCCCACGCCTCCGAGATGGTCACGGGCATCAACGAGGCCGGCCGCCGGATGGACGCGATGATCGCGGAGATGCTGGACTTCGCCCGCGAGGGCGGGCGCCTGCGACTGGTGGACACCGACCTGTCCGCGGTCGTCCACTCCGTGCTCGGCGACATCGACCCCCTGATTCGTCAGAGCGAGGCCGACGTCCAGGTGGGCCACCTGCCGCGGGTGCTGGGAGACGCGGACCTGCTGTACTCCGTGGTGCTGAACCTGCTGACCAACGCGATCAAGTTCGCCCGGCCGAACGAACGATCTGTCGTGGCCATCACGGCCGACCGCGTCCAGCACCACTGGCGGGTCCGCGTCACCGACAACGGCATCGGCGTCTCGCAGGAGCGCCGCCAGGCGATGTTCGAGCTCTTCGCCCGCGAGGACGGGACCGCGTCCGGCCACGGCATCGGCCTGGCGACCGCCAAGCGCATCGTCGAGGCGCACGGCGGGACCATCGGCATGGAGAGCGCCACCGGCGGCGGCACGAGCGTCTGGTTCGACCTGCCGGGCTGAGCCACAGGAGTCCCTCGGCAACTGGTGCCGAACTGTGGAGTGCACGAGGAAGTTGTGTGGAGATCGCGTGGATCGCGAATCCATAAGTTGATGTCACAAGCCAACGCAACGCCCCTCAGCCACTACCTCAAGGACACGCCATGAAGACCTCGAAGATCCTCCTCCCGCTCGCCACCCTCGTCGCCGCCGGCGCCATCGCCGTCGGATCGGGCGCGACGTTCACCTCGACGAGCTCGAACACGATCAGCTCGGTCACCTCCGGCAAGTTGGAGCAGACGAACTCGAAGGACGAGGCCGCAATCTTCAACGCGTCCGACATCAAGCCCGGCGACGCCGTCACCGGCAGCCTGACCATCACGAACTCCGGCACGCTGCCCGCCGACTTCAGCCTCACCGAGACCGACGCCGTCAACGGCTTCGGCGACAAGCTGACGATGGTCGTCACCAAGACCGGCACCACGACGCCCGTCTACACCGGGACGTTCGACAAGCTGGCGAAGACCGGACTCGGCGAGGTCGCACCGAACGCCGCCAACGAGTACACGTTCACCGTCTCCCTCGACAAGACCGCCGGCGACACGCTCCAGGGCCAGACCGCCTCGGCAGCCTTCACCTGGGACTCGGTCCAGAAGAACGCCGGCTGACGTCCACGGGGGCGCCGTCCGGCGCCCCCTGTCCTTGGGGTTGAGAACCCCGCCGATCTCGACAGGAGCCGATCATGAGCCGCAAGCACAGCCCCCGCCGCAGCCCCGCTGCCCGCATCGGCTCGGGCCTCATCACCCTCCTGTCGGTCCTGGCCACCCTGGCCGGCGTCGCGTACCTCGCGCCGAGCCTGTTCGGGTACGAGCGCTACGTGATCACCGGCGGGTCGATGTCCGGCACGTTCGAGAAGGGCTCGATCGCCTTCGAGGAGCCCGTGCCAGTGGACGACCTGAAGGTCGGGGACGTCATCACGTACCTGCCGCCCGCCAGCAGCGGCGTCACCAACCTCGTGACGCACCGCATCGTCAAGGACAAGACCCTCAAGGGCGGCGTCCGCCAGCTCCAGACGCAGGGCGACGCCAACCCCGACCCCGACCCGTGGAAGTTCAGCCTCACCAAGGGTGAGCAGCCCGTGGTCCGCCACACCGTGCCCTACGCCGGCTGGATCTTCGTGGCCCTCGCCGACCGGGAGATCCGGATGATGGTGATCGGGATCCCCGCCGCGCTCATCGCCCTCGCCAGCCTCGTCGAGCTGGCCCGCGCCATCGGCGCCGGTCGCCGCGAGAAGACGCGCCCCGTCGCCGCCCATGGCCGCGACACCGTGCAGTCCGCCTGACGAACCGGCCCCAGGACACCGCTGTGAAGAGCTTCAAGATCCTCCTGCCGATCGCCACGGCCGTCGGTGCCAGTGCCATCGCCGTCAGCTCGGGTGCGACGTACCCCTCGACCCGCTCGGTCACGATCAGCTCGGTCGCCTCCGGGCCGCTGACCCAGGCCAACTCCAGGGACCGTGCCGCGATCTTCGACGCGAGCAACATCAAGCCCGGTGACGTCGTCAACGCAAGCCTGACGATCAGGAACACGGCCACCCGGTTCGTGAGGCTGCAGCTCACCGAGACCGAGTCGGTCAACCCGTTCGGGGGCGGCCTGTCGATGGTCATCACCAACACGACCGCCGAGCGGGTCGTCTACGCCGGCACGTTCGGAGATCTCGCCGCAGGCGGGTCGACCGATCTCGGAGTGGTCGGCCCGGGCGAGGCCAACGACTACGCCTTCCGGGTCGAGCTCGACCCGGCCGTCACCAACACCGGCCAGGGCAGGACGGCCGCAGCCAGCTTCCAGTGGCAGTCGGTCCAGGCCGACCCCAGCACCGACGACTAGTGCGTCCCCCACCGCTTGCGGGCACCCCCGGCCCGCTTGACGCCGTGCCGCCGATCCATGTGATCGGCGGCACGTTGTCGTTCGCGCAGATGTGGAGATGCTGGGGCATTCGTGTGGAAGTTGCGTGGATCGCTCCTTCCTAGGGTGGAGGCATGACCTCGACGCATCCCCGCCACCGCGACGGGAGGACCACCGTCACCCGCCGGCTGTCCCTCGCCGTCGGTGCCGTGGCGGCCGTCGTGGCCTCGGTCGCCGTCACCGGGTCGTCCTCCGCCACGTTCACCGCGAGCACCCGGTCGACCAGCTCGGTGTCCGCCGCGGCCGACTGGACCCCGCCGAGCGTCGGCATGAGCGCGCCGCCCACGATCCTGGCGGGCACGAGCAAGGTCACCGCGGTCGCGACGGACGCCGTCTCGGGCGTCGACAGCGTCACGATCCAGCACGCGGCCGCCGGCACCTCGTCGTGGACCACCATCTGCGAGACCTGGACCGCCCCGTACACCTGCGACTGGAACACGACCTCGGTGCCGGACGGTGCCTACGACATGCGTGCCGTCGCGGTCGACAAGGCCGGCAACCGAGCCGGCTCCGCCACCGCCCGCACCACCGTCGCGAACAGCCTGACGGTGTCGCTCGACCGACCCGGAGACTTCCTGCGCGGAACGGTCGCCACCGCGGTGACGGTCAACCACGTCGGCACGCTCACGGTGTCCTCGGTGCGCGTCGAGTTCGCACCGACCGGCAGCACGAGCTGGACGACGGTCTGCACCTCGACCGCCAAGCCGTACACCTGCTCGGCGGACACCCGGCTCGCCGCCAACGGCACCTACGACGTACGGGCCGTGGCCACGGTCGGCACCGCGACGTCCGCGTCCCCGGTCGTCACCCGCGTCGTCGTGGACAACCTCGCCCCGACGGTCAGGATGACCGACCCGGGCACGCCCCTGAAGGGCACCAAGACCTTCACCACCACCGCGGCCGACGACCACTCCGGCATCGCCGAGGTCGTCGTCCAGGCCGGCTCGGGCACCAGCTGGACCGACGTGTGCGTCACGACGAGCTCCCCCTTCACCTGCTCGGGCGACACGACCCGCCTCGGCAACGGCACCTACGGCTTCCGTGCCGTGGCCACCGACAAGGCCGGCAACGTCACGACGTCCACGGCGATCGCCAACCGCGTGGTCCAGAACGCCTCGGTCACCCTCGTCGCCCCCAGCACCCACCTCCGCGGCAACGTCACGCTGCAGGCCCAGGCGCAGTCGAGCACCACGATCCGCTCGGTCAAGATCCAGCGATCGGTGGCCGGCGCGAACGCCTGGACCGACATCTGCACCGACACGACCTCGCCCTACAGCTGCTCCTTCGCCACGGCGGGAGTCACCGACGGGAGCTACGACCTCCGCGCCGTGCTGACCGAGACCGACGGCACCCAGACCACCTCCGCGGTGGTGACCGGCCGCATCGTCGACAACACGCCCGGCAAGGGAGTCGACATCCAGACCACCAACGGCGGGGTCGCCGGGCGCATCGACGCGG
This sequence comes from Aeromicrobium chenweiae, assembly GCF_003065605.1. Lineage (GTDB taxonomy): Bacteria > Actinomycetota > Actinomycetes > Propionibacteriales > Nocardioidaceae > Aeromicrobium > Aeromicrobium chenweiae. The sequence continues at coordinate 495,237 of NZ_CP026952.1, read as the reverse complement.
GAGACACGATCGTCTACACGTTCAGCGAGCAGATGGACCTCAGCTCGATCTACTCGGGCTGGTCCGGTGCGGCGACCTCCGGAACGGTCAGGGTCAGGGGCGGGTTCTTCTCGAGCGACACCCTCGAGGTGAGCGCGCCGAGCAGCTTCCGACTCGGCACGCTCGAGCTCAACGCCGACTTCGCCCTGTGGCTCGTGGACTACTCCAGCGACGTGAGCATCTCGGCCGAGACCGTGCCCGTCGACACGGGGGTGGCCACCGTCGTCACGATCAAGATCCTGAGCAGCAGCAGTCTCGCGCTCCGCTCGACCACGCCCGCCAACATCGTGTGGAGCCCGTCCTCCTCGGTCACCGACCTGGCCGGCAACCCCACCAGCACGAGCGACGTCACCGAGTCCGGCCCGCTGGACGTGGACTTCTGATGAAGATGGCACACACCACGTCCTCGCGATCGGCCGCAGCCGTGGGACTACTCCTCGTCCTGGTGCACCTGGTCCGCCTCCTCGGTGGCGACCACGACCCGTACATCGATCTCCTGATGCTCGTGCCGATCGTCGTGACCTCCGCGGCGACGCTCAAGGTCCATCGCGACAACTGCGTGGAGTCCCGGGTCGTCCTCGGGCTGATCGCGGCCGCGAGCGCAGGCAGTGTCGCCCTCGCTGCGACGGCAGGCCTTCCGGGACGTGACGTCCACCCGTTCGGTCCACTCGGCGCGTTGACGCTCGCGCTCTCGATCGCGGTGATCGGGCTGCTGCTCGCCGACCAGCCCCGGAGAGTCACCAGGAGGAGGACCCGGTCGCCGTATGCTTCCTGAAATGCCCTCCCATGTGCTGCTCGTCGAGGACGACGACCAGATCGCCGCTCCCCTGATCCGCACCCTCGAGCGTGAGGGCTACGAGGTCGACCGGGCCTCCGCCGGCCTCCCCGCGATCGAGCGGGTGCAGGCGGGCGACATCGACCTCGTGCTGCTCGACCTCGGCCTGCCCGACGTGGACGGGCTGGAGGTCTGCCGGCGCGTCCGCGCCGGTGGATACCTCGGCGGAGTGCTCATCCTGACCGCCCGCGGCGGTGAGCTCGATCGCGTCGTCGGTCTTGACGTCGGGGCGGACGACTACCTCGCCAAGCCCTTCGGTCTCGCGGAGCTGCTGGCCCGCACGCGCGCCCTGCTGCGGCGCACCGCCCCGGTCGCCGAGGCACCCGCACCGGCTGCCCCCGCGCCCGCGCCCACGCCGGCGGCCCCTGCCCCCAGCACCGGCAGCGCGCTGCGGGTCGATGCCGACGCGCGACGCGTCTGGGTCGGCACGGACGAGCTGGCCGTCACCGCCAAGGAATTCGACGTCCTGGCCCTCCTGCAGTCGACCCCCGGCGCGGTCTTCACTCGCGAGCGCGTCATGGACGACGTCTGGGACGAGAACTGGTTCGGCTCCACCAAGACGCTCGACACGACGATCGGACGCCTGCGCCAGAAGCTCGAGGACAGCGGGACGTCCTCGCGCATCGTGACGGTCCGCGGCGTGGGCTTCAGGCTGGAGAGCAAGCTCGATGCGTGAACGCCTGGTGGTGACCCTGGTCGCGATGACCGTGGGGATGATCGCCATCTTCGGTGTCGTGCGGGCGTACTCGACCGCCGATCTCGTCAAGAACCAGGAGCGGGAGTCCGTCAGTGAGGCGGCCGACCTCGTCTCCGTCGCGGTGGCCGCCCGTGGCACCGAGAACGTCACGCGGTCCTTCCTCGACCAGCTGACGCAGGACGGCCAGACGCTCACGTACATGGCCGCGGACGGCACCCGCATCAGCACCCGCACGGTGCCCCGCGACGACGACGACATCTCCGCGACCCGACCCGTCGCCGACACCGGGTCGCGCATCATCCTGACGCAGGAAGCAGCCGTCAGCGCGGGGCGCGTGTCGGACGCCATGTGGTCCCTCGTGCTGGTCGGTCTGGGACTCGCGGTGCTCGCGGCGGTGATCGGCTGGCTGCTCGCCAAGCGGTTCGCGCATCCCTTCCACCAGCTGGCGATCGATGCCACCCGTATCGGCGAGGGGCACTTCGACACCCCGGTCCACCACTCGAACATGCGCGAGGCAGCGGAGCTGGGCGACGCCCTGCGCAGTGCCGCGGGTCAGCTCGACGTGCTGGTCCGACGCGAGCGCAACCTGGCCGTCGTCGCGTCCCACGAGCTGCGGACGCCGATCACCGCGTTGCGGCTGTCGCTCGAGGACCTCACGCTCTGGCCCGAGACACCTCCCACTGTCGCCGACGAGCTGCACCACGGCCTCACCCAGGTCGACCGGCTCAGCAGCGTCGTCACTGCTCTGCTCGAGGGCGGGAACGATCGGCGTCTGGACCGGGCCTCGACCGTCGATCTCGCCATCGTGGCCGTCGATGCGGCGAAGCGCTGGTCCGCCCGCGCGAAGGCGGCCGGCCGGGAGATCGTGGTGATTCCCTGCGCTGATCCCGCGATGGTGCGCGCCGGGCGGGAGGCGGTCGACGCGGTCGCCGACATCCTGATCGAGAACGCCCTCCTGCACGGATCGGGCACCGTCACGATCGAGATCTTCCGGGACAACACCCACTTCCGCTTCCGCGTGCACGACGAGGGGACGCAGGTGATCGAGCCGGGCGTCCTGCACGCCTCCCCCGAGGGAGACGGCGCCGGCCTGACCGACGCTGCCACGCGGGCAGAGTCGCTCGGCGGCTTCATCGGGGTCAGCGACCTCCCGACGACCCTCGTCTCGCTCTTCCTCCCCCGCGCGGACCGGCAGCGGCGGGCGTCCGACGCCGTCAGGTGATGGTCCCGACGTCCTGACCCAGGGGCTTCTCGCCCTCTCCCTGCTCGCTCGACCGCCTCTCCGGACGGGAGCCGCCTGGCGCCATGAGCTCGGTGATCTCACGTGCCAGCTCGGGACCGAGCTCACCCCAGCCCGCCTCGTAGCCGTAGGCCGTGTGCAGCGAGTCCGACTCGTAGTCGCCTCGCAGGATGTCGATGTCGTCTGGGGTGATGAGGCCCGGGTGCGCCACTCCGACCGCCTCGGAGACCTTCACGAGCTCCTTGCGGAGCGTGCGGACGTACTGCGCGCACCGCTCGCCCTTGGAGGCCGGGTCGAGCCCGTGCGCGAGCCAGGGATCCTGCGTCGCCACGCCCGTGGGGCACCGGTCGGTGTGGCACTTCTGCGACTGGATGCACCCGACCGCCATCATCGCCTCACGGGCGACGCTCACCATGTCGGCGCCGAGCGCGAACGCGACGATCGCGTTGTCGGGCAGGCCGAGCTTGCCCGAGCCGATGAACGTGACGTCATCGCTCAGGCCCGCTGCGGCGAACGTCCCGTAGACCCGCGAGAAGCCCATCCGGAACGGCAGCGCGATCGAGTCGGCGAAGATGCGCGGCGACGCGCCGGTGCCGCCCTCGCCGCCGTCGATCGTCACGAAGTCCACGCCCCGGTCCCGGCGCGACATCAGCCGCGTGAGGTCGGACCAGAAGCCCATCTCCCCGACTGCGCTCTTGATCCCCACGGGGACCCCCGTCTCGGCCGCGATGAGCTCGACGAAGTCGAGCAGGCTGTCGGTGTCGGTGAACGCGGTGTGCCGCGACGGGCTCGCGCAGTCCTGACCCATCGGGATGCCCCGGATCTCGCTGATCTCGGGCGAGACCTTGGCGGCGGGCAGCAGCCCGCCGAGGCCGGGCTTGGCGCCCTGCGAGAGCTTGATCTCGATCGCCCGGACCGGAGCGGACTCGACGACGTCCTTGAGCCGGTCGAGCGAGAAGGTGCCGTCGTCGTTGCGGCAGCCGAAGTACGCGGTGCCGATCTGCAGGATGATGTCGCCGCCCTGCCGGTGGTGCGGGGAGAGGCCACCCTCACCGGTGTTGTGCATGCACCCGGCGATCCGCGCGCCACGGTTCAGCGCCTGGATCGCGTTGCCGGACATCGAGCCGAAGCTCATGCCCGAGATGTTGACCACCGACTCGGGCCGGAACGCCTTGGCCCTCCCCCGCGGCCCGCCGAGCACCTTCGCGCTGGGCAGGCCGGTGTCCTCGGCGTGATCGTGCGGCAGCGAGTCGGCGAACGTCCGGTGCTTGATGATCGCGTATCCCGGCAGGTGCTCGATGTCGTTGTCGGTGCCGAACCCCGAGTAGTTGTTCTCCTGCTTGGAGGAGGCGTAGATCCACGAGCGCTGGTCCCGGCTGAACGGACGCTCCTCGTCGTTGCTGGTGACGATGTACTGCCGCAGCTCGGGACCGATCGTCTCCAGCCAGTAGCGCGCGTGGGCCAGCACCGGGAAGTTGCGCATCAGTGCGTGCTTCTTCTGCGTCAGGTCACGCGCTGCCACCGCACCGATCGCGATGCCGACACCCCCGACCACCCGGCTGAGCCTCATGTCCAAGTCCTACCCCTGCGCGGTGGGCTTGTCCACGCGAGCGACCGGCCGGGGCACCGGCCGGCGGGCGCCGACCACGCACGAAGGACGCTTCTGCGATACTCGCTCCTGGACGTGGAGCACACCGCCGCAGGGTTGTCCCCATGTCCCGGGCCTCTGGGACATGGGGACAATAGTTCTAACCTGCAGAAACGCGATCTGGCCACCGCCATTGCAGTGCGAATCGGGAACGGCTGGTTCGGCCTGTACAGAACGCCGCGAGGCGCAAGACCGGGAACGTTGTGGCGCCTGGGTGGGAACACGCGTTACGTCGGGAGTGAGAATCGGCCCACTCCGGGCTGGCCCGCCGCGGACGGGGTCAAGTCCGGGGTCCTGTACGTTCCGTCGTCGTCATCGGCAAGGTTCCGACAAGTAGTTCGTGATGAGGTTTCGGAAGATGATGATGAGCAAGAGGGTGACGCCGCCCTAGCAGGCAGTCCGACTTGGAGACACGTTCCACGGTCACGCGTCCAAACTGAACGAGGAGCGAGCCCAGCGACATTTGAGTGTTGCGCCTGTTGGCCTGAATCACGCGGCCTAGGAGTGCCCACTGGTCGGGGGTCGTCTGGCAGAACGGTTGCACGGGTACGCGCCGGCTGCCTAGGTGGTGACAGCCGCCCGTGCCCGAAGAGTCGCCCCCACAACAGCGCCCGCAGCGGCTGTCGGACTGGAAGCCTCCCCTAGCGCCACAGGGCTCTGGTGCTGCCGTCCGCGTCAGCTCAGCTTTGGTGCCACCATGTTGCGCAACGCAACAACGGTCGCTCGAGTGCGTTGGTCGGGCAACGCAGCTTGGAGGGTCTTGCTGCGCATCGAGCCCAGCGAGTCCAACACCTCCAGCGCGTCACCTTGCGATCCGGCGGTGCGCCAGTCATCTGGGCTCACGCCTGCCGCACGGCACACAGCCAGAAGGCGCCAGATGTCAATGACGTCCTTGTTCTCGTGACGCGACGCGTACGACAGCAGCTTCAGACACAGGGCAGCTTTGGGGGACGGGATGGCCACGCCCGTTGTCAGCTCCGCACCGGTGGTCAGCGTGGCCGTCACCGTGAGCTCGACCGGAGCGGCACTCAACGCCAGCATCAGACCCGGGATGGCGTCAACCACCAGGCCGCCGACCTGGTGGTTGGGCAGATGGAACGCGGTGCCCGAAGGGACGAGCAAGTCGATGACTGGTCGCGGGCCGGTGTCCACCTCCTCGGACGCATACCGTTCCGCCTGGGACAGGTCACGCTCGAACCGGTTTCCCGACACCTGGCGGTACGTCATGTTCGTCAGCTGCTCGACCAGTCTGGGGTCTCCGACCACCTCACCCGGGGCTCCCAGGTCAGCGTCCGCGGTCTCCCTGCCTGGGACACCTTCGACCGCGTACGCGTACACCAGGTGCGACACCATGTGCCCGCCGATGAGGCGGTACTCCGCGTCCAGCGCACCTGTCGCGGTGGCGACGTCAGCCATCGCCAGATAGCCCATGTCCTCCGCGCGAGACGTCGACCGCACAACCAGCGACCGGTGTGGCAGGCCGTCAGCGGTCGGCATCGAGCTCCCACGACTTCGCCCACGCGGACCGCAGCGGACCGTGCAGGTCCTGCAGAAGACGATCGGCCACCTCGGCTCGGGTGCCGCTGTCTGGGCCGTTCAGTACGTCAAACGCAACCTGCAGGGGGTCGGCGAGGGCTACGAGTTCCCCGTTGGTGGCGCGTTCTATCGGACGGTGGGCCCACACCGATGTGTCCGCTGGGGCTGTCACCACCAGTGTTGCCGCCGACGGGTCGCTGACTGGCACGAACCCGGCGTCCTCCAGGAGCGCCGGCGACTTCGTGTACGCAACGACTGCGTCCGGCCGCTGCCACGGGGTGAGCAGATCCGCGGCGGCCGACCCCGAGAACACTGCCCCGGGCAACGACTTCGAGGCCGCTTGAACTTGCGTCATAATCGGCTCGAGACCGAACCAGTAGCTTGATGGCCCGCCCGTCCCCGGGTAGGAGCTCAGCCACCAGCGAGCCATCGCGAACCAGTCAGTCACCGCGACCCCGTCGCCTGAACCGACGAACCCGCGGGCGGCGAACTCTGCGCAGGCGCGCGAAGCCGTCGGTTGAGACACGCCAGCTTTCCTCGCGAGCTCGCTTTGACTAACTGGCCGTTGCTGGGCCAGCAGCACCCTGCCCAGAGTGAATTTTGAGCGCGGCACCGGGCCCTGGCGCCGCTTCTGCGGGCGTTCGGCGTCCTTGGTGGCGCGGCTGGCGACGTGACGAGAGCCCAGACGCACATCGACTGTGCCGTCCTCGGCGACTACGTCCCAACCGATTGAACGAGCTGCGCGGACTGTCGCTTCGGACGCTGTTGGCACCACCAGCAACGTACGAGGACTGTTTGCCCACTTCAAGATCCGCGACGGGTACAGCGGCGCCGGCGACTGGATCAGGCGCGACGGGAGCTCATTACGGACCGAGTTGGCGAGGTCGAAAAGCAGCACGTGGTCGGCATCGACGACCGCCACCGTGACATCTTTGTCGGCCAGTACTTGCTGCCACGCCATGACCCACCACCCTCCGTATTCACGATAACAGCCAAACGCTGTTTTCATGAATAGTCCGTGGTGTTCAACGTCAGCTTAGGGCCCAACGCGTTTGCTCTTCGTCGTTGAAGCTGTACGTGATGGTCGTAGGCGCGACGTTCTCGGGCCGCTCCAGGGCCACCCATCCCTTTTGACACTTCCCCGGGTTCAGTTTGGTGAAGCTCTCCCACTGCGGGGCTGGCGCCGGGGACGGGGTCAGGTCCAGAGTCCCGTACGATCCGTCGTCGTCATCGGCAAGGTTCCAGACACCGTAGTTGGTGATGAGGTCTCGTCCGTCGTCCTCCCCCAGGGAAACGTTGCAGGCACGTACGAGCGCTGAGTCCCACTCGGTGCCGGCCTCGGGGCCGGATCCGTCTGGATCCTTGATGTCCTTCTTGTACTCAGAGACGGTGACCTTGATGACCGTAAGGTCCACTTCGGTACCGAGGGCAACGGGTGTGTCCAGGGCGGGAGGCGGGGTGGTTTGTGCAACTTCAGGCTCCGCAGACGTCTCCTCCGGTTCCGGGGACGCCGGGGAAGTTGCCGCGACAGCGCTGTCGTCAGAGTTTCCGGAGCTCCCGAGCGCGTACCCGGCGCCAAGGCCGATGACGAGCGCGACGACCGCAACCCCGGCGCTGATGAGAGTTCTGTTACGGCCAGAGGTGGTGGTCTCTGCGGGCGGATTCTGTTCGGCCATGAGGCTCCAGGTTTGTGTTGAGCGACGGCTGGCGCCGGCTCGCAGTCAACATCTCACGACCCGGTGGCAGAGGTGGGCCGTTTGCGGGAAGACAGGCGGACCCCGAGCGGAGCTGGGGCGGGGCACCGGCGTGACCGTTAGTTGGAAGCACGTAATGGCTGCCGATGGCGGCTCCGAGCGCCCCAAAGCGGTAGCTTCGATGAGGTCCGACGGCATATTTGTCCGAGCGGTCCCAGCTGTCTAACCGGATGGACGCACTGTCCGGAACGTGCATGCGGGTGGCTTCCTGCCCGCCGCGATGCAGGCCTCGACCTCGAGACCTCTCATGGCGAGCCCGACGGCGCAACCGCCTGCCAGACGCGTCAAGGGGCACAGGTCTGCCAGGCTCCGCGAGGGAACCTGCGCGAGTGGGATGCCTTCATCACCGAGGACGAGTTCATGGAGTCAGCGCCCGAGCACGAGGTCCATCTCAACGCTGCCCGGCGCCCCAAGGCAATGCCGATGCTTGACGTGGCATTTTTCGACGCTTAGAGTCATCTCGGAGGCAGAGTTGCGTCCAGAGCGGCCCGAGACCACATGATGGCTCGGGTTTTTTGCTGCCCTCCCTGCCAAGATCGCCACATCCGGCCGAGACGATGTTGCACTGTCACGGAGATAGCCTTCGTTTATGCGGGTCTACGAGCTGGCTGCCGAGCTAGGCGTCGCGTCGCGCACGTTGGTGCTCGAGTCGGGACTGACATCGCACCTCGCGACGGTCCCACCGGAGACAGAGACGAGCCTGCGCGACCGCCATCCCGCCCCTAGTCGTCCGCCATTTCCAAAGGGGCGCGGGAGGAGCCGGCCGGGGCCGAGGCGACTGTCGTTCTCCCCGGACGTCGACGATGACCACTACGAGCCCTACCGCGACCTCGAGTACACCGAGGAGTGGACGACCAACGACGTCGCGTTCTACTTCAGCGTCGACAACGCCACCGTCCGCCAATGGGTCCGGCGCGGCTACCTCGCACCCGTGCGTACCGAACAGCGCACCCACGTCTTCGAGTCCACAGACGCTATAGCCGCCGGCGCCGCGATCACCAGCCGAACGAACGCCCCGCCGGGGCCTCAGGCGAACATCCGACCCAAACACCACGACCGCTACGTCTCCTGCGAGCTGGCCGCGGCCGCCGTCGGCGTCGCGCCCTCGACCGTCCGCTCCTGGATTCACCGGGGACGGCTCGCCACACAGACCCCGTCAGCTGGACGCGTGACAGTACGCGTCGGCGACGTCTTCGACCTCGCCCGCACCAGCCCGCACCGGCGCCGGACGTAGGTCAACCCGATCCGAGGGAGGTCTCTCATGGACCCTCCCTAGGCACAGCCCTGCCCCCAGCCATCCAGCCCCCCGTTCCTCCAGGCCCGCTCTCACCGGCGGGCCTTTGTCATGCCCGGAGGCACCCATGTTCAATATCGCCCTTCACACCGCTGGCGCACTGTGGCCCGACAGGCCCACGCTCGTCGTGCTGTTCGCGATCACGACCTGCAGCCTCGGACTCGAACGCTTCGTGCGTCTTGAGCCCGCACAGCGCAACGACATCATCCGCCTGGTCAAGGCGATCCGGCGTAGGCGCTGACCATGGCGATCACACGGTCACGTGGCCCGCCTAAAGCCGGTTGCACCTCGCCAAGCGTCTCGGCGCACAAGCCCTTGGGCACCCGAGACACTGCCCCTGCGCCAAAACGCCCGCCCGCCCGACATCAAACCCGCCCAGACACTCGACAGCGACGTCGCACGCGATCTACCCCGAGCGAGCGCCTCCGACCGGCTCGCGGGTATTGAGAAACCACTCCGAAGTGGGCCACCTGTCGCCTATCGTTCTGACACCACCCGACGAAACCGCTCTCGCCCCGTCATCGCAGCGAGATCAGAGGATGAACACCATGGGCCTGTTCGACAAATGGCGGAGCCCCGCCCCCGCCAAACACCGAGCCACAGTTTCACCTGAGCTGCCGGTCCCCGGGGGTTTCACGGTCGTCGACGTCGAGACGACCGGTCTGAGCTCCCGCAACCACAGGGTCCTGGAGATCGCTGTCGTCCGCACCGACACTAGCGGCCGTGTGACCGGCGAGTGGTCACGCCGTATCGATCCCGAGGGACCCGTCGGCGCCACCCACATCCATGGCATCACCGCCGACGACGTGCGCGGTGCGCCGAAGTTCGGCGACCTCATCCCTCACCTCAACCACTGGATGCAGGGCACCGTCCTGGTCGCACATAACGCACGGTTTGACCTCGCGTTCATCCGGTCTGAATACTCGAACGCAGGCTGGGAACTGCCGTGGCTTCCGTCGCTGTGCACCCTCGAGGCCAGCAGCTACTACCTCCCCTCGATGGACCGCCGCCGCCTCGCAGACTGCTGCGCTGCAGCCCGCGTGCCTCTGCGCGGCGCCCACTCCGCCCTCGGCGACGCTCGAGCAACCGCAGGACTGCTCGGCTACTACCTCAACCCCCGCAACGGGACCGCGGTACACCCCGAGCACCTGTCACTACTCTCCGACGCCGCAGGCGTGATCTGGCCGTCCGGCGCGACTCGCCAACCAAAGGCACCTGGTCACGGCGAGACAGTGCGGGCACGTGTCGAGATCAACCAGGCCAAGAAGGCCGTATCCGCACCAGCCCTCGTGCAGCTGCTAGCAGACTTCTCCCTCATCGACGCCCTCGACGAGGGCGCACCTGCCAGCGCCCTCCCCTATCTGGAGACCCTCGTAGAGGCACTCGAGGACGGCGAGATCAGCACGGCGGAAGCCGACGCCCTTGACGACGTGGCCGCCACCCTGGGGCTAAGCAGTGAGGACCGGACCGCAGCGAACCGCTCCGTCCTGCTCGCTCTGTGCCACCTCGCCCTCGAAGACGGCATGGTGAGCCGTGCGGAGAAGGCAGAGCTCGTCAACGTCAGCACCCTGCTCGGCCTCCCCAAGACAGTCCTCACCCACGCACTCGACCAGGCCGAGGCCGCACGGCACGAACGCCTCTCCACCGGGCTCGGTCCGCTTCCCGACGCCTGGGCTCTCGGCGACCCGCTCCGCGTCGGACACAAGGTCGCCTTCACCGGATGCGACCCCGCTCTGCGCGAACAGCTCGAGCGACGCGCTGAGGCGCTAGGTGTGAGGGTCTTGGGCAACGTGTCAGCCAAGACGGCGATGCTCGTGACCGACGGCGGCTTCTCCGGCACCAAGGCTGAGGCTGCATCTCGCGTGGGCTGCCGCATCGTGCACCCGGACGACTTCAGCACCCTGCTGCAGCACCTCCAGCCGGCCGTCCCTCGCCAGCTCAAGAAGGTGCCTCCCGCGGTATTGGCGGACCAGACGGCCGCCGGAGTATCGGCACCGCCGGCAGATCCCTCCGCCGAGAGGGACCCCGCTATCGTCCGACAGTGGGCCCGGGAAAACGGGTACGCCGTGGGCACTCGCGGCCGCCTCCACCAAGACCTGTTCGACGAATACGCCGCGCACCTCTCCGCCAGCGGGCAAGCAGAGTCCGAACCGGTGTCCTGACCGCTGGTCGCTCCCGCGACCGGAAACACATTCCCCAACCCCGCGTCCAACCGATCAGTAAGGCAGCGCCCCGCGTCCAGACTGACGATGAAGTCCTTGGACCCTGCCGCTGGCGGAGCCAGTGGGCGGCCAGTGCGCCAAAGCTGTCCGACTGAGCGGTGGGAGGCGACGTTGGTTGATGCCGATGCCGTGACTCCCGGACAGCCCTGCCAGGGGCTACGGCACGATCGCGACTGCAAGTCCGGCCGAATCGAGCCCCTCGATGGTCGCGAGGTCTGGCTCTCGAACAAGCTCGCCGGAAAGGCGCCTCCGTCTTGAGTCCTGTGCGCAACGTAGGAGGACCACCCCCTTCGCGCGCCCAGACCCCAGCGGCGGCGTGCAGGATCAGTGTCGGTACGCGCCGATACGCTCAGTCACGTGACGACACCTTTGGCAGCCGCGATCGACGCTCTCTCAGACCCGCAGGTCACGCTGTCAGCGGCGCTCCGAAGGCTGCTTGTGGTGAGCCGGCGCATCGGCGCTGATGATCTGACGAAACTCATCAGAGCCGAGTTGGAGGGCTACGATGAAGCGACGCCGCTCCCGCCTGCTCGCCAGCCTCACGGGCTGCACGTCACCGTTCGCTTCGACGGGCCCATGGGTAGCCAGGAACACGTCCATGTGTTTGCTCACGAACTACCGGCGGACCTGGCTGCAGCTGTCGAAGACGTTCGGCTGGTGTCTCCTGTCGCGGAGCTTGAGGCCCTCGCCTTCAACGACGGCGATGAGGACCCGCGACTGGGTCTGTCCCACATGTGGATTGAGGTCTACCGGCAATACGTCGCGCAAAACAAGGTCCCGTCGATCTCCATGTTCGTCGCCAACAAGGCGTTCATTCGGATGCCGCGAACGCACATGCGCGGGGTCCTGGACCGGCTCCGCACCAGTGCTCTCGACCTGGCGCTCGACCTTGAAGGAGCCGATGCTGACGCCGGCAGCCCGTCCGGTCCGACCGTTGCATCAGCGCCCAAGCTCGCATCCGTCGTAACCAACTACATCAACGTGCAGGCAGCCGAGCACGCCACGGTCACAGTCGGTGATCACACCAACGTCGCCGCCGGCGCCGGTGCGACCGCCGTCCAACTGCAGGCCGGCGATGTGTCTGGCCTGCTCACCGCCGCGGGCAACCTCCTAGGCCCTGACGGTGTCCAAGCGCTTCGCGATGCTCTTGACCGCGACGGCGACCGACCTGGCGAGGAGACTCGATCATTCCTTGACCGGGTGAAGTCCGGCACGTACGTGCTCGCAGGTGGGGTAGCCACCAATGGTGCGTACGAAGGGCTCGTGAACCTGCTCCAGCAGGTCTTCCCGGGGTTCTGACCGACGCCTCGCGCCACTGAGTTCCGGATCGGGCCGACTGCCCACCCCGGGGCCCGTCGCCTCAAGTACTCCTACCGGGTCCGGTCAGGCGTACGCACGCACGGACCCCGGGCTGAGGGCTTCCAAGATCTGTGTCGCGATGTCGGAGGCGAGGTATTGGAAACTCTGGGGAGGGCGGGCAATGCCGAGGTCTTCCCACAACCCTATGGGTGCCTCCGCGTGAAACACCCCGCCCACAGCGATACCTGTGCCAGCGCGACGACCCGAGTAGTAGGCCATGAAGTCGTCGCGTCCGATGCCCGCGACCTCCTTGAACTGCTGCCAGAGCATCCGGGGAGGGAGGGTGTGCTGTCCGACCACGGTGAATGCCCCCACCACGGCGCTGACGGGGGCGGTGGCGTAGACGACAACATGGGTGACGTCTACGGCGATGGGTCGCTTGCGGAACTCCACGCGCTTCGTGCCGTCCAGGATGCCCGCGGCATACTGCGGGTGGATCGACATCAGGGCGACGCGTCCAACTCGGTGCGCAGCCATCTCACTCCCTCTGGCTTGATCTGGGCGATGCTCTGAGGAGATCGTGACATCACCCCGGCATGATTTAGCGTTCCCGCGCTCCACGGCGGGTCGACGCGTCGGTCGAGCCGAAAGAGAACGACGAGCACCTCTCCCTGCGCACACATTTGCGCGATCTCCACGTAGGAGTAAACGGTGCGGCCCCTGACGCGCGCAGCAACCTCCGCTGGGTCAACGCTTACGAATGTCTGCTCGACGACGCCGATGGCGGTGATGCGAGCCGCTTCGGTCGGCTTGGTGCGCAGGAACGCGAGCGTGTCGCCAGGCTTGAGCTTACGAGACGGTGACCGACAGAGGTAGGCCTTCCGGATCGCGTTCCCACAAGGCTCATTGGGAAAGAGTGACGTCTGGGGACTGCTATCGGGCAACAGACGGTCGTGGAGGTGATACCTGATAGGGACGAGGTGCGCGTCGAGCACGCGCAGTGAAACCGGGCCGAAGGTGACGGCGTGCTCCAGAGGGTGTATCGGTTCGGCACCGGCACGGGGTTCGAGACGCTTCACCATGACCAGCTCGCCGTTGTCTTGGTCGTCGTGGTGGGTGAATCCGAACTTCTCCAACCAGGCAAGTAGCTTTTCGTGATGGGGGTGGACGGTCATGTAGAGGACGGGGTGGTTGGTCTCGCGGGCGTAGTCGACGACCGCCCTCAAGAGGAACTCGCCTCGACGACCGGCGCCAGCGCTGCCGTCCTGCTCGACGACCTTGAAGGTGCAGACCTTCAGGACCGAGTCGCCGAGATCGAACGGTTGGCTCTCGGCCTTGAGAACCGCGATGCCGTCGGGGTCAGCCGCATCGCCCAGGATGATGGCGTGCCGGTCCTGACGGACGACCTTCTCGGTCCACCAGTTATCGAACCCGTCGTAGTCGTCGCGAAGGCTGTCGAAGATACTCGCGTGGCGGGAGATTCGGTAAGCCTCGACCACCTTCGCCGCGATCGCGTTGAAGAGGTCCGGCGCCCCGAGTTCTTCAAGCCAGTCGACAGCGTTCTGAATGGTGAGGATACGGGTGAGCCCGGCGCGCTCAGCGCGCCTCTTCATGGTGGCGTCCTCGGTCACCAGAACCGTGGCCACACCGGTGTCGAACGTCGACAGAACCTCGACGTCCGCCGCATCGTTCTGGCCGAGCTGCTGGGGGAATTGATCGCGAACGTTCGGACTCTCGTTGACTGGCCCGAGGGTCCGGTAGTACTTGTCGAGAGTCTTGAGACGCCGCTCGCGCATGTCAGTGGGCGCGTTCAAGAAGTCCTGGCGAGTCCCGTTGCTGAGCAGGAGCGGGAAGCCCATGCCGTTGGCTAGGCGCACGAGTTCGGCCGCTGCGTCAGCGTGCGACTGTTCGGTCGGGCCATCGTTCTCGTGGGCGATGACGACGTTCGTGTCCAGAAGGAGACGCGGCTTTGCGCCACTCGGTGCTGCCACTGGCCGTCTCCATTCTGCTTAGCGGCGATTTTACCCGGTAGGCGGGGGGAAAAGCCTCGAGAATCCGTGCTAACTACTCGGTAATTCAGAACAGGGGGCAGTCCCGTCGATGAGTAGATTGGTTCGCCGGGCTCAGGACTGGGAAACCGCTGTGGGTGCCACAGCCAGCCCCCTACTCAAGTCATGAGTCAAGAGAAGGTGGATCCAGAGGAGCGGGACCCCGTCGTGGTGTTCCTAGAGAGCGCGTTCTGGATCGTGGCCGGCATCGCCATGATCGGCGGCGTCACCTTCGTCGTCACGTTCTTCCTGACCTGCTGGTGGATGCCGTCCTGGGGCTACTTCGTGGCCACGTCCATGGTCGTCGTCGTAGCGGCCTTCGTCTGGCTCGCCGGCGGATCAGAGAACTTCCGAGCTAGGTTCGACAAGCCTCTCGGCTACGTGGCCGGTGCCCTACTCGTGACTGCCGCAGTCGCGTCCCTCATCATCCCGCCACCGACCTCAAGCAAACCGGACGGCGGCGAGGACGAGGCGGTGGTCTACACCGACGCAGACTGCGGCGGGCTGCTCGGCTTCGCCAGGCGCGATGACATCACGTCCGTCGAGAAGGCCAACGCCCTCGACGAGTACTCGGCCAACTGCTGAGCATCTACTTGTAGCGCGGCGCCCGGACGTGGCACGACGCCCTCCCGTTCCCGTCCGGCAGTTGTAGCTGCGCACCCGTCAAAGGCGGCACTGGCGTTCGAGGGCCCCGCATGGGTAGCTCTAGCAGGGTCTAGGGTCCGGCTCCTACCGGCCTGCGCTCTGGCACTACATCGTCGGGTCTCGCGGTGACGCTCTGCCCGGGACCCACCCGGCTTGAGGTGAGCGAAGGCTTCGGAACCTGGATGTGTCGGCTCGACATGCCAGACTTGTCCGAGTGACTGACAAGCCTTCGGACGGTGCGCGCGGCCTGGGTGTCCTTGGCATGGTCGCACGGACGCGGACTCCGCCGTGGTTGACAGCGGTGAACCGCACACACACAGTGCTAGGCAACCTGCAGAGGTGGAACGGGCCGTCGTCCCAGCTATCCGCCACTTCGCGCCTGTTGTCGGCTGGGAAACCGGTGGGTTCGTTGTCGGCGTTGGTCACGACCGCGCAGGGGAATGCGAGCACAAGGTTGTGGCCGGGCGCCGGAGCCACTGTCCTGTCCGAGTCCGTGGCATCGCGTCTAGGCGTGACGGCACGAGGCGCCGGTTTCAGGGTTGGTGACGCTGGGGGGTTCGCGGGTTTGGTGAACGTGCGGAAGCTCCAGACGCGCCAGTTCGCGGCGACTGCAGGTGTCATGGGGTTGGTCGCCAGCGACGGCGGTGCGACCTGGAAGAGCGCGTTGCTCGCTGGGTCCACTGCGCAGGCGCTTCGCGGGACTCTTGTAGTGCCCGACGGGCGCGTGGGAGTCCTGTCAGACCTGGTCAGGGTCAACACTGCAACGTCGACACTACTTGCTAGCTTCGCCGCACAAAACGTCCTGGCGCGGCGTCCCGCCGGGAGCGTCCGCACCTCGAGCGCGTTGAACAAGGCGCTGCTGGATCTACCTATAGAGCCGTCTGCCAGCGACCTGTCCCGGGTTGCGCTCGCAAGTCGTGGAGCGGCCGGGGTCGTGGTTGCTGACCTGCTGGTGCAGCCAGGCGGGCTTGACGAGGAGGCAGTAGACCTGCTCAGCGAGGACGTAGTCGACCCCTGGGTCAGTGGGCCCCAAGACGTCCGCGAGGGCGTGCGCGAACTGTTGCGCCGCCTCGATCCGCATGTGCCGGACTTCTTGGACGCGGCATGGAATCAGGTCGTCACAGGCGGTCCTGCCGCCTCGCAAATGGCTGCGAACGCAGTCGTTGAGGCAATCGATCGAACGTTACGTGCCGCCGCGCCAGACGCGGAGGTTCTTGCCGCAGCCGAGCGTGGGGAACTCGGCAAGAACGCCACCTACCTGCGCGGCGGGAAGGCCGCCCCGACTCGCCGCGGCCGTGTGGCCTACATCCTTCGATCGCGCCCCGGCGACGTGAAGATGGCTTCGTCGCTGGTCGAGTCGATGGTGACGTCAACGGCGAAGTTGGTCGAAGAACTGCAGGCCGGCAAGCACTCCAGCCCTCTCCCGCTGGTGCTCGTGCAAACGCACTTGGTCTCGGCTGAGGCCCTCCTGACTCACCTGGTGCTGGACCCGTCCGAGGACTGACCCACACAGCCCTGTGCCGGCCCAGTCAGGCGCATGATGCCTTGTCCTGGGCGCGGGTCAAAGCACCGTCTTGGACCGTCCCCCCGCCGCGCGATCGGAGCGCCGGCCCAGCTTCAGCGACGCGCGCCAAGAGGCCGCACGGAAGGCAACCCAGGCCCGCAAGACAGCCACGAACCTCGCCCTCGACGCCGGACGAGGCGCCAAAGGGGCAGGAGCCAACGCCGCAAGCAAGACACGCGACCGAGTGTCTGAGAAGGTGCGTCGCCGCAACAAGGACGCCTAGAGCCTCACCTGAACCAAGCGCGCGCCGCCCCGCGGGGCTCGTCGGCGAAACGTCCACCAGCCCAGGTATGTGATCGATTGCCAGTCGTCCCCTGCTCCTGACAGTCCTCATGGCCAGCACGGATTGCCACTTCAGATCGTCAGTGAGATGGCTCGAAGCTTGAGAACTGAAAGACGAAAGCTCGTACCCGGTCGGACGACCATCAGGACAGCGCCCGCCGCACCAAAGGAGGTGAGAACCGCGGCCGGCGCAACTCCTGCGGCGAGCTGCCTCACGAGCAAGGGTCAAGGGGCAAGGCCCTCAGCGACACGGCGTGCATGAAAGGAGGTGACCATCACCGCGCGCCGACGGAGGCCGTCACCGTCACCGTCGCCGACAACCATTTGGCCCCGATCGTCCCGTCCTTATTGGCGTCAACCGTGAGGACCTACATGGATACCTTGCGATACTTCGGTCGAAAACCTACTCAGCCGCTACGGCACTCTCGTGCGAAATACTGCGGAGTCAGCGTGGTGTCAGCCTGCCCCGTACCCGGTCATTCATGGCTGTCGTCGTCAGCACTGGGTCTGCGCTGGACGACCTGACCGTCCTCGTCGATTTCAGACCACGACCGACCATCGGTCTTGAAGGTGGCTTCAAGGTCGAGCTGGGTGCGGGCGACCTCGATGCGCCGGCTCCATTCCGCGCGCACGAGCGCCTGTTTGACGGGATCGAGTTCGTCGTAGGACGCCCGCCCTGCAACCACTGCTTGGACATGTGAGTGCCGGGGGTACGAGCCTGCGAACATCTCCCGGTTGAACTGTTGGACTAGACCGCGGAGCGCCTCGCTGTCCGGGCTGTGCGTGGCGACTTCCAGTACTGTCCGCCCACCGATTTCCGGCGACGGCATACGTATCCATGTGGCGAGGCTCCAGGAGATGTGATCATGAAGTGCAGATATGACTGGAAGAAGGCCAGGGAGAACAGCCACACCGTCATCGGTCTTGTGGAACTGCCACACCGGAAAGACAAGCGCTCCATCTGACGTCTTGAGGCCGAGAACCGCTCCATCGACCACGGCTCGCTCCAGCGCGGCGTGGTCGTCTAGTCCCAGCGCTTGGATCACGCGATCGGCCGACCACAAGCTCCCTACCCGTTCGACCAGACTGTTGATGCTCTGCTGCCATTCGAGCTGAGCCGCGTTCGGGCTCTCCGGATGCGCGTCGTCGGTCATGGTTGCCTCCTTCCTACGACGCAGCATTGCAGCGCCGCCTGACATGTCATCGGGTGCTGGCCGACACGGCGCGCAGCCCGCGCGCTCGGGTGGGGGCGGCGGCGGCTTCGCGGGCCCTCTGTTCGGTGAGGGCGTTGTTGAGCACGGCGAAGCAGTAGATGTCCAGAAGGCCGCGGCGCCAACCGAGGCTCATCTGACGGTTGACGAGCATGGTGCGTTTGAGGTTGGAGTGGAAATTCTCCGAGTCGTTGCGCAGGCCGTAGAGGCGGGCGAAGTCCGGGTCGCTCTGGTTGATGATGCGCAGGTTGTGCGGGCGGGTGAGGTCGGTGCTTTTGCCCGGGTGCGGCGAGAGCCAGGTGGTGAAGGGCTCAGTGCGGCACGGGACCTTGTAGGCGACGTTGAAGTAGTACTGGCCGCCGCTGCGGCGTGAGCGTTTGATCGGTCCGCGTTCGAGGTTCGCTGTGACGACAGGGTCGCCGGTGTCGTCGAGGCCGAGCTCGACCACGGCCCCGTCGATTGCTGCGAGCTGGTGCGCGCACACGCCGGCGGCCGCCTGGTGTGTGACGGTGCCGAGCGGGTAGCTGCGGGCGCGTTTGCCGCTCTTGTTGACGATCAGGCTGACGCCCTCGTTGATGGCTTCGGGCGTCTTGGCCAGGACGAGCCACCCGTAGCGGCGCATGATTTCCTCGATGTGGACACCGTGCATGGCGCCGTCGTAGATCGCGGCCTTAATGCCTTTGCCGAGGTGGCGGTAGACGTCGCCGGCGAGACGGACTGAGGTGGCTGCTTCCTGACCAGGCGCGGGGATGTGGGCTGCGGCAAGCACGACGCGTTGGTACGGGGCCGGGCCGCGGGCGTGCCATGCGACGTAGCCGTGGGTCAGCACCGGGCCGAGGCGGCCGTGGTGTGGTTGGAGGTCTGGGTCGAACCGCTGGACAGGCTCGGCACAGAGCTCGCCGGTGCGTGGGTGCGGGTACATGATCCTCGTGGTTCCGTCGTCCTGCGTCACGGTGTGCGTGACCGGCGGCTGGTAGAGGGGGCGAACCAGCGTGCCGTCGCCGTAGATGCACTGTTCGGTGTCCGGGTGGGTGAATGAGCCGGGCGCGTCCGGACGACAGAGACCGATCTGGAGCGCGAGCTCGGCGGCGGCGGCAGGGAACTCGCGCGCCAGCTGACCAAGCCCGTCGTCGGTGGCGAGGTGGTGGTCTCTGGCCCATCGCCAGTGGTCCCACCTAGGTGGGGCCGCCGCTGGTGCCGGTACGTCAAGACCGGACGCTTTGGCGGTGTCAGCCAGCATCCTGCGGGCAAACGCCCAGATTTCGGGTTCCGCGAGGTCCCGCTCGACCCTGACACCAGACCGCGCGAGCCTCGCCATGGCACCGAAGGCGAGAAGGACGTAGGCAGGCTGAGCCGACGGACGACCGACGTCGCTTCTCCACGCGAGTCGGGCCCCGAGCGTGAGGAGGCTGCGGGACCCGCAGATGGCGCGGACGCGCGCGATGGTGTTGATGTCGCTGCCGCGGTTGCTCATGTGGCCCGCCAATGCAGGCCGATGTCTTCGGCGGCGGCGTCGAGGCTGCGGCTGCCCATGCGGCGGGCGACGTGCTCGATAGGCATCCCGCCGTCGAGGAGAGCACGGCCGGCCCAATTCCGTAGTGAGGCCGGGCGGATATCAGGTTCAGCGGCGAGGCCGGCGAACTTGAGCACCGCACCGAGGGCGTTGCAGACGGCGGCCTGGGCCTTGGCCTGTCCGGGCTCGGCATCGCCCTTGTAGGTGAGCGGTGTCGACGGGGGTGCGCTGCGTTCGTCAAGGACCTGGAGGTGGCGCTTGACGATGGTCGAGCCCCAGTCGGTGAGCTCGCCCAGGCGGGCGTCGTGGCGGCGGGTCCCCGGCAGGCGGATCCACCTCGGGTCCTCATGGTCGTCGACGTCTCGCACGCGCACGGCGGAGATTTCGCTGGAGACCGCTGTCGTCTCGCCGATAGCCCACGCGACCGCACGTTGCAGAGACGCCGCCCCAGCTTCTCCTAGGCGAGCACTGGTCCGGCAGAGCCCGACCTCAGCGTCCGTCAGCGGCCTGGCGGCGGTGCCAGTGCGTGGCGGAAGGGCGAGGTCGAGCGTCGGGTCGCCGACGTCATGCCCGAGGTCCCGTAGCGCCCGGAAACCCATCCGAAGCGCGGTGCGGCGGGCGTGCATCGTCGCGACCTCAGCGGGTTGTCCGCTGGCACCGAACGCCCAGACGAAGGCGTGACAGTGCTGGAGAGTGAAGTCCGCCGGTGTGGTGGCGCCGAGCTTTTGCTGGCGGGTGATGAACCGGGCCCAGGTCTCGCTTGACCGGAGCAAGGTCTGGTTTGAGTAGTCGCCGGAGTCTTTCCACACAGCCGGGACTGAGTTCTTGAGTTCGCTCAGCAGGAAAGATGCTGCGGTCGCCTTCTCCGCCGGTCGGGATTGCTGTTCGTTCTTGGCCATGTTGGACCTCCGTGCCACATGAACCTAGACCGATCGAGCGCAACTTTGCCAGAGAGCAGCGGGTCGGGAACGCCACGAATCGCAGGCGGGAACGAAGACGCACCTCTACCTGTCAGCAAGTCTTTGCCCGTAGGTGTGCGCGACTGCTTTTGCGTGCCCCCTTCCGACAGTCCCCCTCATGCTGCCACCCGGCCGCACACCTAAGAGGAGGAACGGGATGAGCGACGACTACTACATCGAGACGTCCGAGATGACGGACATCGACGAGATGATGGCACTGTTGGACTGGTATGGCCTGTACGACCTGGCCGGCGAATGCGATCGCATCAAGCACCTGAACAGGCTGAGCCCCGCTGGCGCCAAGTCTCGCTACCCGACCGCTCTGCTCCTGTTCGCGGCAATAGCCACGCGGGTCACGACCTCGCGCGTCAAGACCAGCAAGAGGCTCAAGGACCCACTGACCTGGCAGCGATTGGGCGCGGTGTGGGCGGCCCGGCCCGAAACCGAAGGGATGCCCTTTCCTGAAGCGCCACCAACGCGGGACCAGGTCGACCAATTCGTCGAGGCCGTCACGTGCCAGCGCAAGAAGAACGGTGCCCGCATCCAGAACGTGGACTGGCACGCGCTCCTGCAGGAGCGCTTCCAGCGCACGTCGATGGATCAGGCCCAGGTCATGGGCAACCTGGTTCCTCGGGAAGTCGTCGACTGGACCAACCCGTCGATGTCGAACACCGTCATCGGAGACGGGTGCGTGGTCGCACCCTTCAGCGGGGTCAAGAAGATGGTGGACCCGGTGACGCGCGATACCGTGGTCATCGGAAGTCGCGCCGTGAACAAGACCAAGAACGCGCGCATCTCGACCGCATTCAGTGACCTCACGGAGGACGACAAACTGGACTTGAGCGGACTGAACATGACGTCGATGCTCACCCCGACGGAGCATGGCTGGGTGATCCTCGCCACCGGCTACGCGCCTCGCGCCGAGCTTTGGTCCGCGTTAGAGCTATTCGGCTCCATCGCGGCCCGTGCCGGCGGCGGCGTAGAGAACTTGCTCTACGACGGCGTCATGACCGGTTGGCCTCTGGACCACATCGCAGGCCGACACGGTGCCCGCGTATTCAACAAGTCGTCCGCGCACAGCGCCAAGAGGCGCAAGGCAGGCGCGGAGGACAAGAACACCAGCCCGGCGACGTCCGTGCGCCACCAGGCCGACGACCTCATCGACCAGTTGAAGTCGGACAACCGCTACAGGGTGCTCTCGGCCGAGCTCAACGCGGACAAAAACACGAAGCTCAGCGAGTCCGCGATCCGCACATTCAACAACGTCCTGAACAAGGCAGCGGCCGTGGACCTTCACCGTTCAGGTGCCGCCCTTCCTCTCGGCATCTCGGTGTACCGGTCAACCTCCGCGGGTGCCGTCACGGGCTCACGAAACCAGGAGCACCATGAGGGCTACGAGATCGTCCGGTCTCACTTCAGGTACTTCAAGTCGGTGGAGCACGACGGCACAGAGGGGGTCTGCCAGCACCATCTCTTCACGGACGACGGCGCCTTGCACTCTGTGGAGAGCGATGGGACGTATCTCGTCAAGACCGCCACAGCCCGCAGCATCAGCTCAACGCGACGAGCCCACACGAACGGCAGTCCTGAGCCTAGGTTCGGCACCGATGAGTTGTGGGAGATCCCGTGCGAGAACGGCGACTTCACCATCGCCACCAGCTGGGACCCGGACCCGACCCTCCACACCCCCGATTCGACGAACCACTCCACCGCCGACCCTGTGCTGAACGATCTCCGCCCGATCAGTCGCGCGGACGGGCAGGCGTACGCCGACATCGCCAACTACCGCAACCACGCCGAGAGCTGGAACGCTTGGTTCAAGTCCAGGCTCCGGACCAAGGGGTCGCGCGCGGCGACGCTCAGTCTGGACTCCCAGCTGTTCGACTACCTCTCGGCGGCCTGCGTGCGCAACGCCATCTCGTGGGCACGCTGGTACGCCAGCTGAACCCGTACGTCCCATCACAGATGACCCCGCCCCACGGCGGGGTCATCTGTCGTTCCAGGGCTAAGTCATTGTCCGTGTGCTCGATTGTCTAACCCAGTCCGGTTCGCACAGTCCTCCTTGTAAGCAACATCCATCCAAGGAGAACCACCATGAGCACGTCACCCGAGACCAACTACGCCATCAACATCACCGGCGCCATCCTGCGAGGACACGACTTCGACGACGCGGTCGAGATGATGCTCGAGCTCGATCAGGAGCTCAGCCTCATCCCGGCGAGATCTCGAGCCGACATCGTCGCGGCAGCCGACCACTTGCGAGACCGCGCAGGCGCTATCGGCTACGTCACGACCCGCAAGGTCATCGACAACGCCGCCGCGCTCATCGCCGCGGCCGCCGCAGTCGATAAGTCGAGGGTGTCGCAGTTCAACACACCCGACCAGGCAGCGAAGATTCACCTGTACCGCAACCTGCTCCTTGCTGCGGTTTTGGCCGCCTCTCGAAGCACCCTCGCGAACAAGTCCGAAGCTGAGCAACTCGCGAGCGAGATCCCTTCCCTTCGCCAGCGCACAGCCGGGCTCACGCGCTCCTACACCGACGACGAGACGCTCCTGCTTCGGATGTGGGCGCTCACCTTGAGTCAGGTGGGCGGTGCGGATGGCCGCCGCGCAGCCTGCGTCTACGCACAGTGCGACGCCGGCCTCTACCCCAGCGAGACCCCCAAGATCCTGCGTCAGAGCCTCGACCTCACCCCAGGCAACGGCCTGATCGAAGCTCCCGGGATGGACCACGGAGTCACCAGCCGCATCTTGGAGCTGGACGAGTTCAACATCCGGGTGATCGCCGAATACATGGACCTGACTGACGACGCGCCTCACGAACGCCTGACCTACCGGCCGCGCACCGAAGAGTTCAACTCCAAGAGGGCCTCGTCGAGCGTCTCCGGCATCCTGGACCGACAGCGTGCGGCGGTCGGCTTGGCGCACGGGGACACCACGGTGTCATCCATCACGATGTGGCGCGCGGTCCACACGCAACTCACGTCGGGAATGTCAGCCGCCGTCGAAGTGTGTGGACGACCCGATGCCGACAGCTACCTGCGGTTCACGCGCACCCGGCGCAACCCGCAGCGCACGCGTGGAGGAACGTCTAGGCCATTGGTTCCGCTGAACCGTTGCTAGCGGGTACGAGGACGGTGCGGGCCTGGCAGCCTCCCGACCCCTACCGCCCGTCCCCCGGTTCCACAGGGTCGATGACCTGCGCTGAGACCCGTTTGCCAACGTGGCTGAACTCAATGGACGCCCCGTCCCTGTGCCAGAAACCCGCAGGTCTCGCTTCACCGCCCCCGGTCGGCTTCGTGATGGGAAACTTCAGACCCACCTGGTGGCCAGCCAGGTTCGGTCGCGCAGCGTCCTGGCCGGCCAGGCCGGGGTGCGGCGCCACAGAAAGCCCACGGGGCACCTCACGACCCTTGAAGTGCTGGCAGGCGGCGACATGGAAAAGCGCGCCGTGAACGTACGACATCATCATCGACTCCGCAAGCAGGTGCCGGTAGTCCAGCTGCAGCTGAGTCACCTCCAGGCCGCCGCCCCGACGAGTTCCAGGCGTCTTGGCCCGAGACATGAACTCCAGAACTGGCCTCTCAAAGATGTTGAAGGACGTGTCGCCGTCAAAGGCGGAGACAGGGACGTTACCGTCGGCATCTGGCCCGACAGTTGTGAAGGGCACTTTGAGGTCGGCTCTGCCTCGGACTGCGAGCCCATGCTTGACCTTGTTGTGAGCAGTGTTGATGTCCAGCTCGGACGGGCCGAGGAGCTCGACAGCGCGCTCGACCCACTCCGCACACAGATCAGCGAAGCCTCCCAAGTAGGACTGGTCCGCCGCGTTCTCGATGGTTACGGACGGCGGCACGATCAGCCGAGCGAAACCAAACTCACCGAGGTCATCCGCGGCCTTCCTGACCGCGTCAAGAAGTTGGCTGATCTGGACGTTCTTGTCGTCGGTGAGACGCGACCACAGGCTCGTTGAGGGCATGCCCGAGATGAGCGACCGTTCGGCAGCCCCGACGAGCAATCTGACCAATGCTTCCGCGACATGGTGTCGGAGGGCAAAGGCATCAACCGCCACTTGAGCAGACACGGTCATTGCCTCGGGCTGGGCAACGCCGCCCTCGTTGCGCATGACCGCCCGCATGATCGGGAAGAGATCAGGTCGCCCGATGTCTTCGGCGACGTCAGGGGCGCCGCCGAGGTGGTCCCCCTGTGCGGGTTGCGGCTCAGTAGCGTCGTTCTCGCTTTCGTCTCCGGGGCCTCCGCCAGAGAACCTAGCCCAGGCATGCAGCATCCCGATGCGTGCCACGAAGTAGCCAAACGGGTCCGAGGTGAGGAAGGTATCGTCCAGTTCACGGATCTGATCTGGAGTCTCCAGGGTGCCCTCGGGCGGCGGGTACATGCGCGTTCCTTCCGGCAGTGGAAGTCCCACGGTATTGGTCGGGACTGACCAGAGGCCCTCACCCACACCGCGTTCGCGTCGTGTCGGTGGCGTGAGACATGCTCTTCCTGATCCCCAGCTCCGGTCGGATCCCCTAGGTGAGGACCTGCTCATGACCACTGAAAACCCGCCCGTAGGTTCTGCGAGCAGGTCGATGCTCAAGATCGTGTACTTCGATGAGCAGTCCGCGTCCGACTACTTGGACATCTCCGCCGGCGGCGCCGCGGAGTCCAAAGCTGAGTACATCAAGAACCGGACTGCTGACATGCATGGCCAAGTCGAGTCCAAGCTTGTCGCGAAGTTCAGCTGGCTTCCCTTTCTGGGCGCTTCAGCCGAGGCGAGTGGAGGACTGGACGTGTCGCGGGTCGGGCAGAGCATCCTCAGCAAGACTCTGTCGAACACCATTCTTACCGACTACCTCGAGGAGGTCGCCGGAGACGAATGCGTGCGCCCCTTGCGTGATTACAAGGTGACCGCGCCCGCGGACTCGATGGCGTTCATGAAGATGTACACCCCGTACATGGTCATCGCGAGAACCGAGGACACTGGGTTCGACCTCGCCCGGATGGACGAAGCTCTCGAGCGCGCCAAGGGCTACTACGAGCTGTTGGCTGAGAGCAGCGTCGACCCTTCGGAGAAATGCGTTCTGAGGTTCAACATCGGAGCATTTCGGAACAACTACGGCTTGACTGACCTAGGACGCATGCGGCTCGTCTACCACGCCATCCTGGTCGGCAGCAGCACAGAAGCTGGCCTGAGTGTCGATGCGGAGATGGGCGACGCACCTCAGCACACGAGCAAGTCTCCGACTGCCCTGGACGTAGTGGACGGCCCAGTCGCCGGTTCGGACTCCGAAGTGCTGCTCGACGTCTACGACGTCGTCCTTGCAGGAGTCGAACATGGCGTCTGAGCCCAAGATCGTCATCTACTACGGACCACCGTCTTGGTTTCATGACCAGGTGGGAGCCTCGAAGACCAAGAACTTTATGACACTGATCAACGAGCGAGACGCACTCCGCAAGCTCTTTCGGGTCGTTGTTGCTGGCCACGACGGCGAGGAGCCGATCAGCAAGTTGCGGCGTCCCAACCGGGTGGTGGCAGAGTCAGCCGATTTCGCCAGCATCCAGGAGCACGCGATCACCAACTTCGCCAACCTCGTCCAGGAACTTCACCCGAAGCACTTGCTCCTCAACAACCCACCCTCCCGGGTCCACGAGCAGCTAATTCGCGCTTTTCCGTCCACTCGGGTCGAGCGCCACACATACCCGACGATCACCCCTGAGACGCTTCGACAGTTCCGCGACGGGTTCGCGGATCACCTCGTGGGACAGCGGACCGTGAGGGAACTGCTGCTCGCAACGATGTACCCACTCATCCGTCCAGGACGAACCAAGCCAGTAGTCGTCATGCTGTACGGACCGTCAGGAGTCGGTAAGACGGAGACCGCGCATTTCATCAACGGCCTACTTGGCGGCGACCTCCTGCGCAAACAGTTCTCGATGTTCCACAGCGACAAGTTCGCGTCGTACCTGTTCGGGGGCGAGCACTCCGAAGCTTCCTTGGCACGTGACCTGCTGGACCGTGAGTCCGGCGTGATCCTGATCGACGAGTTCGACAAGGCGAACCCGGTGTTCCACAGCGCCTTCTACGAGCTGTTCGACAGCGGTCGTTTCGTCGACAAGAACTACTCGGTCGACGTCGGTCCGGCCCTTTTCATTTGCACGTCCAACTACAAGACGGACGTCGAGATCCGGGAGGCGCTAGGCGACGCCTTGGCGTCGCGCTTCGACGCCCTCATCGAATACACGCCCTTGACCCAGGACGAGATAGTCCAGGTTGTCGAACGGACGGTCAGCAGCAAGGTCGCGAAGTTGTCCGCCGAAGAGCAAGAGCACGTCGACCGCAGCGACCTGCTCAGCCGCCTGTTGGTTCAACTGGTTGATGGGCCGGGAAACGTGAGGCAGATCGGTAAGACAATCGACTCCAGCATCGGCCTTGTCTTGGTCAGATCCATGCTTTCGGAGCATCTCGCAGCCGCCCCCACGGAGACCGGGATGGAGGCGCCTTCTCAGTCCGCTGAAGCCTGACGCGAGGTCACCCGGTTCGGCACGGGCAGGCCTACTGAACTACACGCATGTTGTCCCGAGGGTTCTCCCTAGGCACCGGCCACGCCGGACCAGACCTCTGCGATACTCGGTCTCGGGCTAGTGGCATTCTCCGGAAGGTTCTCCGGATTATTGTCCCCATGTCCCGGGCCTCTAGCTCAATTGGCAGAGCAGCGGACTTTTAATCCGCGGGTTGTGGGTTCGAGTCCCACGGGGCCCACCGACCGGCGCCGGATCCCCAGGCGCCAGATGCTCGTCGTCCTGGACCTGCCCAGCCTGCCTAGGCTTGACGCATGGGCCATACGATCAGCGGCTACGCCGAGTTCGTCGTGGAGGTGCAGGCGATCGTCGACGACTCGGCCAACGTGGAACGGTTCGTCTCCGAGATCCAGGACAGCCAGGCGGCCAGGTACCTGACGCTCCTGCCGTCCGGAAACGACTACCCGCCCGCGGGCGCGATGGTGGCGGGCCTGATCGCCAGCTCGCACTACGTCCGCTACTCGGGACCGGCGGGCGGGATCGTCGCAGGGATGTCCTTCCTCCGCGAGCTGTGCCGCGAGTGCTTCCCGCGGGAGCACTAGCCGCCCGTCGCTCCAGACGACGGGTGGGCAGCGTGACATACCAGCGGAATGCGCGGAACGTCACGCGCGGTTCCTACCCTCTTCTCAGGTGTCCCTCGTATTGTGGGACGTCTGCCGGTTCGCACCGGCGGCCACGAGACACGCCCCGACACAACAGGAGACGATGGTGAGCAGCCCAGAAGCGCCGGCCCCCGAGCCGACGCCCGCGACGCCACCGACCTCCCGCAAACGGGTGCGGCCGCGCGGCCGGCGCATCGCGCGCGCCTTCGGCATAGGCGCGCTGGCGCTGAGCCTCGTCCTGGGTGTCGGAGCTGCGGCAGCGTACTGGAAGTTCAACCACAACATCGAGTCGAAGGCCCTGGACGACAAGGACCACGTCGTCACCGACGACACCCCGAAGGGCGCCCTCAACGTCCTGTTCATCGGCTCGGACTCCCGCAAGCTCAAGACCAAGGGCTACGGCAAGGAGGAGGGGCAGCGCAGCGACGCCCTGATGCTGGTGCACTTCGCCAAGAACAACACCCGCATCGACGCGGTGCAGATCCCCCGCGACACGCTGACCGACCTGCCCTCCTGTGACGACACCGGCAGCGGCGCGTTCGCCGGCGGACCACAGCAGATGATCAACTCGGCCCTGGCCGGCGGGCCGTCCTGCTCGGTGCGTGCGGTCGAGCAGCTGAGCGGTGTGCACATCAACCACTTCGTGCAGCTCGACTTCGACGGCTTCGCCTCGATGGTCAACGCTCTCGGTGGCGTCAAGGTGTGCCTCAACCAGGCGATGGTCGACCCCGACGCGAAGCTCGATCTGCCCGCCGGCGAGCAGAAGCTCAGGGGCAAGGACGCCCTTGCGCTGGCCCGCACCCGGCACGCCGTGGGCGACGGCAGCGACATCGGCCGCCTCGGACACCAGCAGGTCGTGATGTCCTCGATCATCAACCAGGCCCGCAGCGCCGGCACCCTCACCCGGCCCGATCGCCTGCTCAAGTTCATCAACGCGCTCACGTCGTCCATCACGGTCGACGACGGGATCTCGTCCATCCCGAAGCTCACGTCGCTGGCCAAGCGCGCCCGGGCCGTCGACGACTCCGACATCCGGTTCGTGACGATGCCGAACGGAACGGCGCCGACGGACCCCAACCGCGTCGTCAAGACCGCGGATGCCGACACCATCTTCGCCGCGATCGCGAAGGACAAGAAGGTGCCGGTCGAGGGCTCCGAGGACGACCAGAAGGCCACCCGCGCCGCCCTGGTGAAGATCCTGAACGCGGCGCAGACCGACGGGCTGGCGACCTCGGCGCAGACGGCGATGACCGGGCTGGACTACACGGTCAGCGGCACCGAGAACGCCCAGAAGCCCGCGAAGAAGACCCGCATCTTCGTCGACGGCACCCCCGAGGCGATGACCACCGCCGACGCCATCAACCGCGACTTCGGCTTCAAGGCGGAGATCGTCGTCCACACGAGCGGCATGAGCGGCGTCTGGCTGATCCTGGGATCGGACCGCATCGCCGGCGGCGTGCAGCCGAACGCCCCGAAGCCGGTCAAGGCCACGACACGCACCGCCAGCGAGTCGCTCTGCGCCTGATCCGCGCTTGATCCAGGTCGCGCGGGGTACGACCGGCGCATGAGCCAGTCACCGGACGAACCCCTGTCCCCCGACGAAGCCGCCGACAACCCGGAGGTCGACTCGCCCCAGCCGTTCGAGCCCAGCGTCAGCAACCCCGACGCCGACGGGGTCGACGACTCCGCCTCATGACCGTGATCGGGGCCGTGCGCTCCATCGTGCTCGAGTGCCGTGACCCGGAGCCGCTCGCGGTGTTCTGGTCGCAGGTGCTCGGGCACGAGATCGCGCAGCGCGACGACGACTGGTGGGCCCTGGAACGGCCGACCGGCGGACCGCGCCTGGCCTTCCAGGTCGTCGAGGACTTCGCCCCGCCCCCGTGGCCGGGACGTACCGGCGAGCAGCAGATCCACCTCGACGTCGAGGTCGACGACCTCGACCGGGGCACCGAGGAGGTCGTCCGGCTGGGCGCGCGCATCCTGTCCGACGTCGTGGACGAGGACGGCGACCCGTGGCGCGTCTTCGCCGACCCTGCCGGGCACCCGTTCTGCCTGGTCTCCTTCGCCTGAGTCAGTCCCCGTGCACGCAGCGACCGTCGACGTACGTGCGCAGCACCCGGACGTCACCGATCTGCTCGACCGGCACCGCCAGGACGTCGTGGTCGACGACGGCGAGGTCCGCGGCCGCGCCCACCGCGATGCGTCCTGAGACGTCCTCGAGCCGGTTCACCCAGGCGCTGCCTTCCGTGTAGGCCTGCAGCGCCTCGGCAACCGTCAGTCCCTGGTCCGCGAGCAGCGCCGCACGATCGCTTCCCGGCGACCGACGGTTGACCGCGACGTGCATCGCGCCGAAGGGGTCGGGCGACGACACGGGCCAGTCGCTGCCGAACGCGAGCCGCGCGCCGCTGGCGAGCAGCGACCGGAACACGTACTGCTGCTCCTTCGCCGCCGTGCCGAGGAACGGCAGCGTCAGGTCGGCCATCTGCTCGTCCAGGCACGCCCACAGTGGTTGCGCGTTGGCCGTGACGTCGAGCGCTGCGAACCGGGGCACGTCGTCCGGATGGACGATCTGCACGTGAGCGAGGTGGTGCCGGTTGCCCCGCCGGCCGTTGACCGCGGCCGCGTGCTCGATCGCGTCGAGACTGTCGCGGACGGCCCGGTCCCCCAGAGCATGGACGTGCACCTGGAAGTCGGCGGCGTCGAGCTGCTGGACGTACGACGCGAGGTCGGCGCGCTCGATGAAGCTGAGACCGTGGTTCGCGGTCGGGCGGCCGTGGCCGTCGAGGTAGGGATCGATCACCGCTGCGGTGAACGTCTCGCACACCCCGTCCTGCATGATCTTGACGCTGCCCGCATCGATGCCGGCGGCCGCGGCCCGCGCCCGCCGGTCGAGGAGCTCCGGGATCTGCTCGGCGCCTCGCGCCCGGTCCCACCACAGGGCGGTGACGACCTTGGCCGTCAGGGAACCGTCACGTGCCGCGGCCAGGTAGGTGTCGAGCGAGTCAGCCATCCCGAGACCCGTCCCGACGAGTGCGTCCTGCCACCCCACGATGCCCCAGGAGTGCAGGTACGCCTGGGCGCTCAGCAACGCCCGGGTCTGCTCCGCCGGGGTGGGCGGCGGGACCAGGGCACGGACGAGCTCCATCGCGCCCTCGTGGAGCGCGCCGGTCGGCTCTCCGTCCACGTCCCGCTCGATGCGACCGTCGCTCGGGTCCGGCGTCGTCCGGTCGATCCCGGCGCGGCGCAGGGCCGCGGTGTTGACCCAGGCGCTGTGGTGGTCCCGGTTGGGCAGGAACGCGGGCCGGTCGGGCAGCACGTGGTCGAGCGCCGCAGCGGTGGGGACGCCGCCGGGGAACGCGTCCATCGACCAGCCGCCCCCGAGGACCCACTCCGCCTCGGGACGCGACGTCGCGTACGCCGCGATGCGGTCGAGGTAGCCGTCGACATCGCCTCCGCCGGTGAGGTCGCACGCGTTCATCTCGAGTCCCGCCTGCACCGGATGCACGTGCGCGTCGTGGAAGCCCGGCAGCACCCAGGCCCCGCCCAGGTCGACGACCTCCGCCCCCGCCGGCAGGTCGGACCCGATCGCGACGATGCGGCCTGCACGGACGGCGATCGAGTCGGCGGTCACCGACCACCCGGCGCCGTCGTGGATGCGTGCGTTGGTGAGGACGAGATCAGCCACCATGTGACCAACCTGCCAGACGGCGGCCCGCCTGGGTTCCCGTCAGGCGCGCTCGACGACGTCCGCGATGCGGTCGAGCAGCCAGCCGGTTCCGTGCTCCCGCCCTGCGGCGGCCTCGGGGCCGGGACCGTGGACGCCATCGAGGTGGACCCCCTGCTCGGTGAACGTCAGGTGCGTCCCGGCCTCGGTCGGCTCGAGGACCACGGTCGTGATCGAGGTCGACGCGTGCACGCCGTCGTTCCACATGTCGTACACGTAGACGATGCGTTCCCGGTCCACGATGTCGGTGTAGGTCGCACGGAACTCGCTGCGCTGGCCGTTCATCGTCCCGCTGTTGATCGCGACGCCGCCGACGCGGAAGTCCTCGGAGACCTCGACGTCCTCGAAGTCGCCGCCGCCGAACCACTGCTTCTTGAGGTCCGGGTCGGCGAAGGCCGCCCACACCCGGTCGACCGGAGCCGCATAGTCGCGCTCCAGGACGAAGGTGGCGTGGGTCTGGGTACGTGCGGTGGTGGTGCTCATGTCAGCTCTCCTTGCTGTCGGGCCTGCGATGGGTGCCGGGATCGGCGGCGAGGAGCACATCGAGACGGTCGAGCCGCTGCTCGGCGGGCAGCCGCTGGCGGCCGACCCACTCCCCCGCGACGCTCAAGGCGTCGGGGGCGAGCTGGTACGTCCGGACCCGGCCGACCTTCTCCGAGGTGACGATCCCGGCCTCCTCCAGCACCTTGAGGTGCTGGACGATCGCCGGGAGCGACATCCCGTGCGGCTCGGCGAGCTCGGTCACCGACGCCGGCCCCATGGCCAGGCGCTCGACCAGTGCGCGCCGCGTCCCGTCGGCGAGAGCGCGGAACACCCGGTCGAGCCGCTCCTCATACTTAACCATGCACTTAAATATCGCTCGGCTGGCCGGAATGTCAACACCCACCGAGTGGGCCGATCCGGGGAGCCGCGTCTTCGATAGGTTGACGTCCATGACCGCCCTCAAGAGCCCCTGGCTGATCGCCTTCGGCGTGGTGGCCGTCGTGCACCTCGTCCTCAACGGGACCGGCCCGGCCCCCTGGGACAGCATCAGCAAGTGCCTGCTCGCGCCCCTGCTCGCCGTGTGGGTCCTCGAGCAGCAGGGCCCTCGGCTGCTCGCGGTGGCGCTGGCGTTCTGCTTCCTCGGCGACCTGTTCCTCGAGATCGAGGACATGTTCACTGCCGGCATGGCCGCGTTCGCGATCGCACACGTCTGCCTCATCACCTTCTTCGTGCGCCGCGGCGCGATCGACCGGTTACGGCGCCGGCCGATGATCCTGGTCGCGTACGTCGTGCTGGCGGTCGGGCTCGTGGCGTGGTGCTGGGGTGGGCTGGAGCCCGGTCTCAAGCCCCTCGTCCCGGTGTACGCGGCACTGCTGCTCGGCACCGCTGCCGCCGCGCTCTCGACCGATCTGCGCGCCGGGATCGGTGGCGCGCTCTTCCTCGTGTCCGACGGCATCATCGCCCTGTCCGAGGCCGGACGCATCGACGGGGACGCCGTCGTGACCGGCCTGGCCATCATGGCGCTGTACATCCTGGCGATCTTCTTCCTGACCACCGGCATGCTGTCCCGGGAGAAGAGGACGCTCGCCGCCGGCGACGGCTTCGACCCCACCGTGCGCACCGACTGCTGGCCGCGGCTGCCGGCTGCCCAGTCGTAGATGCCGCGGAGCGACGCCCCGCCGGTCGACGCGCCTGTGCTCGGGTCCGACCGGACGTACCGCTGGGCCAACCGGGTCTTCGGCACCCTGTTCCGGCTCATGGGCTACCGGTTCGACGTGCGCGGCGCGGAGCACATCCCGGCCACGGGCCCGGCCGTGCTCGCCGGCAACCACATCGGGTTCCTCGACTTCACGTTCATCGGGTACGCCGCTCGCGACCGCGGACGTCTCGTGCGGTTCATGGCGAAGACCTCCGTGTTCGAGCTGCCGGTCGTCGGGCGGCTCATGCGGGCCATGCGGCACATCCCGGTCGACCGTCGGCACGGCGCACGGGCCTACAGGCGGTCCCTGCGCCTGCTCGATGCCGGCGATCTCGTGGGCGTCTTCCCGGAGGCGACGATCAGCCGCTCGTGGCTGCTCAAGCCGTTCAAGCGCGGCGCGGCGGCGATGGCCGTCAACCGCCGGGTCCCCGTCGTCCCGGTCGTCGTCTGGGGCGGGCATCGGGTCCTGACCGTGGACGGCCGTCGCTCGCTGCGCCGGGGCATGCCGATCACCGTCATCGTCGGTGAACCCCTGTGCCCGCGGCCCGACGAGAGCGTCGACGCACTGACGACGCGGCTCCGCACCCGGATGGAGGGGCTGCTCGCCGAGGCCATCGAGACCTACCCCGAGGCGCCGCGCGACGAGGACGACAGTTGGTGGCTGCCATACGATCACGGTGGGAGCGCCCCCGACATCGAGACCGCTGCCGTGCTCGACCGCGAGGCCGTCGCACGCAGCGGTGACACGATCGACGAGGAACCGCGCACCGTCGAGTGACCGCAGGAGGTACACCATGACGTACGGCTCCATCACCCAGGTCCCCGTGGGCGACCTGACCTTCGACGTCCGGACGACCGGGCCCGAGGACGGCGAACCCATCATCTTGCTGCACGGGTTCCCCGAGACCTCGCTGTCCTGGGCATCCGTGGCCGGACGACTCACCGACGCGGGCTTCCGCGTGATCGCTCCCGACCAGCGCGGCTACTCCCCGCACGCGCGGCCCGAGGGCGTCGAGGCGTACGCGACCGACCTCCTCGTGGCGGACGTCCTCGGCATCGCCGACGCACTGGGGCTCGGGACGTTCCACCTCGCCGGACACGACTGGGGCGCCGTGGTCGCGTGGCTCGTCGCGGCCCACCACCCCGACCGGGTCAGGACGCTGACCGCCGTGTCGGTGCCGCACCTCGCGGCGTACAACGCTGCCCTCCGTGACGACCCCGACCAGCAGCGCAGGGCCGCCTACATCCAGCTGTTCCGCGAACCGGCCGGCCGGGCCGAGGAGCTGCTGCTCGCCGACGCCGGTCAGCGGATCACCGCGATGTACGGCGACGCGGTCCCGATCGGCCTGGTCGTCCGTTACGTCGCGCACCTCGCCGAGCCGGGAGCGCTCACCGCGGCACTCAACTGGTACCGCGCCATGACCGCCGAGCTCGCCTCGACACCCCACGTCCAGGTCCCGACGACGTTCGTCTGGGGCGCCCAAGACATGGCCATAGGCCGCGTCCCGGCGGAGGCCTGCGGCGACTTCGTCGACGCGGACTACCGGTTCGTCGAGCTCGACGGCATCGGGCACTGGGTCCCCGAGCAGGCACCCGACTCGCTCGCGGAGGCGATCATCGTCCGCGCGAGGGCGTGACGCTGGCCGAGGACCTCGCCGGCACGACCCCGTCACGGTCCTGCGCTCCGCGTGGTCCTAGCCGCGCCACCCGTCCGGGTCAGGCGATGCCCGCTACCGGCTCGGTGACCTGCTTGAGCGGCCAGCCGGCCGGGTCGTCGAGGCTGCGGCCCACGGTGCGGGCGTAGCGGTTCCAGTCCTCGGCGCGGTCGGCGTACCAGCCGCCCTGCCGGTGCATGAGGTCCTGGAGCGTCCCCGCGGCCACGTCGGGGTGACGCCGGCCGATCTCGTGGGCGATCTCGCGGGCGGCGAACGCATCGGCCGCGGCGTCGTGGGCGTTGTCGAGGCTGATGCCGTAGTAGGCCGCGACGTCGGTGAGGCGACGGGGACCCAGACCGCCACGCTCGATGCCCCAGTCGATGACGTAGGGGTCCACGACCAGCAACCGGTCCCAGTCGGGCTGGGCGAGACCCCAGCGCTCGGCCTCGGCCCGCAGCATCGTCAGGTCGTACGCCGCGTTGAACACCACCAGCCCGACACCGCGATCGACCAGGTCCTGCACCCACGTGACGATCTCGGCGATCGCGTGGACCGGTGCCGGGGCGTCGGCGAGCGCCTCGGCGGTCAGGCCGTGCACGGCGGCCGAGGCCGCCGGGATCGGCACACCAGGGTTGACCAGCCCGGAGACGTCACGGCCGCGGTCGTCCAGCAGCGCGTAGCTCAGCACCCGGTCGGTCAGCGGGTCGACTCCGGTCGTCTCGAAGTCCAGGGAGGCCAGCGGCGCGACGTGCCAGCCGGGGTGGTCGCCACGCGGCGGCGGCGTCGGCGAGCAGCTCAGGCACATGGTCAGCCACCGGCCGGGGCGCCCGATCAGCCGGCCCGCCGCGATCGCGACGGCCGAGCTGCACTCGGCGCACGTGCCGGCGTACTTGTTGGATCTCATGTGCTGACTCCTGCTCGTGGCTGAGGGCATCACGCTAGCCGTCGGCTGAGACAGCCCCCGCGTGCCACCCGTGAGCGGTACGCTCGTCCCACTTCACACATCTCGGGGGGATTGATGAAGAAGACAGCATTCGCCGGACGCACCGCCGTCATCACCGGAGCCGGTGGCGGCATCGGCCGCGCCGCCGCCGTCCAGGCCGCCGCCAAGGGAGCCCGCCTCGCCCTCACCGACGTCGACGCGGCGGGGCTCGAGGCGACGGTGGCCCTCGTCGCCGACCACGTCGTCCACCACGAGGCGTTCGACATCGCGGACGAGGACGCCGTCGCGGCATTCGCCCACCGCACGCTCCTGCACGGCCCCGTCGACATCGTCATGAACGTCGCCGGCATCTCGGTCGGCGGCCGCATCCAGGACCTGACCTCCAAGGACTGGCGCGACGTCGTGGAGGTCGA
This sequence comes from Aeromicrobium chenweiae, assembly GCF_003065605.1. Classification (GTDB taxonomy): domain Bacteria; phylum Actinomycetota; class Actinomycetes; order Propionibacteriales; family Nocardioidaceae; genus Aeromicrobium; species Aeromicrobium chenweiae. The sequence goes on along the minus strand of NZ_CP026952.1, from coordinate 458,857 downwards.
CCTGATGGGACCCATCCACGTCCTGTCGGCGTTCGTCCCGCCGATGATCGCGGCCGGCAACGGCGGGCACGTCGTCAACGTGTCGTCCTCCGCCGGGCTGTTCGGGCTCCCCGTCCGCGCGCCGTACAGTGCGGCGAAGTTCGGTCTCCACGGTGTCAGCGAGGTCCTGCGCTTCGACCTCGAGCAGCACGGGATCGGCGTCACCCTCCTCTGCCCCGGCGCCGTGAGGACCCCGCTGGTCAGCCGCTCGGTCCTCGCGGGCGTCGACCCCCAGCACCCGGCGATCCAGAAGATGTTCGCCGACTTCGAGCGGCAGGCCGTCTCCCCCGAGGACGCCGCGGCGGCCATGATCCGGGGCGTCGAGGGCGGCAGGTACCTCGTCTTCACCTCCCACGACGTCCGCACCGCGCACTACCTGCAGCGCTACGTGCCGTGGGCGTACCAGCGCGCGATGCGCCGGCTGAACCGCCGGTTCAGCCGCATCATGGCCCAGGCGGAGACGGAGACGGCCCCGTACGTCTGGGGGTGACGCGGGAGGCCGCGGCGACCAACGACCGGAACAGGCCCACGTCCTCGAGCGTCTCCGGATGCCACTGGACCCCGACCCAGAAGGCTCGGTCAGGTCGCTCCATGCCCTCGAGGATGCCGTCGGCCGAGCGCGCGACCGGCTCGAAGCCCGGGTGAGCCGCGACGGCCTGGTGGTGATGGCATCGCACGTCCCCCTTGTCGCCGACGGCCGCGGCGAGCCGGGTGCCGGGCACCACGTCGACGCTCGTGACACCGAAGTGCGCACCTCCGGGCGAGTGCTCCTCGTGCCCCACGAGGTCGGGCACGTGCTGGTGCAGCGTGCCTCCGTCGCGCACGGCCATGAGCTGCATGCCGCGGCAGATCCCGAGCACGGGCAGGTCCTCGACGTCCGAAGCGTCCAGCAGGGCCGTCTCCCACGCGTCGCGATCGGCCCGCCAGCCCGCCGTGCGCTCGTGCACCTGCTCCCCGTACCGCCTCGGGTCGATGTCCGCTCCGCCGGCCAGGACCAGCCCGTCCAGGCGGTGGACGACCGTGGCGGCGTCCTCGGCCCGCCCCGGCGGGAGGATCACCGCGACCGCGCCGGCCTCGGAGACCGCTCGGGCGTACGCCGCAGGCAACAGGTCGGCAGGCTTGTCCCAGACCCCCCACCGCGCAGTCTCGCGGTAGGACGTGATGCCGATGACGGGACAGGTCACGGTGGCGTCCCGCAGGTGCCGGAGGGGGACATGCGCGCTCCTTCGCGTCGGCACCCGGACCGGTGCGGCGAGGCGGCGACGTCCGCTGCGAACGTACAGCCCTCCCCGGGTGTTGTCCACGGCCCCACCGCCCGGGGCCCTAGGGCCCTGACGCGGTCCGCCGCCTCCCTCTAACGTTCGGGGCAGGGGCTCACAGCGCTTCCGGAAGGAGGCGTGCTGATGGCACCACGCGGAAAGCACACCCGGGCGCGCCCGAAGGGCAGCCCCCTCCTGTTCGCCCTGATGGCCCTGGTGGTCGTCCCGTCGGTGCTCCTCGCGGACCACTGGGGCGCCGGCTCGGCCGGGATCATCGGCGGGTTGACGGGGCTGTTCTCCCTGGTGGTCTTCATGGGAGGCCCGCTGCGAGCCGACCTGCGGATCGCCGCGGTGATGGCGCCGCTGCTGGTGGTCGCGGCGGTCGTCCCCCGGCTGGTCGCGGAGGTCTCGCGACCGACCGCGATCCTGGCCGTGGTCGTGCTCGGCTTCGTCGCCGCGCTGCTGCCGCTGCTCGGGCCGCGATTCGCCAACGCGGGCCTCGGGCTGGGGATGACGACCGTGTTCGGCTACGGCTACGCGCCCCAGGGCGGGGCCGACCACCAGCAGGTGATCGCCGCCGCCGTGGCGGGCGTCGCCGTCGCTCTCGCACTGCGGGTGCTGATGGGCGTCTCGGACCCGTCCGGGCCCACGCGCGCCCAGGTGGCGGAGGTGCTCGTCGCGGCCGATCCCGCCACGGCCACGTCCGTGGCGTTCGGCACCTGGCTCAGCGACGGCAGGCAGCGCTGGCTGGCGGACGCACTGGACGCCGCCTCGCGCTACCGGCTGGCGCTGCACACCGCGGGGCTCACGGAACCCGTCGCGCCGGGCGACCTGGCGGCGCTGCGTGACCGAGCCGCCGAGCTGGCGTCCCGGTTGAAGGCCAAGCCCTCCAAGAAGGCCACGGCACAGGAGGACGCACCTGCCGGTCCGGGCCCGGCCGGCGACGGGGCCCTCGCGGACGCGACGCAGGCGCTCGACTCCGTGGAGCAGGCGATCCGCGACCGGGACACGACCGCGGTCTCACTCGAGCACGACCGGCGCCACCAGCTGAAGGACGCGGTGCTGCACCCGTCCACCAGGCTGCGGTCCGTCCAGCTGCGGCACGCGTTCCGCACGGCGCTCGGGCTGCTGCTGATGCTGGTGATCACGTCCGGGCTCGAACGCGGCGACCCGTTGGTCTCGACCGTGCTGCTCACGACCTTCGGCATCCTCCAGGCCAGCTGGCGCGACACGGCGACGAAGGCGAGGAACAAGATCATCGGCCTCGTCGGCGGCTCGCTGTCGGTGGCCGTGATCCTCTTGGTCGTCCCGTCACGTTTCCTGGTCGCGATCGCGGTCGTGTCCCTGTGTCTCGGGCTCTGGTACATCGTCACCCGACCAGGACTGGGCAATGCGTTCATGGTCGTGGTCAGCGTCGGCTTCAACTCGGTGACCCGCGACCTGGACCCGGTGAACCTGCTCCTGCAGTACGTAGGACTCACCGCCAGCGCCGTCGTCATCGGCCTGCTGGTCGGGTTCGCGGTCGTCCCGGCGTTCCGGCCGCCGCCGCTGCGCAGGCGCATCGAGTCGGCCACCGAGGCGACGGCGGCCGTGCTGCGCGCCGCGGCCGACGGATCGCAGCCGGGCCTGGCCGACCAGGTGGCCCTGCACCGCGAGGCGACCCAGACGCAGGACGAGCTGGTGCCCGACCACGACCAGCTGGACGACGTCCAGCTGCGCGAGCTCGACACCTTGCGGACCGGGCTTCGTGACCTCACGGCCCTCGTGGACGCGACCGGCATGGACGACGCAGCACTGCAGGACGTCCTGCGCGCGCTGAGCCCGGCGGACCAGACGCTCCCGGGCCTGCAGCACCCGAACGGAGCCGGGACGCTGCAGCAGAGCTCGTCGACGGTGCGGGACCTCGCGCAGCGGGCCGGCGCAGCCGAGCGCTACCTGCTGCGGACGCTGCCGGCGAACGCCTGAGCGCGTGCGCGGTGGTGCCTAGCGCTCCTCGCGCGGCCCGTCATCGACCTCGCGTGAGCGGCGCAGCTCGTCACGCTCGCCGCGGAGCCGCTTGACCTCGGCACGACGTCCCTTGAGCCGCATGCTCAGCGCGGTGACGAGGAGCACCAGGGCTGCTCCCGCGACGACCCCGATCAGCGTCGCGGCACGGAAGCCGGGGGCCTCGACGTCCATGATCCGCTCGCCGGCGTGCGCGGCGCTGCTGTTGCCCGCCACGACCGAGAGGGTCAGCCAGTTGGGCGCCGCGAGCACGATCGCGACGAGGGCGATGATGCCGCGCCACGTCCAGCTGAGGAACCGGTGCCTGACCTGGACCAGCACCAGGAGCGGCACGGCGGTGAACAAGAACCCGTAGAACAGGCCCCAGAGCGTGCCGCGCGAGACGGCGCCGTCGACCTGGTCGCCGACGCGATGCGCCCACCACCGCGGGAAGAACGCCGCCGAGATGAGGTAGGCGACGTACGCGATGCCCACGACGATGATCGCCAGGACGATCCGCTTGACCCACCGGGGCGGTCCGACCTCTGAGTGGTCGGCGACCCGGGCGTCGACGTGGTCGTCCTCGTGCCGGGGGTTGTACGCCGCGGACTCCTCGTCGGTCATTCAGCCATCATGGCACTGCTGCGGCGTTCCGCTCAGTTGAGCGCCTTCGCCATGGCCTGCCACTCCGCGGCCCGGACGAGCCCGTCGCGACCCATGCCGGCCCGGCCCTGCACCTTCTTGACGGCGGCCAGCGTCACGGCGTCGTAGAACCCGTTGCGGTCCGCCCGCCGCAGCCCGAGCGCCCGCTGCAGGATCAGCACCGCCTTGCCCACCTGGCCCTTCCGGATCGTGCTGCCGCCGTAGTGCTTGACCCCGTGGGCGATCGCCGACGCCCGCGTGTAGCTCTTCACCGTGCGGCTCTTCACGCTGGACGGGCTGAGCGACGCCCAGGTCGGCTGGTCGAGCACACCGGTGTACGGGATGTCGTGGGCGCGCTGGTAGCGGCGCACGGCGGCCCACGTCCTGGTGTCGAAGCGCCCGGTCCGGCTCACCTTCAGCAGGGCCTGCGCCTTCTTCACCGTCGCCCCGGTGCGGCCGAACTGCCGCGTGCCCAGCGTCGTCCTGACCAGCAGCGGCGAGATGGCCGGACACGCGGTGGTCCGCGGGGTCCCCGTGCGCGCGCCGTACGTCCCCTTGAACCGGACGCAGGGGCCGTAGTCGATGGGACTGACCTTGCCGGTCCAGAACGAGACGTTGCCCCGGGCCCCGTTCCAGCTGAGCGACACGTGGACGTGGTCCTCGTGTCCCTGGCTGGCGCGCCAGCCGCCCTTGAGGTTGTACACACCCCAGATCTTCTTGTCGTAGATGACGTACATGATGCCCAGACGTCGCGCGTTGCGGCCGCCGTCGCGCGTCACCCACGCGATGAAGTCGGCGGCGGCGGCCTTCTGGCGCTTGTCCTTGGGGTCGATCATCCAGTCCCAGGCGCGGCCCTCGCTGTGCTCGGACAGCCCCTCGGTGCAGCCGCGCGAGATCGAGCCGGACCAGCCCTGCCCGTACGTCGCCATCACGAGGTTGCGGAGCTTGGTCACCCCGGGGGTGTCGACCGGGCTGCAGGACGCCTGCGGCAGGTACGGCGACGCCGGGTCCAGCTCGTCCGGCAGCGCGACGGGCGCCCGCAGCCCCTGGGGGCTCGCGGGCATGCTGATCGGCGGGTCGCCCGCGACCGCGGGGCCGGCGAGGAGACCGGTGGCCAGCACCAGCGCCACGACAGTGGTCCACATCCTGCGCACGTTCGGCCACCTCCCGGATCGCAAGGACAAGATCTCCCATGGTGCGCCCCACCAGCACCGTCTGTCACCCGATCTCGACACTTCGTGCGGACGGGATAGGTTCGGGGGGTGCGTATCGCGACCTGGAACGTCAACTCCATCCGGAGCCGAATCGACCGCGTGACGGGGTGGCTCGAGCGCAACGACGTCGACGTCCTGGCCATCCAGGAGACGAAGTGCCGCGAGGACCAGTTCCCGGGTCTCGAGCTCTCGTCGATGGGCTACGAGGTGGCCCACTTCGGCCTCAGCCAGTGGAACGGCGTCGCGCTGATCTCCCGCGTGGGCCTGGAGGACGTCGCGACCCAGTTCGCCGACGACCAGCCGAGGTTCGGCGACCCCGAGGTCGTCGAGGCGCGGTCGATCGGCGCGACGTGCGGCGGCGTGCGGGTGTGGAGCCTCTACGTCCCGAACGGTCGCGAGGTCGGCCACCCGCACTACACCTACAAGCTCGCGTGGCTCGAGCGCCTGCGCCAGGTCTCCGCGGAGTGGCTCGTCGAGAACCCCGACGCGCAGATCGCCCTCACAGGTGACTGGAACGTCGCCCCGCAGGACGACGACGTGTGGGACATGTCCGTCTTCGAGGGGCACACGCACGTCTCGCAGCCCGAGCGCGACGCGTTCCAGGGCATCGTCGACGCCGGCTTCAGCGACGTCGTGCGCCCCCACACCCCCGGGCCCGGCGTGTACACCTACTGGGACTACCAGCAGCTCGCGTTCCCCAAGAAGCGCGGCCTGCGCATCGACTTCATCCTGGCCTCGCAGGCCCTCGCCGCCCGCGTCGACTCCGCGTGGATCGACCGCGAGGAGCGCAAGGGCAAGGGTGCCAGCGACCACGCGCCCGTCGTCATCGAGATCAGCTGACGCGCCCGGCCGGGAGCCGACGCACCGCGACAGCGGCGCGGCCCTCCTGCCGTCCCCGGTATTCTGGGCGGGCACGACCGTCTCGTGCCGTGCCACGCAGTCGACCCGGAAGCGAGCACCCCCACCGGTGAGCCACCAGACCCCCGGCCTCCCTCCGCACCTCGTCGACCTCGCAGACTCCGGCGCCGTCTCCGCGGCCGAGCTGTCCGCGACCCTCCTGCGCTACGAGTACGCCGACTCGGTCGAGCTCGTGGCCCGCATGGCCTCCCACGGCACGTACACCGCCGAGCAGATCATCACGATCGCTTCCGACGTCACGGCGGGACGTCCCGTCGTCGACCGGGCGCTCGCCCCGCTGCACGCCCCGTCGATGTACGCCCTGGCGTACCTCGTGCTGGGAGAGGCGTTCGGTGCCCATGCGGACTTCACCGAGGCGGCGGACCTGTTCGCCCTCTCGCGGCGGGTCGCCGACCGCGACGGCGTCGCCCACATGTACGACCGTGAGGACATCCAGACCCATCTCGCCGTGGGCCGGGTGGACTACGTGCGCCAGCACACCTCGCAGGCCAACCCCGACGTCGCGGCCAACGACGAGCGCTCCTGGTACCACTGGGCCGCGAACACCGACATCATCAACCCGTTCCGCGGCGCCGAGCCCGCCTCGCTGGAGACCTGGCAGCGGGCCTTCAACGCCCCGTTCGTCGACCGAGGCCTCGCCACGATGTCGTTCGAGGCGACCGCGACCCCGTTCGACACCGTGCGCACGGACGCCGCCGCCGGATCCGTGGACGGCCCCCTGATCAGCATCGTCATGCCGGTCTACGCACCGACCCGGAGCCTGCTGACCGCCACCCGGTCGCTGCTGGACCAGACGTGGGGCAACGTCGAGGTCATCCTCGTCGACGACCACAGCCCGGCGGGGCACGAGGAGATCTTCGAGGAGACCCGCGCCCTCAGCGATCGCGTCTCGTACCACCGCATGCCGCAGAACGGCGGCGCCTACCGGGCCCGCAACCTCGGCCTCTCGGTCGCTCGCGGCGAGATCGCCGGCATCCAGGACGGCGACGACTGGTCGCACCCGCAGCGCCTCGAGCGGCAGATGGCGGCGTTCGGCCGCGACGAGCGGCTCGTGGCCACGCTGTCCAAGTCGATCCGCCTGCACACCGACCTCTACATGACCCGGGTCGGCTCGGTGCCGTTCGCGAAGAACGCCCCGTCGCTGCTGTTCCGCCGCGAGGCCGTCCTGGGCCGTCTCGGGCCGTACGACCTGATGCGCAAGGCGGCCGACACCGAGTACATCGAGCGCATCGCCACCGTCTTCGGCCGGGAGGCGGTTCGCACGCTCAAGGAGCCGCTGGCGCTGTACCAGCTCACCGACGGCTCGCTGTCGCGCGAGGACTTCCGTCCGAGCTGGCACCGGCCGGCGCGGGTGTCGTACCACTCGGCGTTCCGTCACTGGCACCACCGGATCCGCACGGAGGGCCTCGAGCCGCGGACGCCCGACGCCGAGGGACACCGGGCGTTCCCGGCCCCTCCGGAGCTGGAGGGCACGACGTACGCCGACACGACGCCGGACGTCGTCGTCCTGACCGATCCGCGCCCCGGGCCGCAGTCCGGCTCGGGCGTGGCCGGCGAGATCTCCGCCCTGCACGCCGCGGGGCTGCGGGTCGGGCTGGCGCGCACGGACGCGCTGCGGTTCGCGTCCCGCAGGCGTCACTACCCCCGCGCCGACGTGCTCGACCTCATGGCGCACGGCACGACGTCGTGGATGACGCTGGACGCCCCGATCGCGCCCGCAGTGCTGGTCGTCCGCGACGTCGAGCTGCTGACGCTGCCGCGATCGAGCGACACCGTCGCGATGACCCCGGGCCGCGTCGTCATCGTCGCCGACCGGATGCCCACCGAGGGCGCCGCGCCCCGTGTCTCGTGGCACCCGCCGCACGTCGAGGCGACGGTCCGCCGCATGTTCAACCGGCACGCCGAGTGGATCCCGGCCACCGAGGAGATCGGCCAGGCGATCTGGGCCAGCGGGGTCACCGGGACTATCCACCCGCCCCGGCTGATGGAGGTCGCCGCCACCGCCCCCTTCCCGCGTCGGCACGTCGACGGTCGCCTCGTGCTCGGTCTGTCCGACCCGTCGGGGTACCCGGCCGAGCAGGCGTCGCGGGCCGAGCTGGCCGCCCTGCTGCCGCGCATCGCCCACCACGACGTGCGGCTGCTGCAGGCTCCCGCCCGGGCCACGCTGCCCGGCGTCCTGGCGTTCACGACGGACATGATCACGCCGAGCGCGTTCTACGACCAGTGCGACGTCGTCGTGGTGCCGGCCCCGGCGGTCGCCGGCTCGGCGCTGCTGCGGCCCGCGATCGAGGCCATGGCCCGCGGGTGCGTCGTGATCGCCGACCCGGCCCTGCGCGGCGTGCTCGGCACGGCCGCGCTCTACGTCGGCGACGACCCGGTCGAGCAGGTGCTCGACAAGCTCGCCGCCGACCCCTCGCTGTTCGCCGAGCAGCAGGGGCGGTCGCTGGCGTTCTGCCACAATGACCTCTCCGCCGCGGCCTATGTCGCGGCGGTCCGCACGTTGACCACCACAGGGGGATCCCGATGAGCAGCACCTGGCAGGACACCGCGAAGTCGTACGTGCGTCGACTCGTCGCCGAACGCACCAAGGCCCTCGCCGTCGCGACCGCCGTCCTCCTGGTCCTCGGTGTCATCGGGCTCCTGGCCGACGAGTACGACCTCGTCCTGTTCTCGATCCTCCTGCTGCAGGGCGCGATCGCCGGCTACCTCGTCACCGCCCCGGCGCAACAGCCCGGGGCGACCGGTGACGTGCGCGCCGCCGTCGACCAGTCGTCCGCCCGCACCCTGGCGGACCTCTCCCGGGCCCGGCAGTCGATCCTCGACGCGATCGCCGAGCTCGACGCCAAGACCAAGTGAGCGGCACCGCCCCGGTCCGCCTCGTCGCGGCGAGCCTGCACGGCCTCGACGTCATCGACGGCGGTCGCACCCTCCGGCTGACCGGCACCTGCCGCCGGCCGGGCACGGACGGTGCCGAGCCCCCCGCCGACCAGACGCTCACGCTGCACTGGAGCGCCCCCGACGGCACCGAGGCGGTGCGGGTCGTCACCGAACCGCGCCTGCGCTACGAGGACGGCGCGTACCGGTGGACCGGCTACGTCGCCGACGTGCCCATCGACCGCATCCCCGCCGGCACCACCGGCCTGGAGATCGAGCTGACGGCTCCCGGCGGCGAGCCCTCCCGGGTCGCGGTCCACGCCGCTCCCGGCGCGCTGGCTGCGTCCCGCCCGATCGTCACGTCCGGCAAGCGGCTCCAGCTGTACCCCTCGGCGTCCGAGCTGGCCGAGGTGGTCACCCAGGCGTACCCGGCCGCGTTCGCGGGGATCCGCTGGCGGGCCGGTCGGGCCGTCCGCGCCCTGAAGGACATCGTCCGGCGTCGTCCGTACGCCTTCGTGCAGCCCCTGCGCACCCTCACCCGCCCGTTCTTCCTGGGCCGGGAGATCTGGCTCGTCGGCGAGCGGGCCGACACCGCACGCGACAACGGCTTCCACCTGTTCACGTACCTGCGCCGGGAACGGCCCGACATCCAGGCGTACTACGTGCTGGACCCGTCCAGCGACCGCTTCGAGGAGCTGTCCGCCCTCGGCCGGGTCGTCCGGCACTCGTCGTGGCGCCATCGCGTGCTGATGGTCCAGGCGACGGTGCTCGCGAACGCGTACTCGGTCAAGCACATGCTCCCGAGCCGCTGGAAGAAGCAGCACTACCTGCGCCAGCTCGGCTGGCGCACGGGCGGGGCGTACCGCGTCTACCTCAAGCACGGCGTGCACCTGAACACCAAGGACGTGCGGCGCCGCACCGGCGGCTACGACCTGTTCCTGACCGCGAGCCCGGCCGAGACGCAGGCCGCGCGCGCGACCTCCGGCTACGACCGCCAGATCGCGGAGACCGGCATGCCGCGCTTCGACGCCCTCGTCCCGACCCCGCCGAGCCGGACGATCCTCTACATGCCGACGTGGCGCCGCTACCTCGCCCCGGAGCTGTTCAGCACCGGCTCGAGCGGCGAGATCCCGTTCGGGGGGTCGACCTACCAGCGCTTCATCGACGGCTTCCTGTCCAGCGAGCGTCTGCACGCCCTGCTCGAGCAGCACGGCTACCAGCTGGAGCTCATGCCGCACTACAACCTGCGCGCGCAGTACGCCGACCCGGCCATCGGCGGCGACCGGATCACGGTCCTCGACGGTGGCAGCTCGGACATCCAGCAGGTCATGCGACGGTGCGACCTGTTCCTGACGGACTACTCCTCGGTGCACTTCGACCTGGCCTACCTCGGCACCCCGATGATCTACACGCACTTCGACAACGAGGAGTATGCGGCGGGGCACGCCGAGCCGTCGTGGTTCGACCACGAGCGCGACGGGTTCGGCCCGGTGACGTACGACCTGGACACGACGATCGACGCCGTCGAGCGCTACCTCGCAGCGGGCTGCGTCCGGGAGCAGAAGTACGACGACCGGGCCCAGCACGCGTTCACGTTCCACGACCACGACAACTCCCGCCGCACGGTCGAGGCCATCGAGGAGCTCATCCGCACCCGCGGGATGAGCTGACCCCACCTCCCCCGCGGGGCGCGGTGCATCCGCCACCGAATGCCGGGGGCGCGGTGGATCCGCCACCGAAAGACGCCCATTTCGGCCCCAAACGGTGGCACAAACACCGCGCACCCCCGGCCCCCGCAGGCGCGGTGGATCCGCCACCGAAAGACGCCCATTTCGCGCCCAAACGGTGGCACAAGCACCGCGCCACCCCACACCCCGGGCCCGGAAGGGGCTAGCTCAGCTTCTGGCCGAACGCCCCGTCGGAGGCGGTGAAGAGCGCGTCGGCCAGCTGCTTCCTCATGGTGCTGATGTACGTCATCGTGAGGTGCGAGCCCTGGCGGTAGACCAGGACGTTGCCGATGACCGCCGAGCAGCGTCCGCCGTCGGGGCAGATCGTGTCGCTCATGTCCATCACCTTGACCGCCGGCACCTGCTTGGCCGCCCGCAGCGCTGCGACGGCGCCGGACTCGGCCACGCCGGTCTTCCGGTCGAACGAGCACTCGGCGAGGTCCTTCGCATGCTGCGCGACGCACTCGTAGACCGGCTGGTTCGCCGGCGCAGGGTTGTCCAGCAGTGCCACGACCGGGATGCCGGCGTCCGTGATCGTCTTCCAGTAACGCGCCATGCCGTCGGCCATGCCGTCGACCGTCGGCTTCTTGGCGCCGGTCCCGTCGGGCATCGCCTCCTGCAGCCGGTGGGACGCCAGGACCAGGTCGGGCTTCATGTCGAGGATGTCCTGCAGCGCGGTCCGGCCCCACTGCCGGCAGTCGACCTGGTTGCTGCGGTCGACGCTGGCGTCGGTGAACGGGCAGGCCGACTTGGTGATCTGGACGAGCTTCCAGCCCTCGTCCTCGGCCATGTCCTCCAGCGCGGTCTGCCACTGCGCCATCTTGGAGTCGCCGATGATGACGACGGTGCGGTCCGAGCCCTTGTCGCCCCACTCGCAGAGCTTCGGCTTCGGGTCGCCGGCCCTGACCTGGCAGCCCGAGCCGTCGTCGTAGAACGGGGGCCGGTCGTCGACGGCGTTCGTGGGCAGCGGGCGCATTGCGTCGACGGACTTGATGTCGCTCCAGACGACGCCGTCGTTGGCCGGGTCGAGCAGGGCCGCGGCTCCCGGGCTGCCGGACACGCTCCCCTCGTCGAGGCTCGAGCTGAGGCCGACCGAGGCGTTCAGGGCGAGACCCGCACCGACGCCGACCGCCGTGAGGGCCAGACCCATGCCGATCGCGCGACCGTTCGGCTTGAAGAACGTCCCGAACCGGATGGGGTTCTCGATGAACCGGCTCGACAGGTACGCCGGGATGATCGACAGGATCATCAGCAGCACCACGTAGCGCAGCCGCATGTCGGGCCGCTCCGCCTGGGCCGCGACCAGGATCGGCCAGTGCCACAGGTAGATCGAGTACGACAACCCGCCGATCCACACCATGGGCTTGATGCTCAGCAGCCGCTGCGGCGATCCCGGGGTGGGCGACAGCCCGCTCGCGATCATCAGCGCCGCGCCCACGGTCGGCACGAGGGCGTTCACGCCGGGCCACGTCGTCGCGTCGTCGAAGACGAACACCGCGTAGGCGATCAGGGCGATGCCGAGCCAGCCGCCGAACGCCTTCAGCGCGGACGGGAGGCGGTCGACCTGCGTCGCGGCCAGGGCCAGCAGGGCTCCGATGCCGAGCTCCCAGATGCGGGTCGTCGACACGAAGTACGCCGTCGCGGGGCTGTCGGCGGTCTGCTGCACGGAGTACGCGAACGAGGCCACCGTGGCCAGGCCGAGCACCACGAACGCCCCGCGCTTCCAGCGCTTCGCCGCGACCAGCCCGATCAGCAGCATGAGGATGGGCCAGACGACGTAGAACTGCTCCTCCACCGCCAGGGACCAGTAGTGCTGCACCGGGGACTGGCCGATGTCCTCGGCCAGGTAGTCCACGCCCCGGTCCGCGAGCCGCCAGTTCACGACGTACGCCGCCGCGGAGATGATGTCGCCGCCGAAGTCCTTGCGCTGCGTGATGGGCAGGAACAGGTAGGTGACGAGCGCCGAGAAGACCAGCACCGTCGCGCTCGCCGGCAGGAGCCGCTTCATGCGGCGGGCCCAGAACGTGCTGAGGCTGACCCGGCCCGACCGGGACACCTCGCGGGCGAGCAGCCCGGTGATGAGGAATCCGGACAGGACGAAGAACACGTCGACGCCGACGAAGCCGCCGGCCATGAACGGGACGCCCGCGTGGGCGATGAGGACCGACCCGACCGCGATCGTGCGCATGCCCTCGATGTCGAGGCGGATGGTCCGGCCGTGGTCGGGCTTCGTGAGGGTCGCGCTACCGCCGGACACGTGCTGTGCGGTGGACATGCGCGCGGATCCCATCTTGGCGGGGCGATCGGTCGGAGGGGGCCGTGGGCCCCGAACAGGCTATCCGATCCACGAAAACCAGCACCGCTGCACGTGCCCGGGCCCCCGTCAGGCCTGTGACCGTGCGGTAATCTTCCGCAGTCAGCAGTTCCACCACTGAAGGAGCACGCCTTGTCCGTCGACATGGCCATCATCGGACTCGGCTACGTCGGTCTCCCCCTGGCGCAGCAGGCCGCTCGGTCGGGACTCACCGTCACCGGTTTCGACGTCAACGCCGGCATGGTCGAGACGCTCAACGGGGGAACCAGCCACATCGACGACCTGTCGGACGCCGACATCGCCGAGATGATCTCGCTCGGGTTCACCGCCTCGACCGACGAGACCGTGCTCGCGGACGCCGACGCGATCGTCATCTGCGTCCCCACACCGCTGTCGCTCGAGGGCGAGCCCGACCTCGGCGCGGTCATCGCCGCGACCACGACGATCGCGCGCCAGCTCCGTCCGGGCCACCTCGTCGTCCTGGAGTCCACGACCTACCCGGGCACGACGGACGAGGTCGTCCGGCCCATCCTGGAGAAGGGCGGGCTCGTCGCGGGCGTCGACTTCCACCTCGCGTTCAGCCCGGAGCGGGTCGACCCCGGCAACCCCACCTACGGCATCGCGAACACGCCGAAGGTCGTCGGCGGGCACACGCCGAAGTCCACCGAGGTCGCCACGGGGTTCTACGGACGGTTCATCGACACCGTCGTGCCGTCGAAGGGCACCCGCGAGGCCGAGATGACCAAGCTGCTGGAGAACACGTACCGGCACATCAACATCGCCCTGGTCAACGAGATGGCGCAGTTCTGCCACGAGATGGACATCGACCTGTGGGAGGTCATCCGCAACGCGGCGACCAAGCCGTTCGGCTTCCAGGCGTTCTACCCCGGTCCCGGCGTCGGCGGGCACTGCATCCCGATCGACCCCAACTACCTGTCGTTCAAGGTGCGCTCGACGCTCGGCCGGCCGTTCCAGTTCGTCGAGCTGGCCCAGTCGATCAACCTGCAGATGCCCTCGTACGTCGTGGAGCGCGTCGCCGACCTGCTCAACGACGCGGGCCGGGCGCTGAACGGCTCGACGATCCTGCTGCTCGGCGTCACCTACAAGCCCAACATCGCCGACCAGCGCGAGTCGCCCGCGACGCCGCTGGCCGGGCTGCTGCGCGACAAGGCCGCGAAGCTGCTGTTCCACGACCCCCGCGTCGAGTCCTGGGCGCCCGGCGGCGTCGAGGTCACCCGCGCGGACGACCTCGACGAGGCGCTGCGCACCGCCGACGTGACGGTGCTGCTGCAGAACCACCGCGAGTACGACCTCGAGCACATCGCTGCGACGGCCCGCACCCTGTTCGACACCAAGGGCGCCACCGACGTGCCGGGCGTCGAGCGCCTCTAGCACCGGTCAGGGGCGAAGACCCGAGACGTAGGCGGCGAACGCGGCCGGGTCGAGCGCGGAGCGCACGAACGCGTAGCCCCTCTCGCGCTGGACGAGGTACGCCCCGGCGTCGGCCGTCAGCGCGTCCACGACCTCGCGGACGTCGGCCGGCTCGGCGTAGACCGCCGCGTCGCCCAGTGCGGGCCGGTGCCGCGGGTCGACGACGAGGACGGCTCCTGCGGCGAGCGCCTGCAGCATCGGCCACGTCGGTCCGCTGCCCCACGCGTCGGGCGCGTAGCCCACGTAGAAGTCGGCGTCGGACAGCAGCTCCGGGAGCGGGACGCCCTGCAGGACCGACCAGCTCGGGGGGATCGGGTTCTTGCGGAAGAGCTTCGGGACGACCCCGTCGTCGTCCAGGACCCGCACGTCGTACGCGGTCTCGGGCGGCAGGCTCTGCACGATCTGCGCGCCCTTCAGCCGGTTCTTGCCCATCCGCTCGAGCTGCGCCGTCGCCAGGACCGGGCGGGACCGCGCGCCGCCGGATCGCGGTCGGGCCGGGTCGACGACACCGGTCGGGCGCGGGGGCAGGATCGTCCCCATCGCCCCGCGGGCCCGGAGGTCGGCGGCGACGCCCTCGTGGGCGGGCAGCCACTCGACGTCGACACCGAACAGCTCCCGGCCGGCCCGTTCGACCGTTCGGGGGTCGTAGAGCACCCAGTCCCGCTCCGTGACGCACGACGGCATGCCTGCCGCGACGACGAGGCGCTCCGTCGTGAGGCGCACGTCCGCACTGCTGCGCGGGAACATGAGCAGCTCCGGGGAGTCCACGAACGTCACAGCCGAGTGGACGGGCTCGGTCCAGACCAGCCAGCCGACCTGCTGGGACGCACGCAGGTCGAGCACGTCCGCGAGGGTGTCGCGGCGGACCCGGAACGCGTGGCGCAGGTTCATCGCCTGGCCCAGGTGGACGTCGAGCCCGGCGTCGACCAGGGCCCCCACCCGGCGCGGGGCGCCGTCGTAGCGGTGGATCCCGCTTCGCCAGTCGCTGATGTACGCGACGTCGCACGAGACCGGGGCCGGCGTGCGGCTGAGGAACGTCGCGGGCGCCGGGAACGCGCGAGGACCGTCGTCGGCCAGGAACGGCGAGACCTCACCGGCGGCGACGCGCTCGTGCCAGTGGCCCGCGTCCACGCCGTATGCGTCCCGGGTGGCCGCGCGATAGCCGAAGGAGAAGTCGTCGCGCGAGAGCGAGTCGGCGGTCAGCTGCGTCGCGGCGCAGACGTCGGGCAGCGCGACGACCGCCTCCTCGCCGAAGACCGTCGTGAGCCGGTTGCGGAACTCCGAGTCCGCGTCCTTGCGGACCGGGTCGAATCCGCCGAGCCGCTCCTTGACCGCCCCGATGCGGAACATCATGGAGGACGCGTTGACGCGGGTCGCGTCGTAGCCGACCCGGTTGAGCACGAGGTCGGGCGTGAGCCGCACCGCCGAGCTGAGGGACATGACGACGTCCGGTCGCCTCGTCAGCACCTCGACCTGGCGGGCGAGCCGCTCGGGGTGCGACCAGTCGTCGGAGTCCTGGAACGTCATGAGCTCCCCGCGTGCCTCGCGGAGCGCGCGGTTGCGGATCGGGTACGTCCCACCGTTCCTGGGCATGTGCAGCACCCGGATGCGCGCGTCCCAGCCGCCCACCGCGTCGATGCGCGCGGTGTGCTCGGCCGGGGAGCAGTCGTCGATCACGAGCAGCTCGAACGACGTCCACGTCTGCGCGAGGATCGACCGCACGGCGGGCTCGAAGCTCTCGTCGGGGGCGTAGACCGACATCACGACCGTGACCACGGGACCGACCCCGGCATCCACGGTCGGCGCGGGCGTAACGGTCCCCAGCTGGTCGAACGGTCGACGCGCGATGGTCCCGAGGCGTACTGGGGTCAGTCCCTCGGGAGCGAACACCGCGGTGAACGACTCGCTCCACCGCTGCGGGTCGAACCCTTCGCCCGTCGCGACGGGACCCAGACGGTCGGTGCGGATGACCCAGGCCATGTGGTCGTCCGCCAGGTCGGGGTCGTCCGCGAGCAGGGCGTCGAGACACGCGTGCTCCCCTGCGGCGAGATGGGTCTGCAGCAGCAGGCGGGGGAACCCGGCGGGCTGGTCCTCGACCGGCCCCAGGGCGTGGGCCAGACGGTGCATCCGGGCCGACGAGGCGTAGTCGGAGTCGCGGTACGCCCGCCCGACGAGTGCCTGCGCCAGCGCGCCCATCGCCCGGGCGTCGTACCTCTCCCCGAGCTCGGCCGGAGCGTGCAGGGCACCCGATCTCGCGAACCGCTCGGCGGTCGCCGACACCATCGCGTAGTCCTCACGCCCCTCGGTGGCCATGAGCGCCAGCAGGTCGAGCGCATCCGGGAAGCCGAACCGGAGCGCGGTCGAGGCGACCGCGTACGGGTCGACATCGATGTAGCGCATCTGCTCGCACAGCACATCGAGGTGATCGGTCACAGGTCTCCCGCTCGTTTTCGTCGTCGACGAAAGACTACAGACCTTGTGCCCTGGCTCGCGGAAGAGACCGGGATGCCGGCCACTTCCGCGCGGGGATGGTGATCGGGGTCAGCTGAGCCAGGTCGGCCGCAGCGGCCAGCTGGCGTTGCCCTTCTCGTCGGTCTTGACCGCGAGGACGTGGTGCAGCTCGATCTCGTTGCGCTCGAACGCGAGGCGGGAGCCGGCCATGTAGATGCCCCAGACCTTCGCCCGGCCCACCGTGACCTCCTGGAGCGCCTCGTCCCAGTTCGCCACGAGGTTGTCGGTCCAGCCCTTGAGGGTCAGGGCGTAGTGCTCGCGCAGGTTCTCGACGTGCCGCACCTCGAGGCCCGCGTCCTGCGCCGCCATCGTGATGCGGCCGACGCCGGTGAGCTCACCGTCGGGGAACACGTAGCGGTCGATGAACGCGCCCGTCGTGGTGATCTTGTTGTTGGGTCGGGTGATGCAGTGGTTGAGCAGGCGGCCGCCGACCTTGATGCGGCTCTGCAGGAAGCCGAAGTACTCGTCGTACTGCTTGACGCCGATGTGCTCGGTCATGCCGATCGAGCTCAGCGCGTCGAAGCCGTCCTCGGTGACGTCGCGGTAGTCGCCGTACCGGACCTCGGCGAGATCCTCGAGGCCCTGCCGCTTGATCTCCTCCTGCGCCCACGCGGCCTGCTCACGCGACAGCGTCACGCCGAGCGCCTTGACGCCGTAGTGCTTCGCCGCGTGGCGGACCATGCCGCCCCAGCCGCAGCCGACATCCAGCAGGCGCTGTCCCGGCTTGAGGTCCAGCTTGCGCGCGATGAGGTCGTACTTCTCGTGCTGCGCCTGCTCCAGCGTCGCGTCTGCCGTCGGGAAGACCGCGCAGGTGTAGGTCATGGACGGACCGAGCACCAGCTCGTAGAAGCGGTTGGAGACGTCGTAGTGGTGCTGGATCGCGTCGGCGTCACGGCGCTTGTTGTGGCGCATGCCCTCGAGCGCACGACGCCACTTGGGCAGGTGCTCCTCGGCCGGCGGCGGCGGGGGCTTGAGGTTGCCGAAGCCGAGGCTGCGCACGATCTGCAGCATCTCGGCCGCGGACGGCACCTTGAAGCGCAGCTGGCTCATGATGAGCACCATCGCCTCGTACGGATCGCCCGGGTGGATGCCGTCGAGCTCCAGGTCGCCCGCGACGTACGCGCGCGCGAAGCCCAGGTCGCCCGGCGCCGTCATCAGGTACGCCAGGCCGCGCTCGTTGAGCAGCCGCAGCGTGAACGGCGCATCGACCGGGCCCGCGACGCTGCCGTCGAAGGCCTCGAACCGGAAGGGCAGCCCGTCCTTCATGAGTCGGCCGAGCGCGTCGGCGATGCTGAGACGTACGCCTACTTCTGTGGTCATGAGTTCCTCACTGCTTTCTCGTACAGCGTGCTGAGTCGGCTGTCCGGGTCGTACCTGCGGCGCGCCGCGTCGAGCACCTCGCCGCCGTACATCTGGTCGAAGGTCTCCTTGTCGTAGAAGGCCTCTGAGTAGAGCGACTTGTGGCCGCCCATGGCGTGCACGGCCTCCTCGACCTTGCGGTTGACGAGGCCCGCCGGAGCGTCCGCGGGCACCTCGACGGTGCCCCAGAAGCCGGCGTTGACATACGTGGTGCCGGGCTCGAGGGGGTAGGCCGGCCAGCTGCGGGTGGTGCGCAGCGGGCACAGCCACACCGGCCGCATCCCGACCTCGGCGTCGAACCACTCGAGGAACTCGGGCACCTTGTCCAGCGGCACCTCGATGTCCTGGATGACGCGCTCGCGGCCCGGCACCTTCTTGATCCGGTCGAGGGTCTTGATGATCCCGAGCTTCTCGTCGAGGCCGACGATCTTGTGGAAGACGTCGCTGCGGCGGTAGCGCGCGGGCCAGATGCGGCGGATCCACTTGTTCTGCGCGCCGAACGCGCCCGAGCACCAGAACCAGTCGGTGTCCCAGCGCCAGATGTAGTCGTTCATCGACAGGGCGTCGGTCTCGCGCTGCTGGATCGAGCGGTAGTAGACCTGCTGGCCGGTGTAGTCGCTGAGGGCGGCCGGGCCGCCCGACGGCAGGGTGTCGGTGAAGTGGGCCAGCGTCAGGTAGATCTCGTCGGGCGTGAACGCGGTGCCGTCGAGCCCGTCGACACGCTCGCCGTGCCACTCCCCCGTCTCGGCGATCGTCTCGATCGCCTTGACCGCCTGGGCCGCGTCGGCCATGCGGACGTGCCGCAGGGTGACGTACTGCGGCACCTGCTCGAGCTTGATCTTCAGGCGCGTGGCGTAGCCGAGGCTGCCGTACGAGTTCGGGAACGCCTCGAACAGCTGGGCGTGCTCGTTGTCCGGTGTCGCCGTGACGATCTCGCCGGACCCCGTGAGGATGTCCATCTCGAGGACGGACTCGTGCGGCAGGCCGTTGCGGAACGAGGTCGACTCGATGCCGAGACCGGTGACCGCCCCACCGAGGGTGATGGTGCGCAGCTGCGGGACCACGTACGGGATGAATCCGAGCCGGAGCGTCGCGGCCACGAGGTCCTCGTAGGTGCAGACGCCCTGGACGTCCGCGGTCTGCGCTGCGGTGTCGATCGCGATGACGCCGTCGAGGCCGCTGACGTCGAGCCCCGGGGTGTCGTTCTCGGCGCGGGGCCGGAACAGGTTGGAGGTCTTCTTCGCGAGTCGTACCCGCGAGCCCGGCGGAATCCGGCGATAGGACTCCAACAGGGCGTCAACGGCGTCGCGATGTGCGTGCCAACCTTTCACGTGCTCTCCCAACCTCTCGATGCCGACAGGTTATTCCCGCTCGTCGGGGCGTGGACAGGGCGGGTGGTCCCTAAAGCGGTTGCGCGAGGAAACGAACTGCGGCTGCGTACCCTTCGAGCCCCATGCCCACGACGACCGCCGCGGCGAGGTCGCTGAGGTGGGAGTGGTGGCGGAACGGCTCGCGGGCGTGGACGTTGCTGAGGTGCACCTCGACGAACGGCTCGCCGAGCTGCGCCGCAGCGTCGCGCACCGCGATCGAGGTGTGGGTCCAGGCCGCGGCGTTCAGGACGACGGCGGAGCCGGCGTCGGCGGCCTCGTGCAGCCAGCCGATCATCTCGGCCTCGGAGTCGGTCTGGCGGACGTCGGCCTCGACGCCGACCTCGCGGGCGACCTCTTCGCAGCGAGCGACCAGGTCGGCGTACGTCGCGGTGCCGTAGACGGCCGGCTCACGCACGCCGAGGCGGCCCAGGTTGGGGCCGTTGAGGACGAGGACGGTCATCGGATCACCTCTGCAGTTGCCAGATCAGCGCGGTCGCGGCGCTGGACGCCCTCAGATCGTACTCACCGACCGCGGTGAGTCTCGCCTCGTCACCGGCAGCCAGCTCGACGTCGCCGCAGCGGATGGTCCCGCCGGTGACCAGGACGAGGCTGCGTGGCGCGCCGGGCACCGACACGCCTTGCCCGGCCTCGAGCCGCACCGCGAGCAGCTCGGCCGGCGCCTGGACACCGACCGTCGGGGTCAGCTCGCCCGGGACCGGGTCCACGTCGACCTGGGCGTACGCGGGCGGGCCGTCGTGGTCCGAGCGCAGCATCATCTGGACGAAGACCAGCGGCTCGACGTCCGAGGCGTTGCGCTCGGCGTGCTGGACGCCGGTGCCGGCGCTCAGCCGCTGCGCGGTGCCCGGCCGGACCTCGCCGGCCTGTCCGGTCGAGTCCTCGTGACGCAGCACGCCGTGCAGCACCCAGGTGACGATCTCGACGTCCGCATGGTCGTGCAGGTCGTAGCCGCGACCGGGCGCGACGTGCTCGGTGTTGATGGCCATGACCGGACCGAACGCGATCCGGTCCGGGTCGTAGTGCGCGCCGTACGAGAAGCTGTGCCAGGTCTCGACCCCGTCGCCGGTCGTGTGGAACCGGTCGGCCGCCCGGCTCACCTGCAGGGACGACGGCTCAGGCATAGCCGAGCTCGTGCAGCCGGTCGTCCTCGATGCCGAAGTGGTGGGCGATCTCGTGGACCACGGTGATGCCGACCTCCTCGACGACGTCCTCCTCGGTGTCGCAGATGGCCAGCGTCGGGTTGCGGTAGACGAAGATGCGGTCGGGCATCGCCCCGGCGTACGTGCTGTCCCGCTCGGTCAGCGGGATGCCGTCGTAGAGGCCCAGCAGCGTCGGGTCGTCCGCGGGGGCGTCGTCCTCGATGAACAGCACCACGTTGTCCAGCAGCGAGGCGAGCTCGTCGGGCACGGCGGCGAACGCGGCCTCGACCAGCTCGGCGAACCGGTCCTCGCTCACCTCGATCATGGCTCCATCCTGCCTGACGCGGTTGCGCGTCGGATCTGCTCACCCTCTATGCTGAACGGGTTTCCCGGCCCCCATCGTCTAGCGGCCTAGGACGCCGCCCTTTCACGGCGGTAGCACGGGTTCGAATCCCGTTGGGGGTGCCACTCAAAAAGGGCCTTTGAGCTGCGGACATGGCCTCGAGCATCCTGGACAACTGCTCATCCGGTTGCTCGATTGGCAACAATCCCACCGAATCGCACGCCCGCGTAGGCAAGGAACAGCACGATCAGTCGGTACATCTCATTCGTCCGCTCGTCGTGCGCGCGGTGCTTGCCTGACCTCGCCGGGTGGCCGCAGGCCTGCGCGAGCGCATCGACCTGCTCGTGAGTGAGATACCGGCGCTCGTGCTTGGCGGGTTGACCTGCGCGGCCGGGACGAAGCCCAATCGAGCCTCGCGCCCGGCCGCGGAGTTCAACCTCGTCCTTAGGAATCCAGCTGCTGCTGGACCGCCTGCGCGTCGATCAGGTAGTTCATCTCGTAGAACCGCCCGTCACGAACCTTGTGGAACGAGTACTCACCGAACTCCAAGGAACGTCCGGTGGGAGGCACCCCGAGCCACTCCTTCGTGTGCGTGCCCGTGTTGACCAGGCGAGCTGCCACCTTGTC
Organism: Aeromicrobium chenweiae; assembly: GCF_003065605.1. Classification (GTDB taxonomy): domain Bacteria; phylum Actinomycetota; class Actinomycetes; order Propionibacteriales; family Nocardioidaceae; genus Aeromicrobium; species Aeromicrobium chenweiae. Next base: position 437,089 of record NZ_CP026952.1, on the reverse strand, counting down.
GCCGTCAACAGCGACGTCCACAGGCCGCCATGTGTAGTCGGGCACCGAATCTCCGTGAGCCTTCAGTTCGGCGATGATGTCCTCGCGCTTGACGTGCCTGCCGTTCTCGATCAGTTCATCGTGAACGAACTCGGTCATTCGATCAAAATCGTGATCGTTGAGAGCCTCGATGTAACGATCGAAGACTTCGCGGACTTCCTTCTCTGACATGACTCCTTCTTCCTGACCTCTGAGGGTCACCCTTGTTGATGGATCCTGCGCTCTACGCGCGTTTTGTGTTGTGCACCAACCGCGTACGCCAGATGTAAACGCGTATGACCAACTTCTATTCCATGCGGTATAAAAAGCCTCTTGCGCTTTCGCGCCCGCCAGCGTCTGGATTCTCACCTGCGGAAAACGTGCTTGCGGCATTCGATGGCTCGCCCCCGCGAGGGCTCGTCGACTGTTTATGTACTGGATGGAATAGATTCTGGAGCCCAGCAGTTCCTGTTCTCGGAACCCCCCAGACCGATAAGCAAGGACGATGCAGTGGACGATGGCGACGGCAAATCGATCACAGAGCGACTGGCCACATGGCCGGGTCCCGCGGGCGCGCATCAGGAGCGACCCATCGGTGTCGGCATGGTCGGCCTGAGCGCGACCGGCGGATGGGGACGCGGGGCTCACCTGCCGGCGATGGCCGCCGCCGGCGGCTTCGAGCTCCGCGGGCTGGTGGCGCAGTCGGCCGCTTCAGGTGCTGCGGCAAGCGCCGTGCACGGCGCGCCGTCCTACGCATCCGTCGAAGAGTTGGCCGGCGCGGACGACGTCGACCTCGTCGTCGTGACCGTCAAGACCCCCCTGCACCGTGACGTGGTGCTGCCGGCACTCTCTGCTGGCAAGCCCGTCTTCTGCGAATGGCCCTTCGCGGTCGATCGTGACGAGGCGGAGAAGATGACGGCAGCGGCCAGGGGACTGTCGACGTTCGTGGGGCTGCAGGGACGCTCCACCCCCACCTTCAGGTGGTTGGCAGAGCTCGTGGCGCAGGGGTATGTCGGCGACGTGCTGTCCGCAAGCGTCCTTTCGACCGCCATCGAGTGGGGTACGCCCGTCTCGGACTCCATGCTGTACACGCTGGACCGCACCCAAGGGGCAACGATGCTCGGCATCGCGTTCGGGCACGCCATAGACCCCGCACTCATGGTCGTCGGTGAGCTCGGCGACGTCGTGGCCACCACCGCCGTCCGTCACCCGCACGTGCCGCTCGGCCGGACAGGACGCATGGTCGCCATGACCGCTGACGATCAGATCGCGATCTCGGGGTCGTTGCCGAACGGGGCGGTCCTCTCGGCTCATCAAAGAGGGGGCACGGCCGGAGGTCCCTCATTCTCCATGATCATCGACGGTACCGAGGGAACGCTCGAAGCGACCGCGGGCAACCATCCGCACCTCGCCCCGGTGTCCGTGCGCGGGGCACGGAAGGGTGAGAAGCTCACCGCGTTGTCGCTTCCGCCCGCGTACGACCGGTTCCCGCGCCTCGCCGGATCGGCGATCCACTCGCTGACCCATGCCTACGCTGGCATCCGAGACGAGCTTCACGGACACCGCCGCACCGTCCCCGACTTCGCCCACGGACTGAGGCGTCACCGCCTCCTGGACGCGATCGTCGAGTCCGCTGCCACCGGCCGCCGTGTCGATCTTCGGCCGCAGGCGTCCGCGCAGTCCCACCACACGTCATGAAAGACGCGCCTGTCGCCCACGCCAAGACGTCAACGCCTGCTGAATTCCACGACCCCATGACGGTCGAGATCTGGGCGGACATGGGATACCCCTGGTGCTACATGGGGAATCGCCGACTCGAAGCCGCTGCAGCCTCGTTCGCACGCGGTCGGTGACGAACTTCAACGTGAACCACCTCGGCATGACGACGTCAGGCGCAGCGGCCGCGGTGAGGCAGGCGGGTGGTCCGCGGTCGGGCGGCGGGACTGGCCCTGACCTTCGACACCATCCGCATCGCCAACTCACTGCTTGTCCACCAGCTCATCCACCACGCGAGGACCCAGGGCATGCAACGTCAGGTCAAGGACTCTGTTTGCCGCCTACTTCACGCACGGACGCAATGTGGCGAGTGTCGTTGAGCTGACACTCATCGATTCCACCTACGCGGTGGCAGGAGCCCAGAGTCCCGTTGTGATCGAAGCGGCCCTGAAGACGGCGTGGGCGACTCGTGCGGGAGCGTAGGCGACACCTGCCCGATGCGCTGGAATGCCCGCGATGGACCGGGCGTTGACACCACCGCTGCCAGAGCGTGCAGCACATTGCATACGAGTTGGTACAGATCACGTAGGATCCGCCCATGACCAATGTCCACCGCGCTTCCGCTGGCCGACCGAGGGAATTCGACCTCGACGAGGCGCTGGACTGCGCCGTCGAGGTCTTCTGGCGACAGGGTTACGAGGCGACGAGCCTGGCCGACTTGACGAACGCGATGCACATCGGCAAGCCCAGTCTGTATGCCGCGTTCGGCAACAAGGAGCAGCTGTTCAAGAAGGCGCTGGACCGCTACACGGAGGGGCCTGGCTCCTACGCGGTTCGCGCGTGGGCGAAGCCCACCGCTCGAGACGTGATCGACGCATTCCTCCGGGGCGCGGTGGAGGCCACCACGCGGCCGCTCAGCCCCCATGGCTGCTTGGGAGTGCAGGGAGCGCTGGCGAACAGTCGGGACGGCCAGGCGGCCCACGACCTGCTGGTGGAGTGGCGGGACGCCGCGCGAGTGGGTCTCGAGGGGCGATTCAGGCGCGCCCTCGAGGAGGGTGACCTGTCCCCCGGCACCGATCCTGCACGGCTGGCCCGCTACATCATGGCGGTGTCGTTCGGCATCGCGGTGCAGGCCGCCGGCGGGGCCGAGTTCGACGACCTCATCGGGATCGTCGACGAGGTCCTCCTCCATTGGCAGGCTTAGCACCTACCCGCACCGCCCGGCCGGGACGTCCTTGGACGGCGTGGCTGGCACGCCGAGCCTCACAACCGGCGTCGCCGGGACGACGAGTGCTGACAGCCGACGTGGAGGCTGTCCCCGACGTCCACCGGGAGACCCAGGAGCTCGCCGTCGACGGCAACCGCCTCGCGGCACGACTCATCAACACCCGAACCCCGGTCAAGGAATCGCTCGGCGTGCCTCCGAGCGGATCCAGCTTCGAGATCGCCGAGTTCGCGATCTACGAGGTCCGCGACGGACGCTTCATCCACATCTCCGCTCATCGCGCCGGCGCAACCCTGTTGAAGCAGCTGGCGGGCTGACCACCCACGGCTCGATTCGGCCGAGGAGCGAGCGCCGGCCATCGCCCGGGCGCGGGGGCGCCTCTCGCACCGAGAGATCCGTCCCCGTGCGACCGAGCTCCCGCGAGGATGCGCCACGATGCCGATGACGACCACGCCCTACGTCTCGTGACGTGTCGCAGCCGCCCTCTGACAGCGAACCGGCACGGACGTCACCCGTCGATGGCGCCCATGTTCTCCTCGTCGTAGCGTTCGCCTGCAGCCGGAGCCAGCGCGTTCAAGCGGGCAACCTGGTCGGCGGTGAGTGAGACCTGGTCGGCGAGCGCGTTCTCCTCGACCCGCTCCGCCCGCGTCGATCCAGGGATCGGCACGATGTCAGTCCCTTGCGCCAACAACCACGCCAGAGCGACCTGGGCCGCCGTGGCCTCGACCTCTTCGGCGACGGCTTGGACCTCGTCGACGATGCTCATGTTCCGCTCGAGATTGCCGCCGGTGAAGCGGGGGTTGGTACGACGCCAGTCGTCCTCGTCGAGATCGTCCAGCGAACGCAGCCTGCCCGTCAGGAAGCCGCGACCGAGCGGCGAGTACGGCACGAAGCCGATTCCGAGCTCGCGCAACGCCGGCAGGATCTGGGACTCGGGCTCGCGCGACCACAGCGAGTACTCCGACTGCACTGCTGCGATCGGATGGACCGCGTGAGCGCGTCGGATCGTGTCCAGTCCCGCCTCCGACAGTCCGATGTGACGCACCTTCCCCTCGGATACCAGCTCGGACAGCACTCCCACGACTTCCTCGATCGGGGTGTCGGGGTCCACCCGGTGCTGGTAGTACAGGTCGAGGTAGTCGGTCTGCAGTCGCTGCAACGATCCCTCGACAGCTGGCCGGATGTTGTCCGGGGAGCTGTTCGGCGCGCCGACCGGCAACGCGCGAGACGTGTGCGACACGAGGCCGAACTTCGTGGCGACCACCACCTGCTCCCTCCTGCCCTTGATGGCGCGCCCCAACAGCTCCTCGTTGACGTAGGGGCCGTAGGCCTCGGCGGTGTCGATGAGAGAGATTCCCAGCTCCACGGCACGATGAATGACGCGAACAGCGTCATCGTCCGACCTACCTGCCCCCGTGTAGAACGCGGACATGCCCATCACGCCCAGTCCGATCCGGGGCACCTCCAGCTCGCCTAGTCTGCTCGTCTGCATCTTCTTCCTCCCATGGGTATTAAATTCCGTTCGGTACAGAATCTAGCATGCGGCGACGGGCCTCTCGCCGTCAAACACCGGCCCCGAGAGCTCAGTCCCACGAGACGTGCCCAGGAACGCAGGCTCTCGCGTGCCGGACGCGCGGCGAACGCTTGGCGAACCGATCGGGAGTTCGCCGAGCCACCGCCACATTCCAGGCGCTCGTCCGTGCCCTCAACGCGCCACCACTCGAGTCACCGCCGAGCGGTCTCGCGCGGTACAGGAGCGGCGTCCGATCTGGCGAGATGCTGCATCAGGCTTCATTTCCGCTTTCACGGCGGTAGCTCGGATTCGAATCCCGTTGGGGGGTGCCACTCGACTCGATGTCGCCGTCTGGCGCCCTATGCTCGGAGGCGTGGGGACCACGAACCGCCCTCGAACGCTGATCTTCGACGTGCTCGGGACGCTCCTGGACGAGGACGCGGGCCTGCTGGCGGCAGCCACCGAGCTGGCCGGCCCCGAGCACGCCGCCGCCTTCGCGTCGTCCTGGCAGCAGGCCCACGCGGCCGCCCTCACGAACGTCCGCGACGGGGCGCGCCCGTACGTGTCGTACGAGGCCCTCCACGCGGAGGCGGTCGGCGCAGCGGCCGCCGAGACCGGCCTACCGGTCACCACCGCACAGGGTCAGGCGGCGTCGAGGTTCGGTCATCACCTGGAGCCGTTCGACGACGTCGTGGCCGGCCTCGACGAGCTCGCTCGCGACCACCGACTGGTCGGGCTGACGAATGCCGGGACCGCCCAGGCGTTCGCGATGTCCGGCCACGCGGGGCTTCGATGGACGACGCTCGTCTCGAGCGAGACCGTGGGCGCGTTCAAGCCCGATCCGCGCATGTACGCCCACGCCCGCACGTCACTCGCGCTCGACCCGGGCTCGTGCCTGTTCGTGGCGGCTCATCCCTGGGACCTCGACGCCGCTGCCGCCCACGGCTTCCGCACCGCGTACGTCGACCGGTCCGCCAGCACGTCCACCGAGATGGACGCCTACGGCCGGCGCTTCGACCACGCGGTCGCCGGCGTCGGCGGGCTCGCCGCGGCGTTGGCAGCCGACCTGCCGACCACGTAGGACGCCTCCCTCCTGCGTCACCGAGGTCGCCGGTCGCGCGCGGCCTGGCGCAGGGTGTGGGCGAACAACGGCGCCAGCCGCTTGGCGAACGTCGTCGTGAAGTGCAGGTCGTCGCGGATGGTCACCACGCGGTCGATGACCGGTTGGCACGTGCCGCGGCTGCAGTAGCGGTCGGTCGTCGGGACGAGGTGCACGCGCTCGGACCTCGCGACGAGGCTCGTGGTGCTGGGGAGCCGGGACCTCTTCCAGGTGCACGCCGACACGGACTGCTCGTCCATCAGGCACCCCACGACGTCGAACGGCGAGCGTTGCGGCGAGTCCACGAGCGCGACCCGCAGGCCGCCGTCCTTGAGCCGCCGGACGGTGCGGGTCAGCCCCTCGGCCGCCTCCCGGCGCTCGTCGCGCCTGCTGGTGAAGTCGGAGCCGTCCCGGTGCGAGACGAGACGGTCCAGGGCCCCCTGCGACATCCCTAGCAGCACCAGATCGGGCTTCTCGGCGATCGTGCGGTCGATCACGGCGTCGCGCCACCTCGTGCACTCGGTGAACTCCCCCGGCATGTTCTTGTACCTGCCCACGACGTCGGCGATCGTGCAGTCGGACTTCGTCCACGTGGTGACCGTCCACCGCTCCTGCCTGGCTGCCGCGCGGACGGCGGGTGTGCTGGCCGCGGCGATGGAGTCCCCGAGGACGATCACGGACCGGTCCCCCTTCTCCCAGGTGCAGTGGTCCCGGTCCGGGATCCGGGTCTCGTGGGTCGCGAGGCCGCAGTGGATCTCGAGGATGTCGTCCTCGTCCTCCGCCGCCTCGTCCACCGGCGGCCGGAGCCCCACGATCGTGTCGTCCACCGGCTCGGCCGGCACCGCGTGCCGCGAGGCCCCCGGCGCGTCCCGCTCCGGCGCGGGCGGGCGGGCGGTGATGACGAACTCCTGGTTCGCGACGTGCCGCGCCACGGGGACGACGGCGGCCAGCAGGACGACGCCCATCGCCACGGACACCACGGGCTTCGCCCGCACCCCGAGCAGGCGCGACCGGCGGATCGGGTCCTCCACCAGGTGGTACGTCGCGGTGGCGGCGAGGACGGCGCCCACCGCGAGCATCAGCTTCGTCCGCACGGAGTCGTCGTCGAGGTAGATCACGCCCAGGACGATGAACGGCCAGTGCCACAGGTACAACGAGTACGAGATGTCGCCGACGGCAGTCAGCGGCCTGAGGCTGAGGACGCGGGTGAACACCGTCGGCAGCTCCGTGCGGGCCGTGCCCCCGACGAGCAGGAGCACTGCCGCCGCGGTGGGAAGCACCGCCAGGAGGCTCGGATAGGCGTGGCCGGCCACGGTGCCACCGTCGGACAGGAAGACCAGCGACGCACCGAACAGCGCGAAGCCGGCGAGCGAGGCCGCGGCCGCCCATGGTCGGCCCAGCCCCCCGAGCCGGGGCGCGGCCAGGGCCAGCAGCCCGCCCGCGGCCAGCTGCCAGGCACGGGCGTGGGTGCCGAAGAACGCGTACGGCTGATTGCGTCCCGTCAGGTGGACGCAGTACGCGAGCGAGACGACCAGCACCGTGGCGAGCACGACACCGAGGAGCAGACGGGCATCGCGAACCCCCCGCGCGGCCCCAGCGGTGGCGACGCGGTGGCGCGCCACGAGAGCCGCGCCGAGGAACACGAGCGGGACCACGGCGTAGAACTGCTCCTCGACACCCAGGCTCCAGAAGTGCTGGATCGGCGAGAGCGCCCGGTCGGCGTCCAGGTAGTCGGTCTGCTGCTGCGCGAAGCGCCAGTTGGCGCCGAACGCCGTCGCCCACAGTGCGTCGATGCTCACCGGCTTGCGGTCCAGGAAGGGCAGGATCCGGCCCGACGCGACCACGGTGACGACCAGGACGAGGGCCGAGGCGGGGATGAGCCTCCTCGCCCGTCGTCCCCAGAACTGCGACAGCCGGATGCGGTGCGTCGTCTCCAGCTCCCGCAGGAGCAGGCCGGTGATCAGGAAGCCGGACAGCACGAAGAAGAAGTCCACGCCCACGAATCCGCCGGTGATGAACGGGACGTCCGCGTGGTAGAGCACGACGGCCAGGACGGCCAGCGCCCTCATGCCCTGGATGTCGGGCCGTGCCGGAGGGCGCTTCGTGGAGGTGTCGCCGCGGTGGGTGGCCTGGCTCACACAGTCCCTATGCCCAGTTCTTCTCCTTCATGTCACTCAACGCGTCTCCTCGGACGAGAAAAACCTGCCGAGCCGCCGACCAGCAGCGGGCGACGGGTGGGCATCGCGAAGCGGGCAGCTGAGGGGGGCTCCATGAGCTCACCGTCACGCGGTTGAGTTGGGTCCAGAGGGGTACTTTCGTCGGGTCTGTCGATCAACCGACGGGCGCCTGCACCACCGCGAGGAAGAACATGCCGCCAGAACTGACCACCACACCTGCCCGTGCCGCGGAGGCAGGGTGCTGACCCCCAAGGGACGTGGGTCCCTCAGCGAGACCGTCTTCGAGTCGATGCGCGCGTCGTCGCCGTCCTGGGACGACGCCCTGCGCACCCTTCCCGACGACGACGAGGACCTGCAGATCACCTTGTGGGCCCTGTACGAGCTGCACTACCGCGGCTTCGAGGACGTCGACGACGCGCGCGAGTGGCAGCCCGAGCTGATCGAGCTGCGCCGGTCGCTGGAGTCGTCGTTCGAGCAGCAGCTGCGCGACCGCGCCCCGGACACCTCGCCCGAGGGCGAGTTCGCAGAGACGCTCTTCTCGTTCGTGGCCGACCACGACGGCCCGTCCCTGGCGAAGTTCGTGCACCGTGACGCGACCAACGAGCAGGCACTGGAGCTGTTGCGCCTGCGCTCGATCTACCACCTCAAGGAGTCGGACCCGAGCGCCTGGCTCGTGCCCCGTCTCGGCTACTCGACCAAGGCCGCGCTCATGGAGCTGCAGTTCGACGAGTACGGCGGCGGGGACCCCACCAAGCTCCACGCGGCCCTGTTCGCCCGCGGCATGGACGACTGCGGGCTGCGCAACGAGTACGGCGCCTACATCGACGACGTCCCCCTGGAGGTGCTCGAGGAGAACAACGCGATGTCGCTGTTCGGCCTCAACCGCCGCCTGCGCGGTGCGTCCCTCGGGCACCTCGCAGCATTCGAGATCACGAGCAGCATCCCGTCGCGCCGCATCGCCCAGGGCTTCGAGCGCCTCGGCCTGCCCGCGTCGATGATCGGCTACTACACCGAGCACGTCGAGGCCGACGCCGTCCACGAGCAGCTGGCCGTGCGGACGATCTGCGGCTCGCTGCTGCAGGACGAGCCGGGGCTGCGCGACGACGTGTTCTTCGGTGCGTTCACGTGCCTCGACCTCGAGGACCGTTTCGCCCACCGCATGCTCAAGGAGTGGGCCGCATGACCGCCCCGGAGGAGCACCCCGACGTCATCCTCTGCGCGGACGGGCCGATGCTGGTGCGCGGCGACCACGTGATCCAGGACGCCGAGGGTCAGCTCCACCGCACGACACGTCCCATCAGCGCGGTGTGCCGGTGCGGCAAGTCCGCCTCGCAGCCGTGGTGCGACGGCACCCACAAGGTGATCCCGAAGCGCTAGGGAGCCGTCACTGCTGCCCGAGGGCGGCCACGTCAGCGCGTGAGTCGCGCCAGCACGCCTCGGTCGTACTGGCGCGTCTCGACCACCCGGATGTCGGAGCCCAGGACGTTCACCAGGTGCTCACCGATCGTCTCGGCCTGCTCCACGGAGCCCAGCTGCACGATGGCCGATCCGCCCGGCTCGAGGTGCCGGTCGATGACCTGGCACGCGGTCCGCGCGAGGTCCAGGCCGTCCGACCCGCCGTCGATCGCGATGTGCGGGTCCTCCGGGAACTCATGGATGCCCGCGGAGGGCACCCACGGCGGGTCCGCGATGATCAGCGGGAACGTCTCGGTGTCCTCGAGCACGTCGTCGATGCGGCCCTCACGGACCTCCACGCGGGCTGCGAGCCCGGCGGCATCGACGTTCTGCCGAGCCAGGACGCAGGCGACCGGGTTGAGGTCGACCAGCACGAGGTCCCGGTCCGATCCGGTCAGACCGGCCAGACCGATGTGCCCGACGCCGGCGAACAGCTCCAGCACCGGCCCGTCCGCTGCGTCCTCCAGCAGCTCGGCCGCCCACTCCGACTGCGCGATCGTCCAGGCCCGGGGTCGCAGGACGCGGTCGTCGAACGCGATGTGCAGACCTCCGAACTCGATCGTGTCCGTCGGCGTCGGGGCCGTCGCGGCGCTGGTCGAGTCGGTCTGGTCCATGTGTCCTCCTGCTGCGACGCGCGGTGCTGTCGCCCCCGACTTCTACCCGCCGGGGGGATTCGGAAACGCCTCGCCCGGGCGTCGGCCGGGGCGATCGCGTCACAGGATAGGCATGCCACCCGTCACGGCGATGCGCGCCCCCGAGACGTACGACGCCTCGTCGGAGGCCAGCATCACGTAGACCGGGGCCAGCTCGGCCGGCTGCCCCGCGCGGCCGATCGGGGACATCTCGTCGAACTCGTCCACGACGTCGGGCGGCATCGTGGTGGGGATCAGCGGCGTCCAGATGGGTCCGGGGGCGACGCTGTTGGCACGGATGCCCCGATCGGCGAGCAGCTGCGCCAGGCCGGCCGTCATGTTGGCGATGCCGGCCTTCGTGACGTCGTACGGGATCAGCTCGGGCATCGGCATGTCGGAGTTGATCGACGACGTGCCGATGATGGACGAGCCGTGCGGCATGTGCGGCAGGGACGCCTTCACGAGGTGGAACATCGCGCTCAGGTTGGTCGCGATGATGCGGTCCCACTCCTCGTCGGGGATCTCCTCGAACGTCTTTCGGTACATCTGGACCGCGGCATTGTTGACCAGCACGTCGACCCGCCCGAAGTGCTCCACCGTCTGGGCCACCATGGCACGACAGTGCGCGGGGTCGACGAGATCTCCCTTGACCAGGATCGCCGTACGTCCTGCCCGCTCGACCCACTGCTGGGTGTCGGCGGCGTCGTCGTCCTCGCTGAGGTAGCCGATCACGACGTCCGCACCCTCGCGGGCGTACGCGATGGCCACGGCCTTGCCAATGCCGCTGTCGGCCCCGGTGATGATCGCCACCTTGCCGAGCAGGCGACCGGTGCCCCGGTAGGAGTGCTCGCCGTGGTCGGCGGTGGGCTGCAGATCGCTCTCGTGGCCGGGCAGGTCCTGGGCTGGCGAGTCGGTCATGGGTTCCTCCTGAGCGGCAGTGTGTGCTGGTGCACTACCCCGTCCGGAGCCCGCTCACACCGCCGTGGACGAGCCGCCCCACCGGCCGCCATTTCTCAGGATCTCTTCAGGAAACGGATCTTGAAAGCAGGGCTGCTCGGATCTATAACCATCCGTGAGTTGGGTCGAGTCGACTCAACTATGACGAGAGGAGAACTTGCCATGAACTCGATGACTTTTGATCCTTTCAGCGGCCTCGACCGCCTGGCGCAGGACCTGACGACGCAGCTGCGCACCGGCCCGCGCGCCGTGCCGGTCGACCTGTTCAAGGAGGGCGATCGCTACGTCCTGAGCGCCGACCTGCCGGGCGTCGACCCGGGGTCGATCGACATCGACCTCGACGGGCACCTGCTGACCATCCGCGCCGAGCGCACCGCCGCGGCGCACGAGGGCGTCCAGTGGATCACCCGTGAGCGCCGTCCCGGCAGCTACCTGCGTCAGTTCACCCTCGGCGAGGGCGTGGACACCGAGCGCATCTCGGCGAACTACGACAACGGGGTGCTGTCCGTGGTCATCCCGCTCGTCGAGCGGGCCAAGCCGCGCAAGATCCAGGTCGGGTCCGCCGACGAGCAGACCTCGATCTCCGCGTAGCCCGCAGCACGAGTGCCCGCCCGACACGTGTCGGGCGGGCACTCGTCATTCACCGGGCGATGCGCCCTCGGGCGGGTTCTCGCGGACCTCGTGCTGCGGATCGGGTGCCAGGCCCGGATCCGGGTCGGCCGGCCGGCGCTCGATCGGGTCGGACGGCTCGACGTCGTCGCGCGGGTCCTCGGGCGTGGCGGTCATGACGGCTCCTCCTCGGTCTCGAGACGCTTGAGCGGACGGACGGCGGGCCCCTCGATCACGGTGCCGTCGGCGGCGAAGCGCGATGAGTGCAGCGGGCAGTCGTACGTCTTCTCGTTGTCGTTCCAGGTGAGCACGCCGCCCAGGTGCGTGCAGATCGCGCGCACCGCGCACGTCGTCCCGTTCACGGTCGAGGTCCCCACCGGCACGATCCCCCGGCGGCCGACGGCGCCCTCACCCTCGGCGGGCTGCGCCGGTGCCGTGCGCGTCTCTGCGCTCACGGCGGCCGTCGCGGCGGCGGCCGCCACCTTGGCGTTGATCACGCCCAGGTGGGCGGCGCCCGAGGGACGCGTGACGCGGGTGCTCATGACCTTCTGCCAGCTCGGCTGCTCGTCCAGGATCTGCGCCGAGATGCTGCGGGCGGCCATGATGCCGGACGTCATGCCCCACTTGTCGAACCCCGTGGCGACGAAGACGCTGCCACCACCGCGGGGCATCGGTCCGATGTAGGGCACGGTGTCGTGCGACTGGTAGTCCTGCGCGGACCATGCGTGGGTCTCGACCGCTCCGGGGAAGTGGCGCGCCGTCCACTCCCGCAGCTGGTCGACCTTCGCCCGCTCCGACGACGTGCGGCCCACCGGGTGACCGGCGCCGCCGATCAGCAGCTTGCGCCCCCCGTCCGCGGTCGGGACGTCCCGGACGGACCTGCTGGGCGATCCTGCTGAGAGGTACATCCCGTCCGGGATCGTCTCCGCCGGCGCGTCGTACGCGAGGGCGTACGAGCGTGTCGGCTCGAGCTTGGCGAAGTAGAGGCTCCGGTCCAGGATCGGGTAGCCGGTGGCGAGCACCACCGTGTCGGCGTGCAGCGTCGAACCGTCCTCCAGCGTCACGGTGCGCCGACCGGACCACGACACGTCCATGACGCGTACGCCCTGGTGCACCGATCCGCCGTGGGAGCGGATCTGCTCGACGAGCGCGGAGAGCAGGTCGAGGGGGTCGATCTGCGCCTGGTCGCGCAGCACGACCGCGCCGAAGCTCGGGAACGGGACGTCGAGGTTCGCCATCGCGAAGGTGGGCAGCCCGACGGCCTGGGTCGCCTCCAGCTCCTGGGTGACCGTGGCCGCCTGCTCGGGCGACGACGCGTACGTCACCGCGTCCCGCACCTGGTAGGGCACGTCGTGGTCGTCGCAGAAGCGCAGCATCCACTGCTGTCCCTCGAGGCTGCCCTCGATGTACGCACGCGCGACGTCCTGCGACTGGTACCGCAGCATCGTCGACATCTTGGTGCCCTGCAGCAGCGAGACCTTGGCCGTGGTGTTGCCCGATGCGAGCGAACCGACCACTCCCGCCTCGAGCACCGCGACCCGCCGGCCTGCCCGTGCGAGCAGCAGCGCCGTGGTCAGGCCGGTGATGCCTGCACCGACGACGATGTCGTCGAGATGGTCGCCGGCCGGCAGGGGCTCGTCCGCGATCGGCTCGGGACGGTCCAGCCACAACGAGGTCGTCGAGCTCGTGGCCGGCTTCATCGGACGCTCCGGTCGCGCAGGAGGTCGTGGGTCGTGACGGGATGAGCTGCCCGCCGAGTGCTGGAAGCGATCATGCGCGGCCTGTACCCCGGTGTGCCGGGGCGCAACCGCCCGTCGTCCCGTTCGGGCCGGCGGCTCAGTCGCGGGTGTCCTCGTCGCGTCCGGCGTCCGAGCGGATCTCGCGGGCGTCGGCGACGTCGGACTGGTGCTTCTTCTCCGCCTTCTCGATGTTCCGGGTGTCGCGCGGCGGCAGCTGGATCGTCTCCTCCGCGGCGATGCCCGCCTGGAGCTGTCGGCCCCGCTCGAGCTCGGCGTCGAGCTCGCCGCCGAAGAGGAGCGCCAGGTTGGTGATCCACAACCACAGCAGGAACACGATGACCCCGGCCAGCGAGCCGTACGTCTTGTCGTAGCTCGCGAAGGTCGCGACGTAGAGACCGAACAGTGCCGATGCCACGATCCACGTGACGATCGCGAAGACCGCGCCGACGCTGATCCAACGGAACTTCGGCTGCTTGATGTTCGGGGTGGCGTAGTACAGCACGGCGACGATGATCACGACGATCAGCAGGACGACCGGCCACTTGGCGATGTCCCACACGAGGATCGCCGTCGAGCCCAGCCCGATCTGATCGCCCACGGCCTCGGCGACCGGGCCGGTCAGCACGAGCGCGAGCGCGGCGATCGCGACCAGGATGATCGCGACCAGGGTCACGAGGAGCTGGATGGGACGCAGCTTCCAGATGGGGCGCCCCTCGCCGATCTCGTAGACCCGGTTCATCGCCCGACCGAACGCCCCGACGTAGCCGGACGCGGACCACAGCGCTCCGAGGACGCCGATGACCAGAGCGAGGCCGGCCCCCTGAGAGCTCGTCAGCCGCTCGATGGTCGGCCGGAGGGTGTCGACCGCCGAGGAGGGACCGATCTGGTCGACGATCTTCAGCAGCGAGTCGACCGTGCTCTGACCCTGGCCGAACACGCCGAGCAACGAGACCAGCGCGAGGAGCGCGGGGAACAGGGCCAGCACCGCGTAGTAGGTCAGCGCGGCCGCCAGGTCGGTGCACTGGTCCTTCGAGAACTCCCGGAGAGTCTTCTTGGCGACGTAGATCCAGGACCTCTTGTGCAGGTCCGCGGGCGATTCGGGCTTGCGGTCGTCGTCGGGGTCGATCGCTGTGCGGTCGCGTGCCTCGGCTGCGCTCATCGTGGTCCCCCTGGGGTTCGGGGCGACGCTCGACGCCCGGTGTCACGCAGGAAGGTCCTGCCCCCTTTCGATACCCGGCCTGTCCGCCGGGAAACAGCCTGGGACCGGATGGGTGACCAGCGTCACGGCCCTCGGGGCACGACGTCGTGTTTGAGCGACCCGCACGGTGGGTAAAGACATGGTGTTCGAGAGACCCGAACCCGAGGGGAAACCCTGGGCGGCGGGATCCGGACGACTCACCACGAAGAGGGCGGACCCCGGGCTTACGCAGACCGAACGGTCCGCCCCTTCAGGTGTGGGCTCCGGTCATCCGTCCCGGACCGAGCCCTCCGCCTTGCCGAACACCAGGCGGACCTTCTTGCCCCGCATCGAGACGTAGTCCTGCAGCAGGACCCAGCCATCGTCCTGCAGGCGGGTGATCGTCTGCATCATCTGGGTCACACCGACCTCGAGGGCCCGCATCTGGCGGTACGTCAGGTCGGACACACGGCGATCGTACTGTCTCGCGGTGCCCCGGTGACCAACGAGAGGCGCGGTATCAGTCGTCCGGACGGGGGTACGTCCCCGGCAAATCGACACAGGAGCTGACGACATGGACGACCCCACCCCGACACTCGCCCGGCCGCTCGGACTCGTGACAGGCGCATCCTCCGGGATCGGCCGGGAGCTCGCCCGCGAGCTCGCCGAGCGTGGCTACGACCTGGTGGTCGTGGCCGAGGACGACGCCATCCACGACGTGGCCCGCGAGCTCGACGCGATCACCTCGGCCCGGGCCGTGCAGGCAGACCTCGCGACGACCGCGGGCAACGAGGCGACCCTCGCCGCGCTCGACGCGGACCCCCGACGGCCGGCCGTCGCCGCGATCAATGCCGGCATCGGCGTCGGGGGACCGCTGGTGGACACCGACCTGGACGCCCACCTGCGACTGGTGGCGCTCAACGTCACGTCGACGGTGCACCTGGGCAAGGAGCTGGCCGAGCGGATGGTGGCCGAGGGCGACGGACGGCTGCTGTTCACGTCGTCGATCGCGTCCCAGATGCCCGGTCCTCTGAACACGACCTACGCGGCGTCCAAGTCGTTCGTGCAGTCCTTCGCCGAGGGGCTCAGGCAGGAGCTCGCGGACTCCGGCGTGACGGTCACCGCCCTCATGCCGGGGCCCACCGACACCGAGTTCTTCGACCGTGCGGGCCTGGACGGCACGCACATCGACGAGGGTCACAAGGACAGCGCAGAGCAGGTCGCACGTGAGGGCGTCGACGCGATGCTGGCGGGACGCGACCACGTCGTGCCGGGCACCCGCATGAACGCCCTCCAGGCTGCGCTCTCGGCGCTGCTGCCGGACTCCCTCACGGCGAAGCTGCACGGGAAGATGAACTCCCCCACGTGACCTCGGGTGGCCCCTGGGGCTGCAGATCGGCCAGCCGCTCGGCGAGCGCGAGCGCGTCGAACGGGGCCCGCACCTTCACGTCGTTGTCGAAGTACGCGTAGACGTCCGTGCCCGCCTCGGCCCATCCCCGCATCAACGCGGCCCACTCGTCGAGCGCGTCCGGCCCGTAGCCGCTCGTGTAGAGCTCGGTGTCGCCGTGCAGGCGGACGTACGCGAAGTCCGTCGTCACCTCCTTCAGCAACGGCCAGCGACCCGCCGTGTCCGCCACGACCACGGCGATCCCGTGCTCCCGCAGCAGGTCGAGGAAGGCCGGGCTCAGGTACGAGTCGTGCCGCACCTCCAGAGCGTGCCGGACCTCGCGGTCGGCGTCCGTCTCGGTCCACGACCGGCCCGCGACCCGCTCGTCGTGCTGCGCCGCCAGCTGGGCGGCAGCCGTCGTCGTGCGTGGGAGCAGGTCGAAGAAGTGCGCGAGCCGCGCCGGGTCGAACCCGAGGTTCGGTGGCAGCTGCCACAGCACCGGACCGAGCTTGTCGCCGAGGGCGAGCGGTCCCGAGGCGAAGAAGTTCGCCAGCGGCTGCTCGACGTCGCCGAGCTTCTTCATGTGGGTGATGAAGCGCCCACCCTTCACGGCGAAGACGAACCCCTCCGGGGTGCGCTCGCGCCAGCCGCGGTAGCTGTCGGGACGCTGCAGCGAGTAGAAGGAGCCGTTGATCTCGACGCTGGACAGTCGTTCGGCGACGTGCTCGAGCTCGTCCTTCTGCCGAAGGCCCGGCGGGTAGAACACCCCGCGCCACGGCGGATAGGTCCATCCGGAGATGCCGATCCGGACCGTTCCCGCGGTCGTCCTGGGCACGTGGGTCCTTTCCGTCGACGAGTCGACCTCGGGGTGCCCCGAACCCGTCACCTGAAGCGGTTCGCCGCCCGATGATCGACATCACCCCACCCGTGTTGCCGTCCCGGCGGGCGACCGACACGATGGGTCCCGTGGTCGTGCGCAAGCTGGCAGTCGAGGAAGAGATGTTCCTGGTGGATCCCGGGACCGGGCAGCTGGTCGCCTCGTCCCACCGGGCCGTCGCCCAGGCCCCGTCGGAGGACACCATCGAGCAGGAGCTGTTCCTGCAGCAGGTGGAGACGCAGTCCGACCCGCACGTGCGGGTCGCGGACGTCCTGGCGGACCTGCGGGAGGCGCGTCGGGGTGCTGCGAAGGCGGCGGAGGGGGTCGGCGCGCGGCTGGCCGCCATGCCGACCCCGATCCTGCCCGACGACGAGGGCGAGCTCACCCCCAAGAAGCGATATGCCCAGATGATGGCGCGGTTCGGCCGCGTGGGGCGGGAGGCGCTCGCGTGCGGCACGCACGTGCACGTCGACATCGCGGACGACGAGGAGGGCGTCGGCGTGGTGGACCGGATGCGGCCCTGGCTCCCGTTGGTCCTCGCGATGTCCGCCGGCTCACCGTTCGACCTCGGCATCGACACGTCGTACGCGAGCTGGCGCGCGGAGATCTGGGACTCGTGGCCGTCCGCCGGGCCGGTCGAGCCGTTCGGCGACGCGGCCGGCTACGAGCGGGCCGTCGCCGCGATCGTCGCCTCCGGAGCCGCGCTCGACGACGGCATGCTCTACTTCGACGCCCGGCTGTCGCGCGGCTTCCCCACCGTAGAGATCCGCGTCGCGGACATCTGCACGGACCTGCGGGACACCGCGCTCGTCGCAGCCGTGTGCCGCGGGCTGGTCGAGACCTGCGCCGAGGCATGGCGTGCCGGCGCCCCGGTCGCGCCATGGCGCGTCGACCTGCTCCGCGCCGCCCGTTGGCAGGCCCGCCGCCACGGCCTGGCCGGCTCTCTCCTCGATCCATCCACGGCCGCACTGGTGCCTGCGGCGGACGCGCTCGCTGCGCTGGTCGCCTTCGTCACCCCGGCGCTCCGGGAGGCCGGCGACCTCGAGCTCGTGGAGGACGGCATCGCCCGCCTCCTGGCCGACGGCACCGGCGCGCAGCGGCAGCGCCAGGCCGCAGGGCCGGACCTGGACCTGCGTGCAGTCGTGGACGACATCCTCGAACGCACCGCTGCCTCCCACCGCGACTGACGCGACGGGAGGCAGCTTCGGGCGTACGGATCAGGGCTGGAAGAGCACCTTGATCGCGCCGTCTTCCTTCTTCTGGAACATCGCGTACGCGGCCGCGGCGTCGTCGAGCGGCACATGGTGGGTCGCGAACGTCTCGAGTCCCAGCGGGTCCGCGTCGTCCATCGCGAGCGGCAGCAGGTCGTCCTGCCAGCGCTTCACGTTGGCCTGGCCCATGCGCAGCGTGAGCTGCTTGTCGAAGATCATCTGCATCGACAGCGGGTCCGCGGCTCCTGCGTAGACACCGCTGATCGACACCGTGCCACCACGACGGACGGCCTGGAACGCCAGGTTGAGCGCTGCCAGCCGATCGGTGCTCGCGTGGGTCATCACGGGGCGGGACAACGCCTTCGGCAGCAGGCCGACGACCTTCTGCGCGGCCTCCGCGACGCCGGAGCCGTGTGCCTCCATGCCGACGGCCTCCATGACCGCATCGGCTCCGCGGCCCGACGTCTTGTCGAGGATCGCCGCGACGGGGTCGCCGTCCTTGAGGTTGATGGTCTCGACCCCCAAGGACGCCGAGCGGGCGAGGCGCTCGGGGACCAGGTCGACGCCGATGACCCGGACGTCGCGCAGCAGCGCGATCCGGGCGGCCATCTCACCGATCGGTCCCAGCCCGACGATGACGAGCGTCTCGCCGGCCTGGATGCCCGAGTACTCGATGCCCTGCCAGGCCGTCGGAGCCACGTCGGAGAGGTAGACGAAGCGGTCGTCGCTCGGCCCCTCCTCGACCTTGATCGGGTTGTAGTTGCCGTGCGGCACCCGCAGGAACTCCGCCTGGCCGCCGGGCACCGCGCCGTAGAGATCGGTGTAGCCGTACAGGGCGGCGCCCATGCCGTACTCGCGGACCTGTGTCGTCTCGCACTGCGTCTGCAGACCGCGCTCGCACATGAAGCACGAGCCGCACGCGATCTGGAACGGGATGACGACGCGGTCGCCGAGCTGGAGGTTCGTGATGTCCGATCCCCGCTCCACCACGCGACCCATGGGCTCGTGACCCAGGACGTCACCGGGGTGCAGGAAGGGTCCCAACGGGTCGTACAGGTGCAGGTCGGAGCCGCACAGACCCGACGTCGTCACCTCGATGATGATGTCGTCCGGCTCGATGATCTTCGGGTCCGGAACGGTCTCCACGCTCACGTTCTGCTTGCCCTGCCAGGTCAGTGCCTTCATGTGGTGCCTCTCGTGATTCGGGCGGATGTCGGTGTGCGCGGGCGGCTCGCGCCTGCCTCGCGTCACAGCAGTGGTGCCCGACTGTCGCGGTTTCAACCGCCGTTCGGCCCAGCAGTGACCCAACCGGCACGACCCCGGACGCGTGGTCCGGGGTCGTGACGGTGCGATGTCCGGCCAGTCGGCCGGGGGCAGCTCAGCTGCCCGGCTGGTCGGCGAAGTCCTCGCCGCCGGGCGGGACGGGCGCCTCGGGCCCGGTGGCGGGCTCCTCACCGGTCTGGACGGGGTCGAAGTCGTCCCCCTGTCCCTCGTCCGCTCCGGGCTGCGGATCCGGCTCGATGGGCGTCTCGCTCATGGTGGTTCCTCTCGTCGTGAGCCACCCACGTACCCACGCCGGCCCCACGTAACCCGGGCTCGCGTCACTCCGCGCGGGTGTTGGCCTCACGCTGGACGACGATGGCCTCCGCCACTGCGGCGAGGCGGCGGTTCTCATGCTGCGAGATCCGGCGGAGGAACTCGAACGCGGCCTGCGCGTCGACGCTGAACTTCTCCATCACGATGCCTTGGGCCTGGCCGATCGTGGTCCGTGTGTCCAGCGCCGTCGTGAGCCCCTCGGCCCGTTCGGCCGCCGCGAACGCTGCCGTTGCGTGCGCCGCCAGCATCTCCGCGACCTCGGCGTCGGCCGGCGCGAACGCGTCGGGCCGGTCGGCGTAGATGTTGAGCGAGCCGAACCCCCTGTCGCGGGTCGCCAGTCGTACGCCGACCGCGCTGTGGATGCCGATGGCGGCCGCCGCGGGGCCCCAAGCCGGCCAGCGACCGTCGCGCTCGACATCGGTCATCACATAGGTGGCGTGGCCGGTGATCGCGTCGAGGCAGGGGCCCTCGTCCAGCTCGGCCTGCAGCTGGTGCGCCCGGTCCACCCGTCCGCTCGTGGCGGCGGGGGTCTCGACCTGCGACCGGGACGCGATGCGCATGATCCCTGCGTCGTCGGCTCCCAGCAGCGCGACGGCGTGCTCGGACACCCGGTGGAGCATCGTGCCGGGGTGGCCGTCCTGCTCGAGCTCCAGGGCCATGTCCGCGAGCTTGCGTGCCACGTCCATGGGGATCCCTGCTTCCGTCGGTGATCCCAGTCTATGCGCGGGGGATCTCGCCCAGGCTGAGATCAGGTCGCGGACGCACGAGGCGTGCGGGGTGCCGCCACCTGCCGCGGTCCGTCGAGCTGTCGACCGACACCTCCACCACGAGCGTCGGTGCGACCAGGGTGACCGGTCGCTGGTCACCCCTTCCCCACCGCGTGCCCGTCGCCCCGCCGTCGCGCCACGGGTGCGTGTCGTCGGCCTGGTCCAGCAGCCCGTCCAGGCCTGAGCGCAGCTGGGGGCTGAGCTGGGTCGTCGTCCCGACCATCTGCAGCTCCCCGGACTCGTCGAGACGTCCCAGGACGAGATGCTCGGGGGCCTCGGGCGGTCCGGCCACGGCCCCGACGACGGCCTCGGCGGTGTCGCGCACCCGGTACTTCAGCCAGTCGCGGGCACCGCCTCGGTACGTCGTGCCGAGGCCCTTGACCACGAGCCCCTCGATGCCGACGTCAGCCGCGACGTAGTCCTCGAGCCACTCGCGGGCCTGCTCGACGTCGGTGGTCTGCGGGGACAGCTGGATCGCGCCGTCCGGGTCGTCCAGCACCGTCTCGAGCAGCTCCCGGCGCACCGCCAGGGTTCGCGACCGGATGTCGATGCCGGCGACCGCGAGCACGTCGAAGGCCACGAACGAGGCGGGTCGGCGCCGGAACCCGTGGTTGCTGCCTCGACCGAGACGCCGTTGGAGCTCACCGAAGTCGAGCGAGCCGTCGGACCACACGACGAGCTCGCCGTCGACGACCAGACCGGCCGGCAGCTGCTCCGTGGCCGCGGCGGCCACGTCGTCGAAGGCGTCGGTGATGTCGTGGCCCCGCCGCGACTGGACGCGGCACCCGTCGTCGTCGACGAACAGGAGCGCGCGGTAGCCGTCGAACTTGGGCTCGTACGCGCATCCACCCGGCAACGCGCCCTGCTCGGGCAGCGCCGAGACGTGCCGGGCCAGCATGGGGTCCTGCGGGAACGAGAGCACGGCGTCAGCGGGGCGTCTGGGAGTCGCGCACGACACGGCCCGCCCACCCCGTGAGGCTCTCCCCCTCGTCGTGGGCGTCGTGCACGAGGCGCTCGTAGGCGTCAGGCATGGAGAGGCCGTGCCGGTCGGCCAGCACTCCCTTGGCCTGCTCGATGACGACCCGCTCGCCGAGCGCCTCCTGGACCCGCTGGGCCAGCTCCTCGGGGGAGACGTCACCGTGCTGGATCAGGAGCATGGACGCGATGTCGGCGAACGCGCGAGCGACCGTTCCCTCGGTCGTCGTGAACCTCGGGCGGCCGGACCTCCGGAACAGCCCTATTGCGCCGACAGAGGACGTGTTGATCCGCAGCGGGAGAGCGTGCACCGACTCGAAGCCCGCATCGATCATCGCCTGCCCGAACTGCGGCCAGCGGTGCACCAGGGTCTCCTTGGAGTGCTCGTCGACCGACTCACCGGTCGCGTGTGCCTCGAGGCACGGCCCCTCGCCGTCGTTCAGCTGGTACATCTCCAGCTCTGCTGCCGCGTGGCTGGAGGTCACCAGCAGCTCCAGGGCTCCGTCGTGGACCCCGAGGAGGATCCCGCTGGCGTCGACGTCGAGTCCGGCCTCGCAGTGGGTCAGCAGGTCGATGAGGGCACCCGTGGTGTCGTGGGTGCGGGTCATCGACGACGAGGCGTCGGCCAGTGCCAGGGCGGCGCGAGCGGCATCCATCGGTCAGTCACCCTCGATCGTGAAGTGTCGGAAGTCGATCTGCCGCTCGATGACCTCTTGGGCGACCTCGAGAAGCGTGGACTCGTTGGCGAACGCCTGACCGCGAAGCAGCGCCATCGCGTCCTCCGGACGTACGCCGACCTGGGAGATGATCATGCCGGTCGCCTGATGGACCTGGGCGCGCGAGGACCACGCCTCCGTCCCGGCCTGCCGCTCCGGGGCCAGTCGCGGGTCCTGCACCAGTGCGGCTCCCATCGCGACACCGAGGAACTCCGCCGTCACGGGATCGACCCAGAAGCTCTCGCCCGAGCCGTACACCAGCAGCGCCCCGACCGGGTCACCGTACGGTTTCAAGGGCAGCGTCACGACGCGGCCGCTGAAACCCAGCCGCCGGCCGTGCTCGTGCATCAGCGGCCACCTGGCCTCGTGACCGGGCGAGAAGTCCGCCAGCTGGACGAGGTTCTCGCGGTAGGCGTCCTTCGTCGGGCCCTCGCCCACGACGTCCTGCACGTCCTCGAGCTTGCTCGCGAGCGGGTCCGTCGCCGCCAGGACCACGAGGGTCCGGCTCGGGGTCATGACCGTCAGCGCCGCACCGTCGGCGTCGAGCATGCGTCGTCCGGCCTCGCACAGACGTTCGGCACCGGGCTCCATGTCGTGGAGGTCGGACAGGACCGCGGCCAGGCGGGCGATCAGTCGCTCGTGAGTCTCCGCCATGCCAGAACCTCCCTCGAGTCATGTCCTTCGACCGTACCCGTCCCACGCCTCACCGCACGTCCCCGTACGATCCGTCGGCCCGTCGACGCACCAGGCCGCGCTCCTCGAACGCGGTGAGCCAGCCGGTCATCGGCCACTCCCCCCAGCGCTCGTGGAACAGCGTCGCGTTGCGCACCACGTCCTCGACGTGCTCGACCGGTGGCGTGCTCACGGGATGATGCTGGTGGAACGCCCGGGCGTCGCCGACCCACGTCAGCGCCGTGCCGAGACCCTCGGCGCGACGGGCGAAGTCGGTGTCCTCTCCCCCGTAGCCGACGTACGCCTCGTCGAAGCCGCCGATGTCGTACCAGGCCTCGTGGGACAGGGCGAAGGACAGCGACCAGAACAGCTCGTAGCCGTGGCGGGTCCGCTCGACCGTGCCGGCCGGTGGCGCCGGGCGCGCCGCGTGCGGCTCCGCGAGCGAGTCGAGGTCCGTCAGGTCGTACCCGCCCGCGGGAGGCGGCGGCAGGTACGTGACCGGGCCGCACAGCAGGTCCCGGCAGGTGACGGCGTGCGTCGCGGCCGCGGCGTAGGCCGCCAGCAGGGGCTCCGCCGGGACGCAGTCGACGTCGAGGAACACCAACGTCGTCGCTCCCGCGGCGATCGCGGTCTGGGCGCCGATGTTGCGGGCGCGGGCGAGCGGCAGGTGGCGGCCCGATCGCGCGAGATGGACGATCCGGCGGGGCCACGGGACCGGGTCCAGGTCCTCCTCCAGGGCGAGGTCGTCCATCGCGACCACGACGTGGAGGTCCGGTCGGTGCGTCGAGCGGTGGAGCCCGGCCTGCTGCAGCGCGAGATGATCGTGCCGACCGTGCACGATCGTGATGACGGCAAGCATCAGTGGCGGCCCATCGGCGCGCGTGCGAGCTCCTCGGCGATGACCTGGCCCATGCGAGCGGCGCCCTTGCCGTCGCTCCACGCGGACCAGCCGGAGCCGTCCAGGGCGGCGGTCCGCTCCAGCAGCTCGCTCCAGCCCGACGTGGGGATCCCCTCGGGGAACACGCTCACCGGGAAGCGGTCGTCCGCCGCGAGGGCCGCGGCCATCGAGTCCTGCTCGCCGAACGGTCGCGGTCGGGGCACGACGATCGCGGGACGCCGGGCCGCCGCCACCTCGGCGATCGCGTTCTGGCCCGCGTGCGTCACGACGACGTCCGCCGCGCAGAGCGCCTCCCACGGGTCGTCGACCCAGCCCGCGCCGGGACCCAGGACGTCCCACGTCCAGCCGGGTGTCGCCGCGCGAGCAGCAGCGAGGTCCCACGCGTCCGCTCCCTCGTCCCCCGCACCCGCCAGCACGAGCACGCGCCGCTCCCCGTCGTGCGGGCGCGAGACGACCTCCCGCCCGTCGAACCGGGAGAGGCCGCCGACGCAGGTCAGGCGGTCGTGGTGGGCTTCGAGCCCGTCGACCATGCCAAGGACGTCGGACGGCCAGGCAGCGACCACCCGCCGGGCCACCGAGTGGACGAGGTCGTGGGCCGAGTCGCGACGGTCCCCGGGCAGGACCGTCGTGACGACCGGCGTCCCGTGCAGGCGGGCCAGCAGCGAGACCTCGACCGAGATGTCCACCACCATGAGGGCCGGCTCGACGTGGGCTATCCACGCGGAGATCTCGGCCATGCGCGCGGACAGACCGGCGTCCATCTCCGGGACCCAGTGCAGGCGGCCGCGGGCGCTGGCGTCGACCGGCGCGGGACCCTCGTCGTCGCGCGGCAGCTCGAGCCAGGGCCCCGTCCACTCGGGCGGGCGGGGCAATGAGCTCATGCCGACCACGACCGTGTCGGTTGCCGCCGCGACGGACATGGCCCGGTGCAGGTGTCCGCGCCCGTGGTGGTGCACGTAGTAGCCGATCATGCGGCACGCCCCCCGGCCGCGCGCTCGTACACGTCCTCGTACGCCGAGACCATGCGCTCGGCACCCAGGTGGCGCACGGCGTGCTTGCGCACGTCCGCCCGGTCCAGCACGCTGGCCTGCCCGATCGCGATCGCCAGCGCCCCCACGTCGTCCGGGGTCGCCAGCGCCCCGGTGCAGCTGGTCACGATCTCCGGGAGCGCACCGCGCCGGAACGCCGCGACGGGAGTCCCGCACGCCATGGCCTCGGCGGCGACCAGCCCGTACGGCTCGTCCCACACCGGTGAGACGACCGCGACCGCAGCTCGTCCGACCAGATCCACCAGCTCGGTCGTGCCGAGGTGCCCGACGTAGCGGACCCGGTCGCCCAGCAAGGGCTCGATCTCCCGGGCGAAGTACGTCTCGTCCTGGCGGGGGCCGGCGACGTCGACGTCGAGGCCGGCCGCCAGCGCTGCGCGCACCGCGAGGTGGGGAGCCTTCTCCGGCACGATGCGTCCCGTCCAGACCGCACGGGCACCGCCCGGTCCGGGTGTCCAGCGCGTGGTGTCGATGCCGTTGAGGACCACCTCGGCCGCCACGGCGTGTGCCCACGCGCTGGCCGTGTGCCGGCTCACCGCCACGAACCTCGTGGGCGTCCGGGTCACCATGAGCGCGGACTCCAGCCAGGGCACCGGAGGGGTGTGCAGCGTCGACACCATCGGCAGGTCGACCAGCTCGGCCATCGCGATCGGGAGGTGGTGCAGGGAGTTGTTGTGGATGACGTCGAAGCGGTCCTTGCCGGTCCGCGCGAGCTCCATCATCAGGCCGAGGTACGCATGGTGCTCAGCCATCCAGACCTCCGGCATGGCCCCCACGTCACGCCGTGCGGCCGGGCTCGGCTCGAACGGGACGATGGCGAGCTCCTCGACGTGCAGGCGGGGGTCGGAACCCGGCGCCGCGAAGACGCTGACGCGGTGTCCACGCCCCATGAGGTGCTCGGCGAGCAGCGCCGTGTGGGCCTCCATGCCGCCGTGGAACGGCTCACCCACCGGGAACCGGCTCGACGCGATCAGGCAGATCCTCATGGGCGGACGAGCCGCGTGTAGAGCGCGCGGTGGGCCTCGGCCACGTCCGCTCGCTGGCGGTCCCGCTCCCCCAGGTCCAGCAGCGGCGACGGCCGGTCCTGGGCCTCGCGGACGGCGCGCACGAGGTCGTCGGCGTCGAAGGTCGTCTCGTCCATGCGGTACGTGTGCACCGGCGCCTGGTCGGCGTAGAACCCGCAGCTGGGGGCGATGACATCGGTCCCCAGGTCCCGGCAGGCCTCGAGCCAGCCCGAGTGCGTCCCGTGACGGTACGGCAGCACCGAGACGTCGAGGCTGCCGAGGTAGGTCCACAGGTCGGCGTCGGAGAAGAAGTCGTGGACGCGCAGATCGATCTCGTCACCGAGGTCGGTGAGCATCGCGGCCAGCCGGGCGTCGAAGCGGGCCCCACCGGGCTCGAGGACGTCCCGGTGGCCGTTGACCTGCAGCACCGCGTCCGGCAGCTCGCGCGCAGCTCTCACGAGGGCGGGGACGACCGCCTCGGCGTCCATGCACGCCCGCAGGCTCTTGAGGTGGACGCCGAGGCGGAACTCGCCCGTGCGGCCGGCCCGCTCCCGGCGGATCCGGGCAGCGACGTCCAGCTCTACGACGTGCGGGTGCGGGATGACGGTCGCCGACCGTCCCCAGCGTCGACGGATCTCGGCTGCCGCGCCCGACGTGAGCGTGACGAGCTCGTCCGCCGCCGGGACCAGCACGTCGAGCTGCGCATCGTGCGCCCGCCGGTCCGTGTGGTGCGGGTTGCGCAGGTCGTGCACCGTGAAGACGAAGGGCTTGCCGTTCGAGCGCAGGGCCGCCACGACCTCGCGCAGCTGCTCGGGCGAGGACGCGTCGAAGCCGAAGTGCAGGTGCAGGACGTCGAAGTCGTCGGCGTGGCGGGAGATCCAGTCGGGGTCGAGCATCACCGGGGGCCACCACTGGGACGCCTCCGGGGCGCTTCCCGGGGGACGCGGGTCGGGCAGCCGCTCGATGCCCGCGTCGTCGTCACCGGCCGACGACAGGTGCCGGACGTACACGTGCGACGACGGGATCGACGCGATGCGGACGGCCGACGACCCCGTGGGGGTGGCGGATCGGGTCTCGTGAGTGGCCGAGTGCAGCATGACGTCCTTCTCGTGGGCGAGGTGGAGCGACCTTCTGCACTCCGCCGCCGTGTACCCCGACGTCCGGGCTTGAATCAGGCCCCGCGAATCGGCCTCAGGGCGCCTCAATCGGGGTCCGAGACGAGGTCTCCGTCGTCGTCCAACGGGAACTCCTCGGGCTCCTCAGGCGGCTCGGGCGCTCCCGGGGTGGGGTCGGGCTGCGCCCCGGTGTTCGGGTCCGGGAAGTCAGGCATCTCGGTCATGGTTCCTCCTCAGTCCTGCCGGATGGGTGGGCGGATCAGCACCCGCGCCTGGTGTACCCGGGATCACCTCGGTCCAAGCGGCCGGTGCATGAACGCGCTGCGGCGGGGCACCTGAGGACCATGAGCCCCGACAGCCTCCAGCGCGACCAGTCGCTCGTGCTGCTGCGGAACGGCTACCGCTTCTGGGAGACGATGCGCCGAAGGGCAGGCTCGGAGATCGTCCAGACGCGCCTGCTCCACGAGCGGGTCACGGCGATCCGCGGCGCGTCCGCCGCCCAGTTCTTCTACGAGTGCCCGGACACCGAGCGCTCGTCCGCGCTCCCGACCGCCCTCGTGGGACCGCTGTTCGGCAAGGGGCCCGTGCACATGCTGGACGGCGACGCCCACACCCACCGCAAGGCCACCTTCAACGAGCTGATCGGGCCGGTGTCCGTGCGTGACGTCGCGGATGCGGTCGCCCGTCGCTGGGACGAGCGGGCACCCCGCTGGTCCGGACGCGTCGACGTGTTCGAGCAGGTCGGCGCGATGCTGCTGGAATCAGGATGCGACTGGGTCGGCATCGCCCTCGAGCCCGACCAGGCCGCCGGCCGGGCGCGCGACATGCTGGCCATGGTCGACGGCTTCGGTGGGCCCAACCTGAGACAGGTCGCCGCACGCCGGGCCCGCCGGCGGACCGAGGCGTGGGTGGAGCCGTTGGTGGAGGAGTCCCGCGGGGCGGGCGCGACGGTCACGACCCCCTTGGACGCCTGGTCACACCACCGCGACACCGAGGGTGAGCTGCTTCCCGCCCATACCGCGGCCGTCGAGGTGATCAACCTGCTCCGCCCCCTCGTGGCCGTCAGCTGGCTCGTCGCGGGACTGTTCGAGGCGCTGGACGTGAACCCGGCCAGCCGCGACGACCTGCGGTCCCACCGCGTCTCGGCGATGGGCGTCGCCCAGGAGGTGCGCCGTACGTACCCGTTCGTCCCGTTCCTGGCGACCCGCGCCACCCGTGACCTGGAGTGGCAGGGCGCGACGATCGAGAAGGGCACGCTCCTCGTTCTCGACGTGTGGGGCACGAACCACGATCCGCGGATCTGGCGCGATCCCGAAGCCTTCGACCCGGGCCGGTTCGACCACACACCCGTGACGCCGTACAACCTGGTCCCCCAGGGCGGCGGGTCCGCCGCGACCGGTCATCGCTGCCCGGGTGAGGATCTCACCGTCGCGATCCTGGCGACACTGGCCGGACGCGTCGCCGACCTGCACTGCACGGTCGAGGGGCCGCGGGCGACCCTGCGCCGGATGCCTCCCAAGCCCCGCTTGGTCGTGAAGGTCCGCCGCTGAGCCGTCGTCGGGACGATCAGTCCTCGACGGTGTCGAACACCCGGTCCATCCGGGTGATCTCGATGATGCGGGCCACCGGCGGCGAGACCCTCGCCAGCAGGAGCCGGCCACCGGCACGCTCCTGCTGCTTCTTGACGCCCAGCAGCGAGCCGAGCCCGCTCGAGTCGACGAACGTCACGCCGCTCAGGTCCAGCACCAGCGTGCGGTGGGAGACGTCCAGGGTGTCCACCTGGGAGCGCAGCTCCACCGACGTCTGCATGTCGATCTCCCCGGCGACGGACAGGACCGTCCGCTCCTGCTGGTCATCTGTCGTGAACGTCAGCTCGGTCATGCTCCTCCTCGGTCGTCGGGCCGCCAGGCCCGCACGCTCCACACGGTCTTGCCCCTGTCGGTGCCGCTGGTGCCCCACTCGTCGGACAGGGCGTCGACGATCTGGAGGCCGCGTCCGTGCTCGTCGGTCTGGGCGGGCTCGCGGGTCATCGGCAGCTCCCCCGCGTCGTCCTGCACCTCCACCCTCACCTGCGCGCCGGAACGGACCAGACGCAGCTGGACGGGCGGTCCGCCGTGCACCATCGCATTCGTCACCAGCTCGCTGGTGATGAGGGCGAGGTCACGAGTCACCGGCTCGGGGACGAGCCAGCGGTTCAGCCGTTCCACCACGAACTGTCGCGCCTCCGCCACCGTGGCACGGCCGGTGTCGCGGTGCATCGACAGGTCCGCGGTCTCCATGCGGGAGGTGACCCGGGCGACCAGCATCGCGACGTCGTCGTCCGGGCCCTCGGGGAGCAGCGCACCCACGATGGCCTCGGGCATCTCGGCGAGCGGGGTGCCGGCCCGCCAGACGACCTCGCGCTCCAGCGCGCGGATCCCGTCGTCGATGTCACGCCCGCGGTGCTCGACCAGCCCGTCGGTGTAGAAGACGATCGTCGCGCCGGTGGCCAGCGGGACCTCGGTGGTCCCCTCGTCGCCGTAGCCGGCGCCGAGCGGGGGGCCACCGGCCGTCAGGCGCCGCAGCCGGCCGTCGCGGTCCGCGACCAGCGGTGGCAGGTGCCCCGCGTTGGCGTAGCGAAGCGTCTCGTCCTCGGGGTCGAACACGCCGTAGACGCACGTGACGATCTGGTCACCGGACAGGTCCTGCACCAGGACGTCGAGGTGTCGCATGACCTCGTCAGGGGGCAGGTCCAGGGTGGCGAAGGCCCGGACGGCCGACCGGAGCTGTCCCATGACGGACGCCGCGCGGACACCGCGCCCCATGACGTCCCCCATCACGAAGGCCGTCCGTTCGCCGCCGAGCTCGATGATGTCGTACCAGTCGCCGCCCACGTACGTCCCCTCGACGCCCGCCCGGTAGTACGTCGCGACGTCGAGGTGCTCGAGGTCGAACGTCTCGGCGGGCAGCAGGCTCCGCTGCAGCTCCTCGGCGATCGCGTGCTCGCGGTGGGCGGCCTCCTCGCGGGCGCGGGCCGCGGACATCGTCTGCTCGGCCTCCCGCTGCTCGGTGACGTCCTGCATCGAGCCCTGCAGCGTGCGAGGCCGGCCCGTCTCGTCACCGAGCAGGGCGGCACGGACGGTCACGAGCCGCTCGACACCCTCGGGCGTCAGGATGCGCATGTCGTACGCCATGACGTCACCGACCGAGAGGTGCTGCAGGGTCGCGTTGACGCGGGTCGCGTCGTCGGGGTGCACGACACCCGAGATGACGCCGGGCCAGCCCATCTCCTCGAACTCCTGGCGGGACAACCCGGTCAGACGCAGCAGCTCCTCCGAGCCGGTCACGGTCCTGGACACCAGGTCGGCCTCCCAGCTGCCCACCTTCGCGAGCCGTTGGGCCTGGTCGAGCAGGGCCTCGCTGCGCTCCAGGGTGGCGCGCACCCGGCGGACCCGGTCGAGCTCGAGGTTGACCCGCACCCGCGCCAGCAGCTCGCGCGCGGCGAACGGCTTGACCAGGTAGTCGGCGGCACCCGCCTCGAGGCCCTCGACGGTGCCCTCCTCACCGGCCCGAGCGCTCAGCATGATGACCGGGACGCTCGTGGTGCGCGCATCCGCCTGCAGCTTGGCCAGCAGCTGGAAACCGTCGAGGCGGGGCATCATGACGTCGGTGATGATCAGGTCCGGCACCGTCTCGGCGATGCGCTCCAGCGCGTCGAGCCCGTCGGCAGCCATCGTGACGTCGTAGTCCTGGGCCAGCAGTCCCGCGACGTAGCGCCGCATGTCCACGTTGTCGTCGACCACCAGGACGCGTGCGACGTCCTCGTGCGAGCGTCCGGCCGGCCCGGCCACGGCGTCACGCACCGGGTCGAGCCAGCGCCACGCGTCCGAGACGACGTCGGCCCGCCGTGGCACGGCTGCCTCCGCGGAGCTGGACTCGACGATCGCCTCAGCCGGCAGGTGGGCTCGACCGAGCGGGATGCGGACGGTCATGGTCGTGCCGAGGCCCTCCGTGCTTGACACGCCCACGTCGCCACCGTGCAACCGGGCCAGCTCGGACACGAGCGCCAGGCCCACGCCGGAGCCCTCGTGCGTCCTGGAGGCGGCGCCGCGGACGCGGTGGAAACGCTGGAAGAGGTGCGCCAGCTCCTGCTCGGCGATGCCGCCGCCGGTGTCGGCGACCGTCAGCACCGCGTGTCCGTCCTCCTCGCGCAGCGTCACCGTGATGCCACCGGAGAAGGTGAACTTGAAGGCGTTCGACAACAGGTTCAGCACGATCTTGGACCAGTGCTCGACGTCGACGTAGCTGTCGACGGACATCTCCTCGCCGCGGTACGTCAGCTCCAGCCCCGCCTGCGTGGCGGCGGAGTCGAACATCGTGACCAGGGGCTCGGTGAGGCGGGCGAGGTCCACCGACTCGAAGTGCGAGACGATGCCGTCCGCCTCGAGGCGGGCGAAGTCGAGCAGGTTGTTGACGAGCTGCAGCAGCCGCTGCCCGTTGCGGTGGATGATCTCGAAGCGTGTGCGCTGAGGGTCCTCCGGCGGCAACGAGGGATCGCTGAGCGCGTCCGCCGCCGGGCCCAGCAGCAGGGTCAGCGGGGTGCGGAACTCGTGGCTGACGTTCGTGAAGAAGTCGGTCTTGGCCTGGTCGAGCCGGGTCAGCATCTCGGCCCGCCGCTTCTCCCCGGCGAAGGTCCGGGCCGCCGTGATCGACGCGGCCAGCTGCCCGGCGAACAAGTCGACGAACCCGGTGTAGGCCTCGTCGACCGGACGGTACGGGCTCAGGCCCGCGACCAGGAACCCGTACGGCTGGTGCGAGGCGGCTCCGGCCAACGGCACCATGAGTGCCCGCGTGGTCGGGGCACCCCACGGGGCGCGCGGTGGCTCGTGGGGAAGCGTCGTCAGGTCGACCAGCACCTCCCTGCCCGCCAGGGCCGCGTCGATCGGCCACGGCGCCGCGGCGGCGTCCACGTCGATCCCGCACGGTGCCAGCGGGTGGTCGTCACCGACGCCGGCGGCGCAGGCACGCGTGAATCGTCCACCCTCCGCGTCCAGCACGTAGACGAGCGCGAACGGGAGGGAGAGCGGATCGGCCTCGACCTGCTCCCCGGCCGCCGCGATCGCCTCGCTCTCGGTGAGCTGGCCGGCCGTCCGCGCAGCCAGGTCACGCAGCGTGGTCATCCGCCGGGTCGAGATCGTCTGCTCGGTGACCTCGCTGACGACGCAGAGCATGCCCTCGACGTGTCCGTCATCCGCTGCGAGCGGGCTGTAGGAGAACGTGTGATAGGTCTCCTCGACGAATCCGCTGCGCTCGAGCAGGAGCAGCAGCGACTCGTCCCACGTGGCGACGCCCGTGCTCATCACCGTCTCGATCCGGGGCCCGATGTCGTCCCAGATCTCCGACCAGACCTCGCTCGCCGGACGGCCGAGGGCCCACGGGTACTTCGTGCCGAGGGTCTGCCGCCGGTACGAGTCGTTGCACAGGAACGTGAGGTCTGGCCCCCACGCCATCCACATCGAGAACTTGGTGGTGAGCAGCGTCCGCACGGCCGTCTTCAGGCTCTGCGGCCAGTCGTCCGGCGGCCCGAGCGGGGTGGACGCCCAGTCGACCTCGGCCAGGTCACGGCCCACCTCGGTCGTCGTGAACGTGTGTCGCATCCGCTCCCTGCTCCCGTCCGGACTGTCCCTGCCGTGTTCCGCAGCCGGTTCGCGGCTCGTTCACGCTCGCGCCCGATTATGCCGAGTCCTGCCGGGAGCCGCAGCACGGGCCGTCGTCCCCCGGCGACGACGGGGAGACGGTGACCTACAGCGGCTCTGCGGGATCGTCCGCGGGCAGCGGGACGATCCGATCCGGGTCCGGTGGCACCTCGGGCTCGGCGTCCGGCTCGACGGCGAACGGGTCCTCCGGGTCGATGTCGTCGGGGTCGACGGGTTCGTCAGGCAGCACGGTCATGGCACTCCTCCTGAAGGGTCGGACCGAGGACGTACCCACCCCTGCGACGGATCATGCGCCGGCACGACCGGCCCGTTCGCGGCCCGCGTGGCACGCTGGTGCGGTGACCGTCATCCGCGCGACGCTCGAGGACGTCCTCGAGGCCGCCCAGCTCTTCGCGGCCTACCGCGAGTTCCACGGCGAGCCCAACGATGTCGCGGCAGCCGAAGCGTTCCTCGCCGCACGGCTCGCCCGGGGCGAGTCCGTCGTCCTGCTCGCGGTCGACGAGGACGAGGTGGTCGGGTTCGCGCAGGTCTACCCGACGTTCTCCTCGACCCGGCTGGCGCCCGTCTGGGTGCTGAACGATCTCTTCGTCGTCGAGCACGCCCGCGGCACCGGCGCCGCCGACGAGCTGCTGCACACGGTGGCCGCGCTGGCCGCGGACGCCGGTGCGGTGTCGGTCGGGCTCAGCACCGCGCACGCCAACGAGCGCGCCCAGGCGGTCTACGTCCGGCACGGCTACCAGCTCGACGAGGTCTACCGGTCCTACGAGAAGCCCCTCACCTGACGATGGGAGCCGGTCGATTCGCCCCGTCCCCCTCGGGGGACCTGCACGTCGGGAACCTCCGCACGGCGCTGCTCGCCTGGCTGTGCGCGCGATCGACGGGCCGCGAGTTCGTGCTGCGCGTCGAGGACCTGGACCGGGTCCGGCCCGGGGCCGAGGAGCGGCAGCTCGCCGACCTCGCCGCGATGGGGCTCGACTGGGACGGCCCGGTGGTGCGGCAGTCCGAGCGGGCGCGGTTCTACGACGCGGCGCTCGCCTCCTTGGGCGGCCGCGGGCTGCTGTTCGAGTGCTTCTGCACCCGCCGGGAGATCCTCGAGGCGCCGTCCGCGCCGCACGCCCCGCCGGGCGCCTACCCCGGCACCTGCCGTGACCTCACCGACGCCGAGCGGGAGGAACGCCGCGCGCTGCGGCCCGCGGCGCTGCGTCTGCGTGCCGGGACCTCGACCTTCACGATCGAGGACGAGCTGCACGGGTCGTACGAAGGGGTCGTGGACGACTTCGTGCTGCGCCGAGGGGACGGCGCCGTCGCCTACAACCTCGCCGTCGTGGTGGACGACGCACAGCAGGGCATCGACCAGGTCGTCCGCGGTGACGACCTGCTGAGCTCGGCACCGCGGCAGGCGTACCTCGCGACCCTGCTGGGCGCGGTGCCGCCGACGTACGTCCACGTGCCGCTCGCGCTCAACACGGCAGGACGGCGCCTCGCGAAGCGCGACGGCGCGGTCACCCTGCGCGAGATCGGCCCGGCGGCGTTCGGCATGGTTGCGGCCTCGCTCGGCCTGACGGGCTCCACGGCCGCCGACCTCCTGGACGGGTTCTCGATCGACCGCATCCCGCGGGAGCCGTGGATCTTCGTGCCGCCCGCCTGAACCGCGACGCGGGCTAGTTGTAGCTAGTGGGCGTCGACGAAGTCCTCGATGAGGTCGGCGAGCCGCTCGGGCTGCTCGATCGTGCTGGAGTGCCCGCTGCCCGTGACGATCTCCAGCCGCGCCCCGGCGATCGCCCCCGCGATGACCTCGGCCTTGGCCGGCGGCGTCGCGACGTCCTCGTCGCCCACGGCGACGAGAGTCGGAGCGGTGATGCGGTCGAGCTCGGCGAGGACGGGCTCCCGGTCAGTGACGCCGCGGATCGCCTGCTTGACGCCCGAGCGGCGGCACGCCTTGACGTCCGCGACCCAGGCGTCGGTGTCGCGCCTCGCGGCGGACGACGCGAGGAACGTGGGGCCGAACATGATGGGCTCCACCCGGCCACGCACCGGCGAGAGGCCGACGACGCCGTAGACCGTCGCGAGCAGCCGGTACTGCGAGACCTTCTCGGGGTCCTCCGGGCCGGCGCTGGTGTCGAGCAGGACGAGCGAGCGGATGAGGTCGGGACGGCGGGCGCCGAGTCGCATCCCCACGAACCCGCCCATCGACAGACCGACGAAGTGCACCGGCCCGACCCCGAGGGCCTCGATCACGGCAACGGCGTCCTCCGTGAGGGTGTCCATGTCGTAGCCCCCGTCGGCCGCGGGCGACCTGCCCTGACCACGCCAGTCGATCGTCACGCACCGGTACCGGTCACGCAGCCGCTCGACCTGGGCGGCGAACATGCGTCCGCTGAACAGCAGGCCGTGGCCGAAGACGATCGCCGGGGCGTCCGGCCGACCTGCGGGCGCGCCGGTGTCCTCGACGAAGATCCGGGCACGGTTGGCCTCGACGACGGGCATCTGTACCTCCGTGGGAGCTGGGTGCGCCGAGCATGCCAGTCCCCCGCCCGCCCCGCCACCCCGCTGGGTCTGACGTTTCTGCGGACACGCCGGCGGCGTGTCTGCAAGAACGTCAGGCCCAGCGTCGAGTGGTCAGGACTGCAGGTACGCGATGACGGCCATGACCCGGCGGTTGGCGCTGTCGTCGTCCGGGTGGAGGTCGAGCTTCATGAAGATGTTGCTCGAGTGCTTGCTGATGGCCTTCTCGGTGACGAACAGAGCCGCAGCGATCGCGGCGTTGGAGCGCCCCTGCGCCATGAGGCCGAGCACCTCCCGCTCGCGGTCGGTCAGCCGGGACACGGGGCTGTCGGTCGGGGCCCGCGCGATGAGGGCCGACACCACCTCCGGGTCGAGGACCGTCCCGCCCGCCGCGACGGTCCGGACGGCCTCGACGAACGTCGACACGTCGGCGACCCGGTCCTTCAGCAGGTAGCCCACCGCGCCGTCCCCGCTGCCCAGCAGCTCGCGCGCGTAGAGCTGCTCGACGTACTGCGAGAGCACCAGAACGGGCATCCCCGGCCGTTCCTCACGTGCGGAGATCGCCGCCCGCAACCCCTCGTCGGTGAACGTCGGCGGCATGCGGACGTCGACCACCGCGATGTCCGGCCGGTGCGTCCGGAGGGCGTCGCCGAGCGTCACCGCGTCGTCGACGGCGGCGACGACCTCGAAGTCGTACGCCTGCAGCAGCCGCGTCAGGCCGTCCCGGAGGAGGGCGAGGTCTTCGGCGATGACAACGCGCACGGAATCTCCAGGGTGACCACGGTCGGTCCCCCAGCGGGACTGACGAGGTCCATCGTGCCGTCGAACGCGGACAGTCGGCGAGCCACCCCTGCCAGTCCCGATCCGCGCTCGGGCGAGGCGCCCCCCGCCCCGTCGTCCTCGACGACGACCTTCAGGACGTGGCCGTCGTGGGAGACGTCGATCGACGCCCGCCGGGCGCCCGAGTGCTTGCCGATGTTGGCCAGCAGCTCGCTGGTCGCGAAGTACGCGGCCGACTCGACCGGTGCCGGCGGCCGCCCGGGCAGCACGATCGTCACGGCCACCGGGAGGGGCATGTCGAGGGCGAGGGCCTGGACCGCCCCGGCCAGGCCGCGGTCGGCCAGGACCGGCGGGTGGATGCCCCGCACGACCGAGCGCAGGTCACCCAGCGCGCTGGTGGTGACGGTCCGCGCCTCCGCGAGCAGACGACCGGCGGCCTCGGGGTCCTTGTCGATCAGCTCCTCGGCCAGCCCCAGGTTCATCCCCAGGGCGACCAGCCGCGCCTGGGCGCCGTCGTGAAGGTCCCGCTCGATGCGTCGCAGCTCGGCCGCCGAGTGGTCGATGGTCTCGGCCCGGGACTGCGACACCTCCGCGACACGACGCTCCAGCGCGCCCCGTGAGGGGGACAGCAGGACCCGGTCCAGCAACGCACGCCACCGGACGACGAGCGGTTCCAGCCCCCACCAGAGGCCGAAGGCGACCAGCATCAGCACCCACTCCAGGAACGCCTCGGCCTGGGTGTCGAGCACGAACAGGCCGTAGTCGGTGTCGAAGGTGCCGTCGGGCGTGATCGCGAACAGGAACGGGAAGATCGCGTACCAGACCACCGCGAGCGCCAGTCCGAGCCCGAGCCAGGCCATGGCCCAGCCGATGCACACCGACACATACGTCCACGCGAAGTCACGCCACCGCGCCGGGTCGCCGGCCCACCTCGCGAGGGCAGCCCGCGGCCCGCCATGCCCCCGGACGTACGGGCTCTCGATGCGCTGGCCGAGGATCCGTCCGGACACCCGGCGGTGGACGTTCGTCAGCTGCGCGGTGAGGGGGACGAACACCAGCAGCACCAGCAGGCCGACGCCGACGACGGCGACGCCGAGGCCGGCGGTCAGCGCACACAGCAGCACGACGGCCGGCACCGCCAGGCAGATGTAGACGACCGACCACCCGGTCAGCGCCAGCCGCCTGCGCAGACCTCCACGGAAGCCTTCGCCCTTCACGGGCCTGGTCAGGTCGACGGTCGTGCTCATGCCGGGCAGGCCTTTCGGGAGGGGAAGCGGCTCCCTCGAAGGATCGCTGCCTCGATCCTGCCCCATCCGCGACGGCTCGTCAGTGGGCCTGGACCCACCTCCAGGACGGGTCCTGGCCCCATCGTGCCGCGGGCCGGGAATCGCGAGGCTGGAGCGGTTCCACCTCCTCCTCGAAAGGCACGACCATGTCCCGCAGATCTCCCACCGTGAGCATCGCTCGCTGGAGCGCTCTTCATCCCTGGCGCGCGATCGGCCTGTGGGTCGCCTTCGTGGCCACGGCGCTCGCCCTGTCCTCCTCGATGACCACCGAGAAGGTCACCGACGCCGACTTCCGCATCGGCGAGTCCGGGCGCGCCTCGGCCATGATCGCCGACGCAGGACTGACGGCGAGCCCGACCGAGTCCGTCCTCATCACGGCGCCGAAGGGCACGCTGGACGTCGATGGCGCCCGCGCCGTCGCGGGACAGGTCGCAGCAGCGGCGAAGGACGTCACAGGTGTCGCCTCCGTCGGCGAGCCCGTCGTGGCGGCGAAGCAGGATGCGGTCCTGGTCCCCATCACCATGAGCGGTGACACCGATGCAGCCACCGAGAACGTCGACGGGCTGATAGACGCCACCGCCGCGGTGCAGGAGGCGAACCCACAGCTCGACGTCCAGCAGGCCGGTGAGGCCTCCCTCAGCGCCGGCATCAACGACAAGGTCGGTGAGGACCTCGCGTCCGCCGAGATGATGAGCCTGCCGATCACGTTCCTGATCCTGCTCGTCGCGTTCGGCGCGTTCGTCGCGGCCGGCATCCCCGTGCTGCTCGCGATCACGTCCGTCCTGACGGCACTCGGGTTCTACGCCCCGGTCTCCCACCTCGTCCCCGACGCCGGTTCGGTCTCCAACGTCGTGCTGCTGATCGGCATGGCGGTGGGCGTCGACTACTCGCTGTTCTACCTCAAGCGCGAGCGGGAGGAACGCGCCCGCGGCCGGTCCACGATCGACGCGATCGAGATCGCCGCCGCGACGTCCGGACGCGCGGTGGTCGTCTCGGGCTTCGCGGTGATGGTCGCGATGGCCGGGCTGTTCCTGTCGGGCGAGGCCGTCTTCAGCGCACTCGCCACCGGCTCGATCCTGGTCGTGCTGGTCGCCGTCATCGGGTCGCTCACCGTCCTGCCGGCCGTGCTGGCCACGCTCGGACGCTTCGTCGACCGTCCCCGCATCCCTCTGCTGTGGCGGCTCAACCGTCGCATCGGCACCGGCGGGATCAGCGGCCGCCTCATCCGTCCCGTGATCCGCAGGCCGTTCGTCTCGGCACTGGTGGCCGGCGGCGCGCTGCTGGCCCTGGCGGTCCCCGCGCTGGGCATGTCCACGCACGAGTCGACGGTCGACACGCTCCCGCAGGACATCCCCGCGGTACAGGCGTACCAGCGGGCGCAGGAGAGCTTCCCGTCGCAGCGCCCCATGGTCGAGGTCGTCGCCACCGCGACGGATGCCGGCGCGGTCCGGGCGGCGCTCGCCGACGTCGAGTCCGCGTCCGCGGAGCAGGGCCTCGCGGTCCCCGCCGGCCAACCGGCACAGGTCTCGGCCGACGGCCGCACCGCGGTGCTGTCGATGTACGCTCCCCACCCCGAGGGAGACGTCCGCAACGAGAAGACCATCGAGCGCCTGCGCAACAGCATCGTCCCGCGCGCGGTCGGCGACATCGACGGGGTGACCACGGCCGTGGGCGGTGGCGTCGCCGAGTCGTACGACTACGAGCACCAGGCCTCCCGGCTCCCGCTCGTCATCGGCTTCGTGCTGGTCCTGACGATGCTGATGATCACCTGGACGTTCCGCAGCGTGACCCTGGCGCTGCTGACGACCGCGCTGAACCTGCTCTCGGTCGGTGCCGCGTTCGGCGTCCTGACGCTGGTGTTCCAGCACTCCTGGGCCGACGGCCTGCTCGGCTACACGTCGTCCGGGTTCGTCGTCGACTGGATCCCGCTGTTCTGCTTCGTGGTGCTCGTCGGGCTGTCGATGGACTACCACGTCTTCGTGATGACCCGGGTCCGCGAGGGGCTGCGACGCGGGCTGCCGTTCGAGCAGGCCGTCGAGTTCGGCATCCGCGAGACGGCCGGGGTCGTCACGAGCGCCGCCGCCGTCATGGTGTCGGTCTTCGCGGTCTTCGCGTCGCTCGACATGCTGGAGATGAAGCAGATGGGCGTCGGGCTCTCGGTGGCCATCCTCCTGGACGCCACCCTGGTGCGGCTCGTGCTGCTGCCAGCGCTGCTCCTGGGGTTCAAGGGCCGCCTGCAGGGCCTGGGCAGGGTCGCGAGCCGCGAGGACGAGCACGCGACCGAGCTCGTCACCGTCTGACCGCTGGGCCTGACGTTTCTGCGGACACGCCGCCGGCGTGTCTGCAAGAACGTCAGGCCCAGCGTCAGGGGCGGCTAGATGAGGCCCTTCTCGGTCAGCCACTGCTTCGCGAGCACGTCCGGGGCCACCTTGTCGGGGCCCTGGTTCTTGGTGTTCAGGTCGAGCAGGTCCTCGGTCGTGAGTGCCTTCGAGACCTCGTCGAGGACGTCCTCGACGGTGTCCGTGGCCTTCTTCTCGTTGATCAGCGGCACGACGTTCTGCGCGGCAATCAGGTTCTTGGGATCCTCGAGGGTCACCAGCTTGTTGGCCAGGATCGACGGGGTCGTGGAGTAGATGTCAGCGACCTGGATGTCGTCGTCGAGCAGCGACTTGAGCGTCTTGGGACCTCCGCCGTCGCTGATCGGGACGAACTCGACGTCGGTGAGACCGTAGACCGACTCGAGCCCGGGGATGCCGTACTTGCGCTCCTTGAACTCCGGGTTCGCGCCCAGCTTG
The DNA here is from genome assembly GCF_003065605.1 of Aeromicrobium chenweiae. Classification (GTDB taxonomy): domain Bacteria; phylum Actinomycetota; class Actinomycetes; order Propionibacteriales; family Nocardioidaceae; genus Aeromicrobium; species Aeromicrobium chenweiae. The sequence goes on along the minus strand of NZ_CP026952.1, from coordinate 397,446 downwards.
AAGTCGCCCACGTTCTTGAGGTCCGCAATGGTCTTGAGGTTGTTCTTCGCCGCGTACTCGGAGGTGACGTTGAGCGAGTCCTTGTCCTGCGCCGGTGCCGCGTCCAGCACCTCCAGCGTCTTCGGCAGGGCGTCCTCGAGCGCGTCCTCGACCTGCTCGGGCGACGTCGCCGTCGCATCCTTGTCGAAGTAGGCCAGCAGGTTGCCGGAGTACTCGGGCAGCAGATCGATCTCGCCCTTCTCCAGGGCCGGGATGTAGACCTCGCGGGCACCGATGTTGAGCTTCTTCTTGACCTTGACGCCCTTGGCCTCGAGCGCCTGGGCGTAGATCTCGGCGATGATCTCGTTCTCGGGGAACGCGGCCGAGCCGACCGTGATGGTGTCGCCGGCGGACTTCGCCGAGTCGTCGGACGTGGGGTCGCCGCCGCAGGCGGACAGGGCGAGGGCGAGCGAAGCGGCCGCTAGGCCCGCTGCGAGCTTGGTGATGGACATGGGTCTCCTTGGGGGTGAGGTCAAGCGGCGATGCGGACGGTGGCTGGACGGTTACGGAGTACCAACCGCTGGAGCAGGACGAAGATTCCGTCGAGGACGAGTGCGAGCACGATGACGACGATCGAGCCGGCCACGACCTGGGGGTAGTCGTTGAGGGCGAGGCCGTCGATCAGGTAGCGGCCCAGGCCGCCGGGGCCCGGGATGTACGCCGCGACCGTCGCCGTCGCGACGACCTGCAGGGTCGCGGACCGCAGGCCTCCGATGATGATCGGCAGCGCCAGCGGGACCTCGACCCTGGTCAGGATCTGCAGCTCGGTCATCCCCATCGCGCGGGCCGCGTCGACCGTGCGGCGGTCGACCGACTCCAGACCCGAGTAGGCGCCGGCCAGCAGGGGCGGGATCGCCAGCAGCACGAGCGTGAAGATCGCGGCCTTGATGCCGATGCCGGTGAACAGCGACGCGTAGGTCAGCACCCCGAGCGTCGGCAGTGCCCGCAGCGCCCCCGAGCTGACCACGGCGAGGCCCCGCAGGCGCCCGGTGTGGCCGATCCACAGGCCGATCGGGATCGCGATGGCGGCGGCGATCGCCACGGTCAGCGACGTGTAGCCCAGGTGCTGCACCAGCCGGTGCGGCACCCCGTCGTCGCCCGACCAGTGTGCGGAGTCGCCCAACCACTCGATCGTGTCCGAGAGGACGCTCATGCGCGTCCACCTCGCAGGTGCTGGGCGAACGACATCATCGGCGAGACCGGGCTGCGCACGGAGCTGCGCGGGCCCCGGTTCCAGGGCAGCAGGACCCGCCCGGCCACGACGATCAGCGCGTCGAGCAGCAGGGCGATCGCGACGATCCCCACGACACCGGTCAGGATCTCGGCGTCGTTGTCGGTGCGGTAGCCCTCGGTGAACAGGGAGCCGAGATTGCTGACGCCGGTCAGGGCACCGACGCTGACCAGGCTCACGGTGCTGACCGCCACGACCCGCAGCCCCGCGACGAGGACGGGACCTGCCAGCGGCAGCTCCACGAGGAACGCGCGCCCGGCGGGGGCGAAACCCGTGGCGGTGGCCGCGTCGAGCACGGCGGGCGAGACGGACTCGAAGGCGTCCGTGGCCGATCGCACCATGATCGCGACCGCGTAGACCGTCAGCGCCACGACGACGTTCAACGGGGACAGGAAGCCGGTGCCGATGATGCTCGGGAGGATGAGGAAGAACGCCAGCGACGGGATCGTGTAGAGCACGCCCGCGAATGTCAGCAGGACTCCCTTGAGGCGTGGGTGCCGACTCGCGAACCAGCCGATCGGAAGCGCGATGGCGAAGCCCAGCACGATCGGCACGACGCTGAGCCACAGGTGGCTGACCAGCAGGTCGCCGATCTTGTCGGTGTTGTCGCGGACCCATCTCATCGGTCGAGCACTCCGGCAGCCTTGCCGCTGCCGTCCACGACGATGCGGGCGCCGTCGCGCTCCTCGACGTGCAGGCGGCGGTGCCCCTTGTCGAGCCCCACGAAGCTGCGGACGAAGTCGTCGGCCGGCCGCGCGAGGATGTCGGCGGGCGCACCGACCTGGGCGACCACGCCACCCTTCTTCAAGATGACGACCTGGTCGCCCAGCAGGAACGCCTCGTCGACGTCGTGGGTGACGAAAACGATGGTCTTGTCGAGCTCGCGCTGCAGGCGCAGCAGCTCGGCCTGCAGCTCCTCGCGGACGATCGGGTCGACAGCGCCGAACGGCTCGTCCATCAGCAGGATGTTGGGATCGGTCACGAGGGCGCGGGCCACGCCGACGCGCTGCTGCTGGCCGCCGGACAGCTGTGCGGGGTACTTCGTGGCCAGCGAGGCGTCCAGCCCGACGGTCTCCATGACGGCGTACGAGCGCTCGCGCGCCTGCTTGCGATCGACGCCATTGAGCCGCAGGACGGTCGCGACGTTGTCGATGACCTTGCGGTGCGGCAGCAGGCCCGCCTCCTGCATGACGTAGCCGATGCGGCGGCGCAGCTCGACCCGGTTGCGGGTCGCGACGTCCACGTCGTCGATGAGCACCTGTCCGCGGGTCGGGTCGACCATCCGGTTGACCATGCGCAGCAGCGTCGTCTTGCCGCAGCCGGAGGAGCCGACGAGCACGGTCGTCGTCCTGGACGGCAGGACCAGGCTGAAGCTGCCCACGGCCTCTGTCCCGTCGGCGAAGGTCTTGCCGACGGTGCGGTACTCGATCATGCGGTCCTCCGCGCTCGACGAGGGGACGTCGGGACAGTAGGTAGGCAGGGAAAGGGTGCAGCCAGTGTTGCGTGATCACCCCGCCGCGGCAATCACAGGTGCGACGGGGTCCCAGGACGTCAGGGGTGGTGCCGCACCCGGTGCTCGACCGGGGTCGGCCCCGGCACCACGGGCAGACCGGCGGCACGCCAGGCATGAATGCCGCCGACGACGTCGCTGGCAGGAAGGCCCAGCGACACCAGGGCGGAGGCCGCGAGCGACGAGGTGTAGCCCTCGGTGCACACGACGATCCACTCCTGCCCCACCGCCGCCAGGGGCAGGCTCGCCCCCGACGTCGGATGAAGACGCCACTCCAGATGATTGCGCTCGACGATGACAGAACCGGGGATCTCCCCGTCCGCCTCGCGCTGCCAGGCCGGACGGATGTCGACGACGAGGGCTCCGGTCAGCGTCCGGCGGTAGGCCTCCTGGGGTTCCCGCCGGGTCAGGCCCGCCCGGGCGGACGCGAGCAGGTCGTCGACGGAGGCGAATCCCGCGCTCACGAGGCGGCCCGCAGCTCCGGTGCCGGCGCCTCGGGGTTGTCGGTCCAGACCGACGCGAGCCGGGTGAGCTGGTGGCCCTCGACGTCGTAGTAGCTCCTCCGGGTCAGCGGCGGCGAGTACGCGTGGTCGTGCAGCTGCGTCCCCTGGTCCTCGGTCCAGCTGATCAGCCACACGTCGACCTGGTCGTCGCAGCGCAGCCGCACGTGCCAGCGGCTCTCGGCGTCGGCGTGGACCTCGTGGAGGCCCGCACGGACGTCGTCGGCGACCTCCTGGGTGAGGGCCGCGAGATCGGCGAGCGACAGGGGTGCAGCGGTGGGACGGCGTACGAACATGCGTCCATGGAAACGGACCCGCACCGGCGTCCTCGGGGCATTCACACTCTGGACATATGCCCCGGAACGACAGAAGATGCAGTACGCCGAAGCGCAGGAACCGTGAGCTGGTCTGCGCCAACGAGAGGACCATGTTGATGAAGTGGCTGCTGATCGCCCTCGTCGTGCTGCTGCTGGGAGGCGCCCTCTGGGTGCGGACGGCACGCCAGGGGGCCGGCGCCGCGGCCAACCGGCCGCATCGCCTCGATGACTCCATGTCGACGCGCGTGACCGATGAGCCGTCCGCGCCGGACGACCCGAATTCCGCGGGACCGCAGGGTGCGGACACCGCCGGAACCGATCGCACCTGACCCGTTTTGTTCGTCGCGGGGGGCGTGCGTTACAGTTGCGTTCGCGGTTAACCGCAACACATGGCCCCGTGGCGCAGTTGGTTAGCGCGCCGCCCTGTCACGGCGGAGGTCGCCGGTTCGAGTCCGGTCGGGGTCGCCATGTGAGAGAAGTGAGAAAGCCCACGATCCCCTCCGGGGGGTCGTGGGATTTTTCTTTTCCCGCGGGTGGTTGAGTCGGACATGACTTCTTTCCCCACCTCCACGTTCGCCCTTCCCGACGAGAGCCTCGACCTGCTGTTCCGCGAGGCCCGCTCGGCGAACACCTTCAGCGACGAGCCCGTCAAGCTCGACCAGGTCCGCGAGGTCTTCGAGCTCGTCAAGTACGGCCCGACGATGATGAACATTCAGCCGATGCGCCTGCTGCTGGTGGAGCAGGGCGCCGGCCGTGACCGCCTCCTGCCGCTGATGGCCGAGGGCAACCGTGCCAAGACCGCGAGCGCTCCTGTCGTGGCGGTCGTCGCCGCCGACGTCGACTTCCACACCTCGATGGCGCAGCACTTCCCGCACAACCCCACCGCTGGTGACATGTTCGCCGGCGACGCGGCGAGCCGCGCCGACATCGCGCGCTACAACACCGCCCTGCAGACCGGGTACTTCATCGTGGGCGTCCGCGCCGCAGGACTGACCGCCGGCCCGATGGGCGGGTTCGACGCCGCGGGCATCGACGCCGAGTTCTTCCCCGGCACGTCGTGGCGCACCCAGCTCGTCATCAACATCGGGCACCCGGGTGAGAACGCGTGGTTGGACCGCCTGCCGCGCATCTCGGCGGACGACGCGGTCCTCACCGCCTGACGCCTGCTGCCACGCGACCCCCGACGGGGTCGCGTGGCAGGCTTGACGTCATGGCCGATCTCACCTCGCGCGTCCACGACGTCCTCCCCTCGGTGCTCGACGATCTCGAGTCCCTCGTCCGCATCCCGTCCATCTGGGCGCAGCCCGAGCACCGCGACGACGTGCGCCGCTCGGCCACCGAGGTCGAGCGCCTGCTGCGGGAGGCCGGGTTCGCCCGGACCCAGATCGTCGAGGCAGGCGGTGCGCCTGCCGTCATCGCGCACCACCCCGCGCCTCCCGGCGCCCCCACGGTGCTGCTGTACGCGCACCACGACGTCCAGCCGACGGGTGATCCGGCGCTCTGGACGTCCCCGCCGTTTGAGCCGACCCGGCGGGGAGACCGCCTCCACGCCCGCGGAGCCGCGGACGACAAGGCCGGCCTCGCGGCCCATCTCGCCGCGTTCCGCGCGCACGACGGCAATCCGCCGGTCGGCGTCACCGTGTTCGTCGAGGGCGAGGAGGAGTCCGGCTCGCCGAGCCTCGTCGCCCTGCTCGAGCAGCACCGCGACGAGCTGACCGCGGACGCGATCGTCATCGCGGACTCGGCCAACTGGGCCATCGGCGTCCCGGCGCTGACCGTCACGCTGCGCGGCCTGGCCGACTGCGTCGTCACCGTCGAGACCCTCGGGCACGCCGTGCACTCGGGCATCTGGGGCGGAGTGGTCCCGGACGCGCTCACGACGATGTGCCGGCTCCTCGCGACGCTGCACGACGACGAGGGTTCCGTCGCGGTCGAGGGGCTGCACCACGGCACCGCTGCGGACATCGAGTACCCCGAGGACCGTTTCCGTGAGGAGTCGTCGGTGCTGCCCGGCGTCGGCCAGATCGGTCGCGGCTCGATCGTCCAGCGGCTCTGGGCCGAGCCCGCGGTGAGCGTCGTGGGCCTGGACGCCACGCCGGTCGCGACGGCGTCCAACACCCTCGCACCGAGCGCACGCGCCATGATCAGCATGCGGGTCGCGCCCGGCGGCGACGCCACGGCGCATCTCGACGCGCTCGAGGCTCACCTGCTGCGTCATGCCCCGTTCGGTGCCCGGGTGACGGTCGAGCGCGGTGAGATCGGTGAGCCGTTCACGGTCGACGCCGACGGCCCGGCCTACGACGCCGCGCGTTCGGCGTTCCGCGACGCGTGGGACGGCACCGAGCCGGTCGACATGGGCATGGGCGGCTCGATCCCGTTCATCGCGGAGTTCGCCCGCATCTTCCCCGACGCGGCCGTCCTGGTCACCGGTGTGGAGGATCCCGACACCCGCGCGCACGGCATCGACGAGGGTCTTCACCTGGGCGAGTTCACGCGCGTGTGCGTCGCCGAGGCGCTGCTTCTGGAGCGCTTGGCGGACAGGGTTCGTTGACCCCGGACCACGTGCGATAAGGTGGTCGTCGCTCGTTCGCGAGCGGTGGCCAGGTAGCTCAGTTGGTACGAGCATCCGCCTGAAAAGCGGAGGGTCGCCGGTTCGACCCCGGCCCTGGCCACAGAAAAGACAAGAGGGACCTCGCGGTTTTTGCGGGGTCCCTCTTGTCTTTGCTTCGGGCGGGGTCAGCGGTCGAAACGGCGGGCCTGGGGGTCCCCCCTGCTCGGAGCGCAGCGGAGAGCTTGGGGGAGTCGACCCCGGCCCTGGCCTCCGTGCGTGACTCGTCGGCGTCCGTGCGCGACTCGTCGGCGTCCGTGCGCGACTCGTGGGCGGTCGTAGGGTGAGGGCATGGATCTGGGCCTCACCGACCGCACGTACATCCTGACCGGCGCCTCGGGCGGGCTGGGCCTGGCCACCGCGGAGCAGCTCGTGGCGGAGGGCGCGAACGTCGTCATCTCGTCGCGCAGCCAGGAGTCCGTCGACCGCGCGGTGGACGCACTCGGACCCCGGGCGATCGGCGTGGCGGTCGACAACGCGGACGCCACGGCGCCGGCCCAGCTGATCGCCGCGGCGGACGCCACCTTCGGGCGGCTCGACGGCGCGCTCATCAGCGTCGGCGGCCCGCCCGCCGGCCCGATCCTGGACCGCACCGAGGAGGAGTGGCGCTCGTCGTTCGAGTCGGTCTTCCTCGGGGCGCTGCGGCTGGCGACGAGCATCGCCGAGGAGCTCGGGGAGGGCGGCTCGATCGCCTTCGTGCTGTCGACCTCGGCGAAGTCGCCGATCCCGGGGCTCGGCATCTCGAACGGGCTGCGTCCCGGGCTGGCCATGGCGGCCAAGAATCTCGCCGACGAGCTGGGCCCGCGCGGGATCCGGGTGAACGCCCTCCTGCCGGGACGGCTCTCGACCGACCGGGTCCGGACACTGGATGCCGCGACCGGCGACGCCGACGCCGCACGCGTCGCCAACGAGCGGATGATCCCGTTGCGGCGCTACGGCCGGCCCGACGAGTTCGGCCGCGCGGCGGCGTTCCTGCTCTCCCCCGCGGCGGGCTTCCTCACCGGCGTCATGCTGCCCGTGGACGGCGGACTGAGCCGCAGCCTCTGAACTGGCCCCGCAGGCCGGAAGAGGGCGCACAGGGCCGCGTGCGGCCTAGACTGCGGTCGTGGCCAGACCCAATGCCGGCACGAAGGGCGTCCCCCGTCTCGATCGGGAGACGCAGATCCTGTCGATCGCGTCCGAGCAGTTCGGCACGTACGGGTTCGCGGGCACGTCCGTCGGCACGGTCGCGGACATCGCCGGGATCTCCAAGCCGCTGATCTACAACTACTTCGGCTCGAAGGAAGGCCTCTACGAGGCGTGCCTCGCCCGCGGCGGTGCCCTGCTGGGTGACGAGATCGAACGGATCGCCCGTGGGGAGTCCGTCGGCCTGGAGCGGGGCATGGAGACCCTGGCTGCGATGTTCACGCTCCTGCAGCCGCAGCGCCACCTCTGGCGGTTGTTCTTCGACAGCACCGCCCCCACCGACGGCCCGATCGCCGACTCGATCGCCCGCTACACCGACCGCATCGGCGCGCTCGCCCAGGAGGGCGTCACCGAGCTCATGGCGCTGGCCGGGAACGACGATGAGCTGGACGTCTCGGCGATGACGTCGGTGTGGCTGGGCATGGTCGACTCCCTGATGAACTGGTGGGTCGAGCACCCCGAGGAGACCGCCGACGACATGATGCAGCGCTGCGTGCGCCTGCTGGACGCGCTCCTGGGCGCCGGCGGCCGCTGACGGTGAGACCAGCGCGACATTAGTTGGTACCCCAATCATTGGTAGGCTCGTCATGTGCCGACCCGTGACCCGCTCGCCCTCGAGGAACAGGTGTGCTTCGCGCTCGCCGTGGCGTCCCGCGAGGTCGTCGCCTCCTACCGCAGCGTCCTCGAGCCGCTGGGCCTGACCCACCCGCAGTACCTCGTGATGCTCGCCCTGTGGCAGCACGACGAGATCTCCGTGAAGGGCCTCAGCGAGCTCCTGCACCTCGACCCGGGCACCTTGTCGCCCTTGCTCAAGCGTCTCGAGTCCGCCGGACTCGTGAGCCGGGCCCGGTCCGCGTCCGACGAGCGGACGCTGGCGATCCGGGTCACCGACGAGGGACGCACACTCCGGCAGCGAGCCCTCGACGTCCCGACGACGATGCTGGAGCGCCTGGGCATGTCCACGGACGACCTCGCCACGACCAACGCCGTCCTCCACCGCATCATCGATGCCGCCCACGAGAGCGTGACCGCATGACCCCCCGCACCCCGGCTCGCACCCCCAGCGCCGCCGAGCGGCTCGCCGCGCTCCGGAAGGTGCAGCGCCGGGTCGGCGCGATCGCGTTCTTCTCCGTCGCGATCCACGGCGTGCTGGGCCTCATCGTCGTCGCGCACGTCGTCCAGGGGCAGGGACGGAGCGCGGACGCCGTGCTCCTGCTCGCCCTGTCCGCGCTGTTCGCGGTCGTGACCTACGTCGTGGTGCGGGTCATCCTCGGCGCGAAGCTGATGTCACCGTGGATCCCGCTGGCCTTCCTGCCCACCGTGGTCGGCCTGTTCTGGGTGCTGTGACGCGTCCGCGGCCACTGCGGCGGCCCGCACCGCTGCGGCGACCCGCTGGTGCACCTCCGGGTGGAACACGCTCGGGACGACGTAGTTCGCGTTGAGCTCGTCGGGCGCCACCGAGCCGGCGACGGCCTCGGCCGCGGCGATGAGCACGTCCATGCTGATGCCGTGCGACTGCGCGTCGAGCAGGCCCCGGAAGATCCCGGGGAACGCCAGCACGTTGTTGATCTGGTTCGGGTAGTCCGACCGGCCGGTGGCGACGACGGCCGCGTGCCGGCGGGCGATCGCGGGGTCGATCTCCGGGTCGGGGTTGGCCAGCGCGAACACGATGGAGTCCGTCGCCATCGCCTCGACGTCCTCGGCCGTGAGGAGGTTCGGCGCGCTGACGCCGATGAACACGTCAGCGCCCGGCAGGGCGTCGCGCAGCGTGCCCGTGCGTCCGGCGGCGTTCGTGTGGTCGGCGATCCAGGCCAGTGACGGGTCCATCCCCTCGCGCCCCTGGTGGACCACGCCCTGCACGTCGCACACGGTGACGTCGACGGCGCCCGCGTGCAGCAGCACCTTCAGGACCGCGGTGCCCGCCGCGCCGGCACCGACCAGCACGATCCGGGCCTTGTCCAGGTCCTTGCCGACGACCGCCAGCGCGTTGCGCAGCGCCGCGAGGACCACGACGGCCGTGCCGTGCTGGTCGTCGTGGAAGACCGGGATGTCGAGGCGCTCACGCAGCCGGGCCTCGATCTCGAAGCACCGTGGTGCCGAGATGTCCTCGAGGTTGATGCCTGCGAAGCCGGGCGAGATCGCCGCGACGGTCTCGACGATCTGGTCGACGTCCTGCGTGTCCAGGACCAGCGGCCAGGCGTCGATGTCCGCGAAGCTCTTGAACAGGGCCGCCTTGCCCTCCATGACCGGCAGCGCCGCGTGGGGGCCGATGTTGCCGAGGCCGAGCACCGCGGAGCCGTCCGACACGACCGCGACACTGTTGCGCTTGACGGTCAGCCGGCGGGCGTCCTCCTTGTCGGCCACGATCGCCTGGCAGATCCGCGCCACACCGGGCGTGTAGATCATGGAGAGGTCGTCGCGGTTGCGCAGCGGGTGCTTCGTCGCGGTCTCGATCACGCCGCCCAGGTGCATGAGGAACGTCCGGTCGGACACCTTGAGCACGTCGACGTCCTTGAGCTCACGCAGGCTGTCGACCACCCGTGCGGAGTGCTCGGTGTCCGAGGCCGCGCAGGTCAGGTCGATCCGCAGCGCATCGGCGCCCGAGGCCGCCACGTCGAGGGCGGTGACGATCCCGCCGGCACGCTCCACGGTGGTGGTCAGATCGCTGATCGCCGAGCCGCCGGACGGCACCTCCAGCCTGATCGTGATCGAGTACGAGATGCTGGGCGCGGGCGTCGTCTTCACCGACCCAGCATAAATGCGAAGGAAGCCTCACGTTTGTCGGGGACGGTCTGCGCTGCGGTGCCGCGCAGGTAGAGTCAGCCGTGTGAGCCGCACCACCCCGCGGCCGCCAGTTGGGGGAGCCCACCACCGCTCTCCCCGCCATCCACGACAGAGAGCACCACCGTGACCGTTCGCAGCAATCCCTCACCCTTCGGCAGTCAGCACGAGCAGGTCGTCTTCTGCCACGACGAGGCCACCGGCCTCAAGGCGATCATCGCGATCTACTCGACGGCCCTCGGCCCCGCGCTCGGCGGCACCCGCTTCTACCCGTACGCGTCGGAGCAGGACGCTCTCACCGACGTCCTCAACCTCTCGCAGGGCATGGCGTACAAGAACGCGCTCGCGGGCCTCGACCTGGGCGGCGGCAAGGCCGTCATCATCGGCGACCCGGCGACCCTGAAGACCGAGGCGCTGCTGCGTGCGTACGGCCGCTTCGTGCAGACGCTCAACGGCCGCTACTTCACCGCGTGCGACGTCGGCACCTTCTCCCCCGACATGGACCAGATCGCCCGCGAGAGCGACTACGTCACCGGTCGCACGGTCGAGCACGGCGGCGCGGGCGACTCCTCGGTCCTGACCGCCTTCGGCGTCTACCAGGGCATGCGCGCCTCGGCGCAGCACCTGTGGGGCGACACGTCGCTGGCCGGCAAGCGGGTGGGCGTGGCAGGCGTAGGCAAGGTCGGGCGTCACCTCGTCGGGCACCTCGTCGACGAGGGCGCCGAGGTCGTCATCACCGATCCGTACGAGCCGGCCGTCACCGCGCTACGGGGCACGTACCCGTCCGTGCGGGCGGTCGCCGACACCGAGGCGCTGATCCGTGAGCCGCTGGACATCTACGCACCGTGCGCGTTGGGCGGCGCCCTGAACGACGAGACGATCGAGGTGCTGACCGCGACCGTCGTGTGCGGCGCGGCCAACAACCAGCTCGCGCACGACGGCATCGAGAAGCGGCTCGAGGAGCGCGGCATTACCTACGCGCCGGACTACTGCGTCAACGCCGGAGGCGTGATCCAGGTCGCCGACGAGCTGGAGGGCTTCGACTTCGACCGCGCCAAGATGCGCGCAGCGAAGATCTTCGACACCACCCTGGGCGTGCTGGAGCACGCCAGGACCGAGGGCGTTCCCCCGTCGATCGCTGCCGACCGCATGGCCGAGCAGCGCATGCGCGAGGTCGGCCGACTGCGCCAGATCTACGTCGGGAACTGAGCGCCGAGAGACCCGGCTGCCAGCATCAGCTGGCGGCTGGGTCCCCGCGCTCGAGATCACGGTAGGGCTCGGGGATCGGATCCCCCGACTCCCCATGGAGCTCCCGCTGCAAGGTGTTGAAGTCTGTGTCGGGCGTCCGGTACTTCAGATCGCGCGCAACTTTGGTCTGTTTGGCTTTCGCACGGCCGCGGCCCATGAGGCTCGACCCCCTCGCAGAGAAATAGTCAGTTTGTCGTGCTGCAAGCCTACCCACAAGTCACAAGAAAACCCGCATCGACCCCCCGGAGAGGGCCGAAATTGCGGTGTGGTCAGCCGTGAGCGCCCGTGAGGGTGACCGTCCCACCCTCGCCGTGGACGCCCGCATCGGCCACGTCGCCGGCGATCCAGGCGTCGATGCCCCGCTCGGCCAGCAGCCTGATCGCGGCATCGGCGGCGTCGGGCGCGACCAGCGCGACCATGCCGACACCCATGTTGAGCGCCAGGTCCAGGTCGGCCTGAGCCACGTCACCGAGCGCCCCGACGAGTCCGAAGACGGGCTGCGGCGACCACGTGGACCGGTCGACCCGCACCGACACGGTGCTGGGCACGACCCGCTCGAGGTTGGCTGCCAGACCGCCACCGGTGATGTGCGACATCGCGTGGACCTCGACCTCGCGGGCCAGCGCGAGGCACGGCAGCGTGTAGAGACGCGTCGGCGTGAGCAGCTCCTCGCCGAGCGTGCGACCGAACTCGGGGACCTCACGGTCCAGGCTCCAGCCGGCCTTGTCGAAGAACACGTGACGCACCAGCGAGTAGCCGTTGGAGTGCAGGCCGCTCGAGGCCATCGCGACCACGACGTCACCCGGACGCACGAGTTCCGCGCCGAGCAGCGCATCGGCCTCCACGACACCGGTGGTGGATCCGGCGATGTCGTACTCGTCGACGCCCAGCAGTCCGGGGTGCTCGGCGGTCTCGCCACCGAGCAGCGCGGTGCCGGACTCCGCGCAGGCCTGCGCGATGCCCTTGACGATGTCGGCGATGCGCTCGGGCACCACCTTGCCGGTCGCGATGTAGTCGGTCATGAACAACGGCTCGGCACCGCAGACCACGAGGTCGTCGACGAGCATGCCGACCAGGTCGAAGCCGATCGTGTCGTGCTTGTCCATGCGCTGGGCGATCTGCACCTTCGTGCCGACGCCGTCGGCCGAGGTCGCGAGCAGCGGTCGGTCGTACGCCTTGAGCGCGGTCGCGTCGAACAACCCGGCGAAGCCGCCGATGCCGCCGACGACCTCGGGCCGGCGGGCCTTCTCGACCCACTCCTTCATGAGCTCGACCGCGCGGTCGCCCTCCTCGATCGAGACGCCGGCGCTGGCGTAGGAGGTGCGGGTTCCGCTGGTGGGGATGGCGTTCACTGGATGACCTCGAGCGGCAGCTGGTCCTGGACCTCGAGGAGATGCTTGCCGATCACGTCATCCTCGGGGAGTGCGACGGGGTAGATCCCGTCGAAGCAGGCCCGGCACAGATTGTCCTTGGGCACGTTGGTCGCCTCGACGAGCTGGTCGAGGGAGATGTACGCGAGCGAGTCCGCGTCGATCGAGCGACGGATCTCGTCCACCGAGATGCCGTTGGCGATGAGCTCGGCACGCGAGGCGAAGTCGATGCCGTAGAAGCACGGCCACTTCACCGGCGGGGACGAGATGCGGACGTGCACCTCGGCGGCGCCGAACTCGCGGAGCATCCGCACCAGCGCGCGCTGCGTGTTGCCGCGCACGATCGAGTCGTCGACGACCACGAGCCGCTTGCCGGCGATGACGTCGCGCAGCGGGTTGAGCTTGAGCCGGATGCCGAGCTGGCGCAGCGTCTGGGACGGCTGGATGAAGGTGCGGCCGACGTAGGAGTTCTTGACCAGTCCGTGCCCGAACGGGATGCCGGACTCCTCGGCGTAGCCGATCGCGGCGGGGGTGCCCGACTCCGGCACCGGGATGACCAGGTCGGCGTCGACCGGGAACTCCCGGGCGAGGCGGCGACCGATCTCGGCACGCACCGAGAACACCCGCTGGTCGGAGATCGTCGTGTCGGGGCGGGCCAGGTAGACGTACTCGAAGATGCAGCCCTTGGGCTCGGCCTTCGCGAAGCGCTCGGCGCGCAGGCCGTTCGCGTCGATCGCGATGAACTCGCCGGGCTGGATCTCCCGGATGAACGAGGCGCCGACGATGTCGAGCGCCGCGGTCTCGCTCGCGACGACCCAGCCGCGCTCCAGGCGGCCGAGCACGAGCGGGCGGATGCCCTGCGGGTCGCGGGCGGCGTAGAGCGTGCCCTCGTCCATGAAGACCAGCGAGAAGGCGCCGCGCAGCTGGGGCAGCACCTCGAGCGCGGCCTCCTCGACGGTGCGGTCCGGGTAGGACGCCAGCAGCGAGGCCATGACCGCGGTGTCGGACGTGGCCGTCTCGGCCTTGCCGGCGTCGCGCCCGGCCTCGGCGTCACGGACGCGCAGCAGCTCGGTGAGCTCGGAGGTGTTGGTGAGGTTGCCGTTGTGGCCGAGGGCGACCGAGCCGACGGCGGTGGGCCGGAACGTCGGCTGCGCGTTGTGCCAGACGCTCGACCCGGTGGTCGAGTAGCGGGCGTGCCCGATCGCGACGTCACCCTTCAGCGACTCGAGGGTGGCCTCGTCGAAGACCTGGGACACCAGTCCCATGTCCTTGTAGACGAGGATCTGTCGCCCGTTGCTGACCGCGATGCCCGCCGACTCCTGGCCGCGGTGCTGCAGGGCGTACAGACCGAAGTAGGTCAGCTTGGCGACTTCCTCGCCGGGAGCCCAGACACCGAAGACGCCACATGCGTCCTGGGGTCCGGCGTCCTGAGGATCGAGGTCGTGGGTGAGGCGTCCATCTCCGCGGGGCACGACTTCAGTGTAGGGGCCGCTCCCCGCGGCAGACCAATCTCGTGCCGTGGCCGGACACCGTCGCCGGCGCGGCCCGCAGGCGGGCTGGGGTTGCGGGCCCAACTAACGACCGGTCAGATGGGGCCATGACCAGCGACACGATCACCGTCCAGCGCACGATCCTGGCACCGGCCGACCGCATCTTCGCGCTGCTGTCGGACGCGGCCCGGCACAGCGAGCTCGACGGCTCGGGCACGGTCCGCGGCACCCGGGAGGCGTCCCAGCCGTTGGAGCTCGGCTCGAAGTTCGGCATGGCGATGCACATGGGCATCGGCTACCGGACGATGAACGAGGTCGTGGAGTTCGAGCCGGACCGGCGGATCGCCTGGCGCACCACCGGCGCGAAGGGGCTCATCGGCGGCCGGGTCTGGCGCTACGAGCTCGAGCCCGTGGGTGGCGGGACCCTCGTCAAGGAGACCTGGGACGTGTCGAAGGATCGGCAGCGGTTCTTCCTCAAGCGCAGCCCGATGGCCCCGGCCGCGAAGGTCGGCATGCGGCGGACGCTCGACCGGATCGCGTCGCTGCTGGAGGAGTGACTGCGTCCGACAACGGGTGACGGCAGCACCCCCGACCCCCTACGCTGACGTGATCCGCGTCACACCGCCGAGGGGACCCCATGACCGCGACGATCCCGCCCGCCACCTTCCTGCCGGACTTCCTGGCCGCCCGCGCCGCCGAACGTCCCGACCGCCCGTGCTGGCTGTTCGGGGACCGCACCTGGACGTGGAGCGAGGCCTACGACTCGGTCCGCCAGGCCGCCGGGGCCCTGCAGGCCGACGGCGTGCGTCGCGGCGACCGGGTCGCGATCCTGGACAAGAACAGCCCGGCGGTGCTGCAGATCCTGCTCGGCGGGTGCCACCTCGGCGCCGCCACGACCGTCGTGAACTGGCGGCTCGCGGGCGACGAGCTCGAGTACGTGCTCAACGACTGCGGCGCGACGATCGTGTTCGTCGGGCACCAGCTGCTCGACCAGCTCGCCCTGGTGCGCGAGCGCCTGCAGCACGCCCAGAAGATCATCGTGATCGGCGGCGAGGGTGACGAGCTCGAGGGCTGGCTGGCCGCCGGTGCCCCCACCGAGCGGCAGCCCGAGGTCGAGCCGGACGACGTGTGCGTCGTGATGTACAGCTCCGGCACGACCGGACGCCCCAAGGGCGTGCAGCTCACGCAGGCCGCGATGGTCGAGCACAGCCTGAACGGCTCGGGTGACACGCGCTACGACGACGGCGACATGATGCTCGTCGCGATGCCGATGTTCCACGTCGGCGGCACGTCGTACGCGCTGCTCGGACCCGTGCTCGGCGTGCCGGGCTACATCGTCCCGGAGGTCGAGGCCTCGCTCATGGCGGGCGGCATGATGGCCGGGGCGACGCACGCCTTCCTGGTCCCGGCAGTCGTGGCCGCCCTCGTCGCGGCGGGTCCGGAGGCGATGGCGCTGTTCGGCCGGCTCAAGGCCGTGGGCTACGGCGCGGCACCCATGCCGCTGCCGGTCCTGCGGGCGGCGATGCAGGCGTGGCCGGACACCGAGTTCCAGCAGGTGTACGGGATGACGGAGTTCGGCGGCGTCATCACGGTCCTCGACGACGCGGCGCACCGCGACGAGGCCCACCCCGAGCGTCTCGTCTCGGCCGGGCGACCCGTCGCGAAGGCCGAGATGCGCATCGTGGACCCGACCACGCTGCAGGACGTCCCGGTCGGGGGCTCCGGCGAGGTCTGGTTCCGGACACCCCAGGCGACCGTCGGCTACATCGGCCGGCCCGACGCGACGGCCGAGCTCATCACGCCGGACGGGTGGGTCCGCACGGGCGACCTCGGGCGCGTGGACGAGGACGGGTTCCTCTTCATCGAGGACCGCTTGAAGGACATGATCATCACCGGTGGCGAGAACGTGTACTCGCCGGAGGTCGAGCGGGTCCTCGCCGAGCACCCGGCCGTCGCCGAGATCGCGATCATCGGGGTGCCGGACGACCGCTGGGGTGAGACGGTCAAGGCGGTCGTGGCGTTCAGGCCGGACCGGTCGGCGACCGCCGAGGAGCTCATCGCGTACGCGCGCGAGCACCTCGCGGGCTACAAGGTGCCGTCGTCGATCGACGTCGTGGAGGCGTTGCCGCGGAACCCGTCGGGCAAGATCCTCAAGCGCGACCTGCGCAAGCCCTACTGGGGCGACGCACCGCGTCAGGTCTGACCGCCCTCCTCGGCGGGAGGGGACACAACGTGGCCCCGATCATCCAGGGGAGGGACCGGGGCCACGATGGCATCACCATAGCGCCAGACGTCTCTGGGGTAACACCAGCAACACGGTTGTCGTGACAGACCTCTCACGCAGCACGTACCCTCGGGACCATGCGTCTGGTGCCTTCCCCCACCTCGCGGCTCACGATCCTCGGTCTCCTGACTGGTCTCGCCGCGTCGGTCCTCCTGTCCTCCCCCGCCACTGCCGGTGCCCCCAAGGCACCCGGTGACCTCACCGGGAACGGCTTCGACGCGTGCGTCGCCCCGAGCCAGAGCGTCATGGACACGTGGAACCTCACGTCGCCGTTCAGCGCCGTCGGCATCTACGTCTCCGGGAGCTCGCGCTACTGCGGCGACGCGTACCAGCCCCACCTGAGCAAGACGTGGGTCACCAAGAACGCGGCGAACGGCTGGCGCTTCATGCCGATCCACGTGGGCCGTCAGGCACCGTGCTTCAAGAACAACCCGAACAGCCGCGTGCAGAAGAAGCACATGTCCTCCACCGTCAGCAAGGCCCGCAGCCAGGCCCAGACGGAGGCGAAGGAGACGATCGCCGCTCTCACGAAGTACGGCTTCGGGAAGGGAAGCTTCTCCTACCTCGACATCGAGTGGTACGCCCGCACCGCCGCGTGCGACCGCATCGTGCTGGAGTTCGCCGACGCCTGGACCGAGTACCTGCACGCCAAGGGCTACAAGTCCGGGGTGTACTCCAGCGGCTCCGCGGCCATCGCCGCGATCGACCAGGCCCGTGCGACGAAGCGCCCCGGCATGAACCTGCCCGACCAGATGTGGATCGCGTGGGTCAACAAGAAGGCCGACACCAAGGGCGGGCCGTACCTGGCCGACGCCGGTTGGAAGAACCACCAGCGGATCCACCAGTACCACAACGACGTCACGGTGAGCTACGGCGGAAAGAAGCTGACGATCGACAAGAACGTCCTCGACGTCGGCCGCGGCTCGGTCGCCGTCAAGCAGTCGCTGCCGTGCAAGGCGAAGATGACGTTCACGAAGTACCCGGGCCTCAAGATCGGCAGCAAGGGCGCCGAGGTCACCGCCCTCGAGTGCCTCCTGAGGGCGCAGGGCGTGCTCAAGACGGTCGACAAGACCTTCGGCAAGGGCACGGCGCGGGCGATCGACAAGTACCGGGCCAAGAAGGGATGGACCGCCACCGGGCGCACCACCGGTCCGACCTGGACCGCTCTGCTCTCGCGCGGCGCCAACCCCCGGGTCCTCAAGCAGGGCTCGGTCGGCCAGTCGGTGTGGCGGCTGCAGCGGTCGCTGATCGCGGCCGGTCTGCGACCGCGCCTGACCGGCATCTACGACGGCAACACGGTCAAGGCGGTCCAGGCGTACCGCAAGGCCCGCGGGCTGCCGACGTACACGACGACCGAGTCGACGGTCTGGGCCCAGCTGCAGCGCGGCAAGACCGCCTGACCGATGGCGCTGGTGTCGGCGCACCGCGGTGGCGTCGGCGGTGACCGCGGCGCCCAGAACACCCTGGCGGCGTTCGAGTCGGCCATCGCGCTCGGTTGTGACTACGTCGAGTTCGACGTCCGCCTCACAGCGGACGGCACCCCGGTGATCTTCCACGACGACGAGCTCGACGACGACGCCGTCCTGCGCTCGATCGCCCGGCACCGGGCCGACGAGTTCACCGGGGCGGTGCTGGTGACGCTCGACAGCGTCCTCGAGGTGATCCGCGGGCGCGTCAAGGCGCACGTCGACCTCAAGGTGCCCGGGCACGAGGTCGAGATCGTCAGCCGCGTCGTCGAGGTGCTGGGGGTCGGCGACGTCGTCGTCACGACGTCCGAGGACGCGTCGGTGCGGCGCCTCGTGGCGTGGTCGCGCCAGCACGCGCCCGGCCTGCTGGTCGGTCTCTCGTCGGGCCCCCGGTCGTCGCAGGGCAACCGGCTCGTGCGCTGGCTCGTGGCCGCCGAGTCGGCGTTCCCCCGCACCCGGGTGTGGCTCAGCAGGGCCAACGTCGTGGTCGCGCACAAGACCGTCGCCCGGTTGTCGCTCAAGGCGTACGCCCGGCGCCGGGGCCTGCCGCTGATCGTGTGGACCGTCGACCGACCGGCGGAGCTCGCCCGGTGGATGAACGACCCGGACGTCTGGATGGTCACCACGAACCACCCGCTACGTGCGTTCGCCGCCCGCCGCTGAGCGTCAGGTCTCGTCGAGCGGCAGCAGGTGGGACAGGTCCGAGCGCTCGCCGGACGCCCGGATCGTCGCGTCGGACCACGCGAGCCGACCTCGTCCGAGGGCGATCCACGTCGGGGCGTCCATCTCCACGACGGCCGGCGGCGTGCCACGGGTGTGCCGCGCCCCCGCGATGCACTGGACCGCGGCGAACGGCGGGATCCGCACCTCGACGCTGGCGCCCGGCGCCCGTTGCACGAGCAGCGCAGCGAGGTGCTTGGTCGCCGCCTTCAGGTCCTGACGGGTCCCGGTGCCGGCGTCCAGACGCTCGCAGATCGCTGCGAACTCCGCGTGCGTCAGGGGGGAGTACCGGGCCATGCGACCAGCCTAGTCAGCCGCCGCCGGTCCCCCCGCGGACGGACCTCAGACCAGCTGGGAGCCCAGCACCGCCGGCAGGGTCGCCTGCCACGCCGACTTGAGCTCGGCGACCGGGATGCGGAGCTGGCCCTCGACGACGAGGTCGGTCCCGCCCGTGCGGCCGACCGACGCGAGCTCGACGCCGTGCTTCTGCGCCAGGGCGATGAGCTCCTCGTGCCGGTCCTCGGTGACCGTGACCATCGCCCGCGCCGACGACTCGCTGAACAGGTCGAGGAACGGGTCCTCCAGGTCGACCGTGACGCCGACACCGTGGCGGAAGGTCGCCTCGGCGAGCGCGATGGCCAGACCGCCGTCGGACAAGTCGTGGGCCGACTCGACGACGCCCGTCGCGGCCGCCTCCAGCATCAGCGCGGCAAGCGCGGACTCCGCCTCCAGGTCGACGACCGGCGGCAGACCGCCGAGGTGGCCGTGGACCACGTCGGCCCAGGTCGAGCCGGAGAGCTCCTCACGGGTCTCGCCGAGCACCAGCACGTGGCTGCCCTCGGCGGAGAAGCCGTGCCGGATGCGGCGGCGGACGTCCTCGACCACGCCGAGGACGCCCACGACGGGGGTCGGCAGGATCGGGGTGTCGCCGGTCTGGTTGTAGAACGACACGTTGCCGCCGGTCACGGGGATGCCGAGGACCGCGCACGCGTCCTTGAGCCCGTGCGTCGCCTGCTCGAACTGCCACATGACGTCCGGGTTCTCCGGGGAGCCGAAGTTGAGGCAGTCGGTGACGGCGAGCGGGCGGCCCCCGGTGACCGCGACGTTGCGGAAGGACTCGACCAGCGCCAGCTGCGCGCCGACGTACGGGTCCAGCTTGGCGAAACGGCCGTTGCAGTCCGTCGAGACCGCGACGCCGAGATTGCTGTCCTCGTCGACGCGAATGACGCCGGCGTCCTCGGGCTGGGCGAGGACGGTGTTGCCCTGCACGTAGCGGTCGTACTGGTCGGTGACCCATGACTTGTCGGCCATGTTGGGCGAGCTCACGACCGCCACGAGCTGGTCGCGCAGCTCGTCGCCGGTGGTGGGCCGGGCCAGCTTCTCGGCGACGTCGGCCTGCAGGGCGTCCTGCCAGGCGGGACGCGCGTACGGGCGGTCGTACGTCGGCCCGTCGTGGGCGACCGAGCGCGGCGGCACGTCGACCACGGTCTCGCCGTGCCAGTCGATGACGAGGTGGTCGCCGTCGGTGACCTCGCCGACCACGACGGCCTCGACGTCCCACTTGCGGCAGATCGCCATGAAGGCGTCGAGGTGCTCGGGCTCGACGACCGCCATCATGCGCTCCTGCGACTCGCTCATGAGGATCTCCTCGGGCGAGAGGCTCGAGTCGCGCAGCGGCACGGTGTCGAGCTCGACGTGCATGCCGCCGCTGCCGGCGGACGCCAGCTCGGACGTCGCGCACGAGAGGCCGGCGCCGCCGAGGTCCTGGATGCCGTTGACGACCTTGGCCGCGAACAGCTCGAGCGTGCACTCGATCAGGAGCTTCTCCATGAACGGGTCGCCGACCTGGACGCTCGGGCGCTTGGCCGGGCCGTCCGCGTCGAACGTCTCGGACGCGAGGACGGAGACGCCGCCGATGCCGTCGCCGCCGGTGCGGGCGCCGTACAGCACGACCTTGTTGCCGACGCCGGACGCGAATGCGAGGTGCAGGTCCTCGTGGCGCAGGACGCCCACGCACAGGGCGTTGACGAGGGGGTTGCCGACGTACGTCTCGTCGAAGACGACCTCGCCGCCGATGTTGGGCAGGCCCAGGCAGTTGCCGTAGCCGCCGACGCCCGCCACGATGCCGGGCAGCACCCGGCGGGTGTCCTCGGCGTCGAGCGGGCCGAAGCGCAGCGGGTCCATGACCGCGACGGGGCGCGCGCCCATCGCGAGGATGTCGCGCACGATGCCGCCGACGCCGGTCGCGGCGCCCTGGTACGGCTCGACGTACGACGGGTGGTTGTGCGACTCGACCTTGAACGTGACCGCGTAGCCCTGGCCGATGTCGATGACGCCGGCGTTCTCGCCGATGCCCGCGAGCGTCTTGCCGAGCGGGGTCTCCTGCGGCAGCTCGCCGAACTTCTTGAGGTGCACCTTGCTGGACTTGTAGGAGCAGTGCTCGCTCCACATGACCGAGTACATCGCCAGCTCGGCGCCCGTGGGACGCCGGCCGAGGATCTCGCGGATGCTCGCGTACTCCTCCTCGCGGAGTCCCAGCTCGGCCCAGGGCTGACTCTGGTCGGGGGTGCTGGTGGCGTGGGCAACGGTGTCGAGCTGGCGGGCTGCAGTCACGGGGCCGATCCTATCGGTCCGTGCACACCGGCGACCGACTGGCGCATACCGGTCGCCGAGTGGCGCAGAACGGAGAGACTCGCCGTCTCACTTTCTCCGTTCTGCGCCAGTCGCGGTCAGTGCCAGGCGCCGCGCTCGTGCTGGGGCGGGTAGGGCGCGTGCCGGCGGGGGACGCCGAGCTCGTGGGCTGCGCGCAGCGGCCAGGAGGGCTCGCGGATCGCGACCCGGCCGAGCATCACGGCGTCGGCCGCTCCGTCGAGCAGCACCTGCTCAGCCTGGGCCGGCTCGGTGATGAGACCGACGGCCGAGACGGGCAGGCCACTGCGCTTGCGGACCTCGTACGCGAACGGCACCTGGTAGCCCGGCTCGACGGTGATCCTCTGGTGGGCGACGAGACCACCGGACGAAACATCGACCAGGTCGACCCCGTGGTCGGCCAAGATGGTCGACAGCTGCGCGGTCTGCTCGACGTCCCACCCGTCCGCGGCCCAGTCGGTGGCCGACAGGCGGACGAACAGCGGCTTGTCCTCGGGCCACACGGCCCGCGCGGCGTCCGCGACCTCGACGACGAGGCGGGTGCGGTTCTCGAAGGAGCCCCCGTACTGGTCGGTGCGGTGGTTCGACAGCGGCGAGACGAACTGGTGCAGCAGGTAGCCGTGTGCCGCGTGCAGCTCGACGACGTCGAAACCGGCCTGGTCCGCGCGGACGGCAGCGTCGGCGAACGCCTGCGGGATCCCCCGGACCTCGTCGGTCGTCAGCTCCCGCGGCACCGCGTAGCCCTCGAACGCCAGCGCGGAGGGACCCACGGTCTCCCACCCGCCGTCGTCGACGGGCACCGAGGCGGTGCCGGCGCCGAACGGCGAGTACGTCGAGGCCTTCCGGCCGGCGTGCGCGAGCTGGATACCGGCCACGGCACCCTGTCCGCGGACGAAGTCGATGATGCGGCGCCAGGGCGCGATGTGGTCGTCGGTCCAGATGCCGACGTCCTCGGGACTGATGCGGCCCTCCGGGACGACGGCCGCGGCCTCGGTCATGACCAGACCGAATCCTCCGGCGGCGTGCCGTCCGAGGTTGACCAGGTGCCAGTCGTTCGGCATGCCGTCGCGCTCGAGGGCGCTGTACTGGCACATCGGCGCGAGCCAGATGCGGTTGCGCGCGGTCACGCCGCGCAGGGTCAGGGAGTCAAGGAGAAGAGGCACTGATGGTTCAACTGCGTCGGCATCCGCCGAATTCCTCGCGACCTCCACACCCCTACGTGACATCGGTGGTGTCAGGGTGCGAGACGTCGTATGTCCCTCCAGGCACGTTCGGGTCTATCGTGTGTCACGTCCAGGGGCCGGACGAAAAGAGCAGTGCATTGTCGGAGCCGAGGTGCGGCCAGCTTGCTGGCCCGTGGCCGCCGCCGTTCTCAGAGCCGTTCGTCGCACATGCGCGGGCGCTGCTCGAGCAGCGTCCTGCCCTCCTCGTGGTCGGTCCGCCCGGGAGCGGACGCAACCGCCTCGCCGACGAGGTCGCCGCCCTGGGCCCCGACGGGCCGAGCCCGGTCCGGCACGTCGCCCGCCACGGGGAGCAGGGCCTGCCCTGGTTCGCCGTGCAGCAGCTCCTGCCCGGCCTTGAGCTGGCAGCCGACGCGGATGAACGCGCAGTCGAGTCCGCCGTGCGCGAGGAGCTGCGCCGGCTGCCCCGCCAGCAGCGGACGTTCGTGCTGGCGAACGCCTACCTGAGCGACCCGGGGAGCGTGACCGTCCTGAGCCGGGTCGCCGCGACCGGCGACCTGCGGCTCGTCGCGACGCTCACTCCGGAGACGGTGGTCGCCCAGCGGCAGCTGCTGTCCGTCGCGGAGGTGGTGCAGCTCCACGCGCTCGACCGGTCGACCGTCACCGAGCTCCTGCAGGCCCGCTTCGGCGCGGTCCCGCACCCCACCGTCGTCACGCTGCTGCTCGAGCGGACCGCCGGCTCGTACGGCGTGCTCCGCGAGATCTGCGACGCGGCGCGTGAAGCCGAGGTGATCGTGCCCGTCGAGGACGTCCTCGTCCTCAACCCCGACCGCACGGACGCGACGACCGATCGCCTCGCCAGCCTGTGGGCACCCACGACCGTCGAGCGGCTCGGCGGCGGCGAGGGCGTCACCGAGCTCGTGCACCTGACGTCGCTCCTCGGTCAGCTGGACCTGGCCGAGGCGCGCCGACACCTCGACCCCGCCGCGATCGACCTCGCGATCGACCACGGCACGCTGCGGACGGCCGACGGCGCCCTGACCTTCGCGTCTCCCGCCGAGGCGACGCTGGTCTGTCGGACCCTGCCGGTCGAGCGTCAGCGCGAGCTCTTCGACCGCTGGTCGGCTCTGCTGACGACCACCCTGGAACGTCCCGGTGTCGCCCTGCTGGCCGCCGAGTGGTGGCGTGCCGCCCGTCACCTGCTCCCACTGCCCCTCGCGGCGCGTGCGGCGCGCGAGGCGAACCTCTCGGCCCGTCACCGGCACGCCCTCACGTTCACCGATGCCGACCACAACGAGAAGGGTGTGGTGGTCGCCCCCTTGGAGCGTGCGTTCGCCCTCGCCGAGCTCGGGGAGGACGAAGAGCTCGCGGCGATGTTCGCGGCACTGGACCCGCAGGACCTCTCCGAGGAGGAGCTGCTGCCCTACCTGCTGTGGGCCGGCCGCTCCGTCCCCGGCCCAGCGCGGACGACGATGGTCGACCGCGCGACGTGGGCCGCGGACGTGCAGGACGGCCGACGCCGCTCGGCGGTCAACACCCTGGCCGGGCTGATGGTCCAGGCTCACGTGGAGGCGGGCGAAGAGCTCACCTCCCAGCTGCGCGCACTCACCTTCTCCGCCCAGCTCTCGCAGGCGAACCGGGCGGTCGCGTTCACCACGTTGTCGTCGGTCGAGCGACGGTCCGGGCACCCCGCCCGCGCAGTCGAGTCGGCCGAGTTCGCGCTGCGTCTGCTGCTCGACGACCCCGACCGCGTCAGCGCGTTCCACCTCGACGTGGCGCGCGAGTGCCACGTCATGGCGCTCATCTCGGCGCTCGACCTGAGGGGTGCCCAGGAGGCACTCGCGGACTACTCCTCGGGAGCGCTCGGCCTGGCCGGCAGCGGGCGGATGACGACGGCCCTGCGAGCCCTGCTCGACCTCGTCCGGGGCGACGTCAAGGAGGCGCTGGTCGATGCGCGCCTGTGCCTCACGGGTCTGCGGCGCCACGACCCGCACCAGGTCCGCGGATGGGTCGAGGCACTGCTGGCCCTCCTGCTCGCCCAGGCCGGACGCCACGAGGAGGCGCACGACCTGCTCGAGGTGTCGAGGACACACCCGGCCGCCGTCCTCCAACGTGACCTCGAGCGACGGATCGCCCAGGCCTGCGCGCACGACGCGCTCGCCGAGCCCGAGGAGGCGCTCACCCTCCTCGCTGAGGTCGCCGAGGAGGGCCGCGCGCACCAGCAGCGCCTGGCCGAGATCGACGCCTGCGTGCTGAGCGTCCAGATCGGCGGACCGCCGCACCTGTCGATGCTGCTCGCCGCGGTCGACGACCTCGTCGAGCCCAGCGGCACGCCCGCCGTCTGGCAGACGTTCGCCCGCGCGGCACGGGCGTACGACATCCCCGCCCTCGTCGCGCTCGCGGAGGAGTTGGAGCGCCGTGACGCCCGGTTCTACGCCGCCGCGGTCGCCCAGTACGTCCTGGACATGGCGCGACGGGCGACCGACCTCGAGCCGCTGACCCGCACCCGGCTGCAGGAGCTGGCCGACCCCGTCTCCCACCGTCACATCGAGCCCACCTGATCCGTCGACCCGAGCGAACCGCCCCGCGGGACCCCTCCCCGCCGCACCTCCCCAGCTTGCCGCCCGAAAGGCCACTCCCATCAAGCGACTCGTCCCGGCGCCCGCACCCTGGCCCCCGGCCTTCTCCCCCGAGTTCGTCGCCTCGGTCCGGGGGCTGCTGGAACGACGGGACGTCCTGCTCGTGGTCGGGCCCTCCGGCTCCAACCGGCACCTGCTCGGACGATCCGTCGTCGCGGGGGCGCCCGGAGTCGTGTGGGAGCTCATGTGCCGGCACGACGAGCGCAACACACCACTCAGCACGCTGACGCGGCTGCTCGCCGAGGTCGGCGGTCGCCCGGACGCGGGGGGCGCCGACGTGGTGACCCGCGTGCGTGACGTCATCGGCTCCTCGACGTCGGGACGTCCCACGCTGTTGCTCGGCGCACCGGACTTCGCCGACCTGGAGAGCCTGGACGCCCTGACGGATCTCGCCGTCAGCCAGGACCTGCGCATCGTCACCGCCATGACCCCCGAGACCGTGGCGACGATCCCGCGCCTGGCGGCCCTGGCCGAGAGGGTCGACCTCGGCCCCCTTGACCGCTCGACCGTCGCCCGCCTCCTGCGGGCGCGGCTGCTGGCCGAGCCCCACGACGTGCTGGTCGACTTCGCCCACCAACGCTCCCGCGGGGCGTACGGCACGTTGTGCCAGATCGGCGACCTCCTGGAGGCGAGCGACGCCCTGGTGCGTGCAGAAGGGGTCGTGATGATCGACCCGGAACGCATCGAGGACGCCCGCCTCGCGCTCCCGGGCAGACGCCGGCCCGCCTCGGCGGACTGGATCGGCGCGACGCCGGGCATCGCGACCCTGCTCGACCTCGTGTCGCTCGTGGGTGAGGTCGAGCTCGCCGAGGCCTCGGCCTGTCTCGCCGAGGACGACATCGCCTACGCGGTCCGGCACGGCGTCCTCTGCCTGCGTGACGGGGTGCTGACGATGAGCGACCCGCTGGAGAAGGAAGCCGTCGCGGCAGCGCTGTCGGTCGCTCGCGCCACCGAGCTGTGGCAGGCGTACGCCCACGTGCTGCCGGCCTCGATCCGCCGACCCGAGAGCCTCGTGCGCAGCGTGCGCTGGTGCCGGTGGGCCGGGCAGGAAGTCGGCCACGAGCTGGTCCGGGCCGCGGCCCGTGCCGCCAACGACCGTGGCCTCTACCGCCGCACGATCGAGATGACCGATCCCGGCAGCACGTCCGCCACCGCGATCCAGGTCCAGCAGGAGCGCGCCCACGCGCTGACGCAGGTCGGCGACCTCACCGCCCTGGCCGGGCTCCTCGCGTCCGTGGACCCGGCCGAGGTGCCCGAGGACGAGCTGGCGACGTTCATGCGCTGGTCCACCCGGCTCGTGCCGGCGGACCAGCGCGACGCCCATCGCGACCGCGCGATCGGCCCCGGCCACGACGTGGAGACGCGAGCGCGTCGAGCCGTCGTCGTCGAGATCGCGGACCTCAGCGTCCAGGCGTTCACGGAGTCACGTCCCGCGATGATCCGCCGCGCCCGCTCGCTCACACTGAACGGGACCCTGTCCCCGATCAACCAGGCCATGGCCCACTCGGCCGCGTCCTCGTTGCTGCGTCATGCGGGCCGGTGCGCCGAGGCGGTCCACTCCGGTCGTGCCGCGGTGTCCCTGCTGGAGTCGCCCGAGGTGGACGCGAGCTCGGCGCTGCTCGCTCCCGTGCGCGAGGTGCTGTTCATCGCGCTGGTCTCGGCCGCCGAGCTCGATGAGGCGCAGGCGCTGCTCGAGCGCTACCGCGAGCTCGCCGTGCCGTACGGGGCCGACGGCAGGATCGGCACCCTGATGTCGGGGATGCTCGCCCTGACCCACGGCCGCACCGACGTGGCCCTCGCCAACGCGCAGCTGTTCCTGCTCAGCACGGCCACGAGTGATCCCCTCGGCTACCGCGGCTGGCTGCAGGCGCTCGCCGCACAGACGCTCGCCCTGCTCGGGCGGCAGGACGAGGCACGCGCGATGCTCGACTCGTCCGAGGCGTGGCCCGTGCACCAGCGGCGGCAGAGCGACCTCGAGCGCCGCCAGGCCCAGGCCGTCGCCCACGACGCGCTCGCCGACCCCGAGCGCGCCCTCGAGATCCTCGACGGGATCGCCGCGGAGGCGCAGGAGCACGGCCTGTTGGCGGCCGAGCTGGACGCCCTGGGCCTGGCCGTCCTCGTGGACGGACCGCAGAGGGTCAGGCGCCTGCTGGCCGCCACCGACGGACTGCCCGGACCGGCCGGCGAGACGGCCACGTGGCAGCAGTTCGCGCGGGCCGTCGCGGCGTACGACTTCGGCGCCATGACCGCCCTCGCCGAGCACCTCGCGAGCACCGGACGCGAGTTCCTGGCCGGGCGCATCGCCCAGTTCACGATCGACGCCGGGCGTCGCGCGACCGACCTGTCACCCGCCGTGCGCGCGAGGCTCGAACAGCTGGTCGCGGGCAGCACGACCCCCGGTCTCTGACCGGAACGAGCCGCCCAGGGCCCGGGGACCCGCTCAGATCGAGCCGGCGATGGTCCCGACGACCGCGATCAGGGTGACCACGACCGAGATCGGGATGAGCCAGAGGGCGAGCACGGTGATCGTCACGTTGGTGCCGATCTTGGGCGGGGCGAAGTAGCGCGCGTGCTCGAGGTCACCGATGCCGTCGATCCAGCGTCCGGTCATCTGCGTGCCCTTCCAGACACCACGCAGCCGCGAGAGCACCCGCCAGCCCCCTCCGCCGGCGATCTCCGCGAGCGCGCCGCGGGACTCCTCGACCCGGCCGGAGAGACTGACGAGGATGGCCAGCTCGCTCGCGAGCCGTTCGGGGTCGGCGACTGCGCGCAGCACTCGGTGACGGCGACCCCAGAACAGGGCACTGACGAGGGCCATCGCCACACCGACCACGACGATGGCGACGCCCACCGAGCCCTTGGCGAGCACACCCAGCACCAGGGTCGCGGCGATGAACGGCAGGGGCGCCGCGCCCACGACGGCGGTCGGGATGCGCAACAGGCGCACGGCGACGACGATCGCGCGGGCTGCCCGGTCGGCCACCTCGGCGGTACGCCCGTCGGCCCGGGCCGCGAGGCCGCTGACGGCGGCATTGGCCTGCGCGCCCAGCGATCCTGTTTGACGGAACCTCATGCTGCCATCCTACGGACCGGGCGCAGGGCCGCACCCAGATCGTGCCGCCCGGTGCCGGGGACCTCTAGGCTGCTGGCGTGGCCATCGTCCTGTCCCTCCTGTCGGCGTTGGCGTACGGAGTGTCGGACTTCCTCGGCGGGATCTTCTCCAAGCGTTCCTCGCCTTGGCAGATCGCGGTGGTCGGCCAGTCGTCATCCGGGGTGATCAGCCTCGTCGCCGCGCTGGTCGTGGGCGGCTCGCCGACGGGACGCGACCTGCTCTTCGGCGCCCTGGCCGGCGTCGGCGGCGGCTTCGGCGTGGCCTTCCTCTACCGCGGGCTCTCCACCGCCCGGATGGGCGTGGTCGCGCCGGTCTCCGCGATCGGCTCGGCGCTCATCCCGGTCGCGGTGGGTCTCCTCACGGGGGACCGGCCGTCCCCCTGGGTGCTCGTGGGAGTGGTCTGCGCCTTCCCGGCGATCGCCCTCATCTCGCGGGTGACCGACGACGACCCCACGCACCGCGGAGGCGTCCTCGACGGCGTGCTGGCCGGCGCCGGCTTCGGGCTGCTGTTCGTCTCGTTCGGGCAGACCGGCGACGAGGCGGGGCTCTTCCCGCTCGCGGTGGCCCAGGTCGCCTCGGTCCTGGCGGTCGTCGCCACGGCGGTCGTCCTGCGGCAGGCGTGGGTGCCCCGTGACCGTGCGGCCTGGTCGGCGGTGGCGATGGGACCCCTCGGCGTGACCGCGCAGGGGGCGTTCCTCTACGCCACCCACCACGGCCTCCTCTCGGTCGTGTCGGTGATCTCCTCGCTCTACCCGGCCAGCACCGTCCTGCTCGCGGCGGTCCTGCTGCGCGAGAAGATCCAGGGCTGGCAGGGCATGGGCCTGGTCCTCGCCGCCCTCGCGGTCGCCCTGGTCGCCGCAGGCTGACCCGGAGGCTACTTGAGGAACTTGCTGGTGGACCGGTCCTTCAGCGGCTTGCCGCCGGTCTGGCACGTCGGGCAGTACTGCAGGGACGAGTCCGCGTAGACGACCTCCAGGATCGTGTCGCCGCACACGGGGCAGGCCTCCCCCGCCCGTCCGTGGACGCGCATCCGGGTCCGCTTGTCGTCCTTGAGGTCCTCGGCCGGCTTGCCACGGGCCTCCTCGACGGCCTCGCGCAGGATGCTCTGCACCGCGGCCTCGAGCCGGGCGATCTCGTCCTCGTCGAGGGACTCCGCGATCGCGAACGGTGACAGCTTCGCGGCGTGGAGGATCTCGTCGCTGTACGCGTTGCCGACACCGGCGATGATCTTCTGGTCGCGCAGCAGCCGCTTGACCTGCATCCGCCGGGCCAGCAGCGGGCGGAGCTCGAAGCCGGGGGCCAGCGGGTCCGGACCGAGTGCCGCGATGCCCGCGACGTCGGCCGGATCGTTCACGACGTACATCGCCAGGCCCTTGCGCGTGCCGGCCTCCGTGACGTCGAAGCCCACGCTCGGCCCGTCCCCCCGGTCGAGCCGCACCCGGGCGGCGATGTTGCTGGCGCCCAGCTTGAGCTTGGTCTCGGGCAGCTTGTCGGTCCAGCGCAGCCAGCCCGCCTTCGCCAGGTGGACCACGATGTGGATCCCGCTGACGTCGATGTCGATGAACTTGCCGTGCCGGGTCACCCCGGTGACCTCCATGCCCTGCAGCGCCGAGACCGGCGGGTCGTACGTCTTGAGCACCGCGAACGACGCCAGCTCCACGGCGGCGACGGCGGCGCCCGTCATCTGCTCGTCGAGGAACTCGACCAGGGCATTGACCTCGGGCAGCTCGGGCATGGCTCAATCATCGTGCTTGACAAAGAATTTCTCCATGGCCGGCCACGTCGTCCTGCGGGCGGCGCGCCCGGTCAGGACGCCGAGGTGTCCACCGGGCGCCTGCACGAGCTGCGCATCGGGCGAGCCGGTGACCAGGTCGATCAGGTGCCGGACCGCGGGCAGCGGCGCCAAGGTGTCCCCTGTACCGGCCACGACCAGCACCGGCACGTCGATCTTCGCCAGCTCGACGATCCGTCCCGCCAGCTCCATCGTGCCGGTCGCGAACTCGTTGCTGCGCATGACCACGTGGTACAGCTGCCCGAACGTCCGCCCCGGGTACGCGTACATCTCCCCCATGAACCGGTCGACCGCCTCGAGCTGCGCGAGGAAGTCACGGTCGTCGGCGTGCGTGAGCATCGCGAGGGGCTTGGTGACGTACTTGTCGAGGCTCGAGAGCTGGAAGCCCAGCCGGGTGAGCGGCGCCGGGACGCCGCCCATCGCGCGGTAGGCCGGTCCGACCAGCGCGCCGGCGATCCGGTCGACCGGACGTGCCAGCGCGAGCAGCGGCACCCGTCGCAGGTCGAAAGGGCTCGCGACGGCGGTCGCCGATGCCAGCGGCAGGTCCGGGTGCGCGGCTGCCGTGAACATCGTGAAGATGCCGCCGAGGCTCCAGCCCGCGAGGTGCACCCCGTCGGCACCCGAGTGCTCCGCCGTGGTCTCGACCGCCGACGGCACGACCGAGTCCACCCAGTGCTCGATCCCGAGGCCACGGTGGGCAAAGCTCACCGGTCCGTAGTCGACGAGGTAGACCGGGCGCCCGCGCTGCACGAAGTACTCGACCACGCTGCACCCGCGCCGCAGGTCGAAGGCCAGCGCCGGCGCGGCGAGGGGCGGCACCAGCAGCACCGGCCGACCGCGGACCGCGGTGCCGGGGACCGCGTTGTAGCGGTAGAGCGTGTACGACGTCCGGCGTTCGACGATGTCACGGGGCAGGGCCCGCAGGTCGGCGATGGGACGACGGTGGAGCTTGTCGGACAGGTTCGTGCCGGCTGCCCCGAGCCTGCGGGGGAGCCCGAGGATCGGGAGTGCCACCCGGCGAGTGTCGCAGACAGCACTCCCGGACGTGCGGGCTTTCAGGTGGTGGCCTCGCGGTGACGGTCCAGCCAACGCATCACCGGCGTGGCGGTCACGCCGTGCAGCACGACCGACACCGCGATGACGAAGGCCGTGGTCGACCACAGGACGTTGGCGTCGCTGAACTTCCCGTGCCCCGTCGCGTACGCCAGGTAGAAGATCGACCCGATGCCCCGGATGCCGAAGAACGCCGTGGCGAGCTGCTCCCGGGGGCCCAGGTGGTAGTCACCGACGCGGTCCCGCGGCCGCCGCCCGACACGCAGCGCGACCCAGGCGGTGACCGGTCGGACGACCAGCACGAGGAGCAGACCCACCCCTGCCGCTCGCCAGCTCAGCGAGTCCAGCAGGCCGTTGGAGAGCGCTACCCCGAGCACGAGCAGGACCACCAGCGTCAGCAACCGCTCCAGCCGCTCGACCACCTCGTGCATCAACGCGTGGTAGTCGGCGCTGCGCTCCATCGAGCGCAGGGTCATGGCGCACACGAACACCGCGAGGAAGCCGTAGCCGTGCAGCACCTCGGCCGCACCGTAGGCCAGGAGGATCGCGGCGATCGCCAGGAGCGGCTCGCCCGTCTCCGCCATCCGGATCGCGGGCCGATTCGACCGGAAGGCCGCCTTCGCCAGCACCCAGCCGACGGCGACACCGACCGCGACACCGACGACGATCATGCCGACGAGGTCCCAGAGCACCCACTCGACGCCCCGGTCCAGCACGGATCCCGCGCCCACCAGCAGGATCGCGAGGTGCACGAACGGGAACGCGAGGGCGTCGTTGAGGCCCGCCTCGGAGGTGAGCGCGAACCGGACCTCGTCGCGCTCGTCGATCTCGTCCTCGTCCTCGGCGTCGGTCGTGGGCCCCTCGACCTGCACGTCGGATGCCAGGACCGGATCGGTCGGGGCCAGCGCAGCACCGAGCAGGATCGCGGACGCCGGGGCAAGACCCAGCACCCACCAGCCGAGCCACGCCGCCGCGGCGATGGACAGCGGCATGGCCAGCGCCAGCAGCCGCCACGTCGTCCCCCACCGCTTGAACGAGGCCCACGACCGGAAGTTGAGGGGGCGGTCGAGCGCCAGGCCCACGCCCATGAGGGACACGATCACCGTGAACTCGGTCAGGTGCTCCAGCACTGCCCGGTCGTCGACCGGGGTCAGCCGGACCGCGTCCGGGAGCGGCAGGAGACCTGCGACCACCCCGACGGCGAGCAGGACGACCGGTGCCGACAGGGCCACGGACCGCAGCGCGTACGGGAGGACCACCGCCAGCAAAAGGGCCAACCCGATCAGCAGGTAGACGAAGTCGGCGTTGATCAGGTCCTTCACCGGACCCAAATACCCCGATCAGGACGGTCTCAACCCGCGAAGGTCAGCCACAGCAGCGAGACGTTGAGCGCGATGACGATCGCGGCGACGACCCACGCGGCGATCGTCGTGCCCCGGGCGTTGACGTGCTCGCCCATGACGTCACGCCGCGACGTCAGCAGGACGAGCGGGACGAGCGCGAACGGGATGCCGATCGACAGCACCACCTGGGAGACGACCAGCGCACGACTCGGCTCGGCGCCGAGCAGGAGGACGACCAGCGCCGGGATCAGGGTCACCACGCGGCGCACGAGCACCGGCAGGCGCACGCCGAGCAGCCCCTGCATCACCTCGGCACCGGCCGCACTGCCGACCGAGGTCGACGCGAGCCCCGAGCCCAGCAGCGCCACCGCGAACAGCAGCGCGATGCCGGCACCCAGCTCGCTGCTCACGACCCGGTGGACGCCCTCGAGCGTGTCGGTGCCGGCCAGCCCCTCGAGGCTGGTGGCGGCGACGACGAGCAGCGACAGGTTGAGCACGCCGGCCAGGATCAGCGCCAGGACCACGTCGGTGCGGGTGGCCCGCAGGAGGTGCCGCACCGAGTGCCCGTCCCCGCGTGACCCGAGACGTGACGTGGTCAGGCTCGAGTGCAGGTAGATGACGTGCGGCATGACGGTCGCGCCGATGATGCCCGAGGCGAGCAGAACGCTCTCGGAGCCCTCGAAGGTGGGGATCAGTCCCTCGGCGAGGGGACCGGCGGACGGAGGGTCGATGAACAGCCCGGCCATGAAGCCCACCGCGATGAGCGCCAGGAAGCCCATGATCACGCGCTCCAGCGCGCTCTGTCCTCGCAGGTCGCCGACGCGCAGGATGACCATCGCGACCGCCGCCGTGATGATCGCGCCCAGCACGAGGGGGAGGTCGAAGAGCAGGTTGAGCGCGATCGCGCCGCCCACCACCTCGGCGAGGTCGGTCGCGATCGCGATGGCCTCGGCCTGCAGCCAGTAGGCGATCCGTGGTCCGGACGGCAGCCGCTCCCCCATGTGCCCGGCCAGCGAGCGTCCGGTGACCAGGCCGAGCTTGGCCGACAGGTACTGCACGAGCACCGCCATGACGTTGGCCATGACGACCACCCACACCAGGGTGTAGCCGAACTCCGAGCCCGCCGTCACGTTGGTCGCGACGTTGCCCGGATCGACGTACGCGACCGCGGCGATGAACGCAGGGCCCAGCAGCCCGAGTCGCGGCAGCCGATCCCTCACGAGCATGCGCACCAGCATGCCGTACCCGGACGAGCCGGTCCGGCGCGGCAACCACGCGGTCCCGGCGGGATGCCCTAGCCTCCCGGCCATGGCCATCATGATCAGGGACAAGATCGCCCAGAACTCCCAGAAGTTCCTCCGACCCGGCGAGCCGATCGTCGCCGTCATGGTCGGGCAGCGCATCAGCGGGTGGTGGGGCGCACTGACCTACCTGTGGATCTTCTGGAACCGCTTCGAGGCCGTCGTCGTGACGCCTCAGCGCATCGTCGTGCTCGACTGCGGCAAGTGGACGACGGGCACGCCGAGATCCGTGCTGCGCGAGCTCCCCCGCACCACCCGGATCGGGCCGCCGAGCGGGCTCTGGTGGAAGTGCACGACCCTCGGCGACAAGATGTACATCCATCGCCGCTTCCACAAGGACGTCGCCCTCGCGGACGGCATGCTGCCGGTCTGAGCCCCCCGGAACGACGAACGACGCCATCCCTGGTGCGTGACCGGGATGGCGTCGTGTGTTCGTCGTGCAGGATCTCCTACGAGGAGGAGTAGACCGTGGTGGAGCCGGCTCCGCCGGAGCGACGACGTCCGCCGCCACCGCCGCGGTTGCCGCCCGAGCCCTGCGGGCGTCCGCCACCGTTGCCGCGGAACCCGCCCTGGGGGCGTCCTCCGCCACGGTTGCCGGAACCGCCGCGGCTGCCGCCGGAGCGAGCACCCTGGCGGACCGACGAGGCATGGGGCGCCTCGGTGCCGGCGCCGGAGAGCGCCTCGACCGTCATCGGCGACGGCGCGGTGCGCGCATCGTGGTGACGGGCCGTGACACCGGCCTTGTTCTGCAGCTGCATGACGTCGCGCAGGGCCTCGGGCGTCGTCATCGTGACGACGGCTCCGGACTCCCCGGCGCGGGCCGTGCGACCCGAACGGTGCTGGTACGCCTTGTGCTCGGCGGGAGCGTCGTAGTGCACGACCAGGCCGATGCCGTCGACGTGGATGCCGCGAGCCGCGACGTCCGTGGCGACGATGACGCTGGCGCGACCGCTGCTGAACGCCTCGAGGTTGCGCTCACGGTGGCGCTGCGAGAGGTCACCGTGCATGTCGACGGCCTCGATGCCGTTCTGCGTCAGCTGCTTGGCCAGACGCATGGCACCGCGGCGGGTCCGCGTGAAGACGATGCTGCGCGGGTTGGCGCGGAGCAGGTCGAACGCTGCCTTGGACTTCTCCGTCGCACCACTGACGAGCACGTGGTGCTCCATGGTGTCGACGGCGCTCTCGCCCGAGTCGACCTCGTGCAGCACATGCTGCGGCAGGTGGCGCTTGACGAGCTTGTTGACGTCGCCGTCGAGCGTGGCCGACAGCAGGAGGCGCTGGCTGCGCTCGGGCGTCAGGCCGAGGATCGCGTCGATCGGCTTGTAGAAGCCCAGGTCGCACAGGTGGTCGGCCTCGTCGAGGACGGTGATCTCGATGTCGTCCAGGGTCATGCAACGACGATCGAGCAGATCGGTCAGGCGACCCGGGGTCGCGATGACGATGTCGACACCGTTCTTGAGCGTGTTGATCTGCTTGTTGATCGGGACACCGCCGTAGACGGTCGTGAGGCGCAGGCCCATCTTCTGGGCGAGCGGCTCCATCGCGGCGCGGACCTGGGTGGCCAGCTCACGGGTGGGCAGCAGGATCAGGCCACGCGGGGCCTTGGGGCGACTCGTGCGGCCGGCGAGGCGGACCAACACGGGGATGCCGAAGGCCAGCGTCTTGCCGGAGCCGGTGCGGGCGCGGCCCAGCACGTGCTTGCCGGCCAGGGCGTCGGGGACGACCGCCAGCTGCACCGGGCTGGGGTTGACGATGTCCTGGCGGGCAAGCGCCTGGACGAGAGGCTGGGGAAGGGAAAGGGTGGAGAAGGTGGGCAGCACAGTGCTGCCGGCAGGCTGATTCAAGGAACTCACAGACGTATCGGGACGGTGCCCGCAAACCATTTCACGCAAGAAGCGCTACTTCGTCGGGCCGGAACAGCGCAGAATTGCGCGTTCACGTGTTCACATACTAGCAGTCGGTCATCCACGGCGACGATTCGGGGCCGTGTGAGACCACTCTCAGGCCAGGAGGTCGGCGTAGTCCTTGTGGCGCTTGATGAACCGGGCGACGTAAGGGCAGATCGGGTCGACCTTCTTGCCACGGGCGCGGACGTCGTCGAGGGCGCCGGCCACCAGCTCGGACGCCAGGCCCTGGCCCTCGAACTGGTCGAAGACCTCGGTGTGGGGGAAGACGACGACCTTGTCGTCGTGCTCCCTCGCCTCGGTGAATCCGGCGAGCACCCCGTCGACCAGGATCTCGTAGCGCTGCTCGTCCGCGTTGTGCACGATCTCGTGACTCATGCCTGCGACAACGTTCAGACGAGCGCGGCGATTCCCACGACGCCGACGGCGATGCCGAGCACCATCGAGACCGTGACCAGCACGATGTGCACGGTCAGGAAGGTGGTGGCCTTGCCGGCCTCGTCGCGAGCCCGCGGGTCCTTGATCACGCGGCGCAGGAACTGCGGCCAGATCACGAGGTTCCAGAGTCCCGCGACGATCAGCAGGACGGAGACGGCGACGGGGAGATCCATGCCGCTCATTCTTCCAGCCGCGGTCCGACGTACGTCAGGAGGTCGTCGAGCGGCCGCGGCACCCGGTCGAGCGGCAGCGCCTGCACGAGCGCCCGGGCGTACTGTGCCTTGCGACCGCTGTGGGTGCCGAGGAACCGGTGCAGGCGATCGGCCTGGGGGCGGTGCCGCTGCGCGGGCTGGTGCTCGAAGGTCCTGAGCTTGCCGAGCTCGCCCTCCGCAGCGACGACGGACTCCACGCCCGACACGTCCAGCGCCCGGATGAGCTCGTCCTCGAGGTCCGCGTCGCACACGAAGAAGCCGGCCAGGCCGACGCCTACATCCTCGAGCGCCCGGCGGAAGAACCGCAGCTCGGCGCGGTCGACCAGCCCGGCCAGTCCGACGTCGAGGCCGCCGGGACCCACCACGGCCAGGAACCGGCGGATGCTCGTGGCTCCGCCGATCGGGACGACGCACACGGCCTCGGTGGCGAGGTCCCGTCCGCGGCGGTGCGCGAGCGCCTCGACGGCGGCCCGGTCGCTCTCCCCCTCCACCAGCACCACGACCCGCAGGCGCAGCTCGGCCGCGAGGACGGTTGCCACCCTGGCAGCGGCCGCGCCGTCGGGTCCGTCAGCGGCGCACGCGACCACGGCCTGGCGCAGGCGCGCCATCTCGTCCGGGGACGCAGTGTCCATGCCCCCAGTCTGCCGCGACCGGGCAGATGGGTGCGCTCAGCGCGAGACCAGCGCCGACAGTCCCGAGGTGAACAGGGCGAGTCCGTCGGTGCCCGAACCGGTGAGGTCCTCCACCGCGTGCTCGGGGTGCGGCATGAGTCCCACGACGTTGCCGCGCTCGTTCGTGATGCCGGCGATGTCGCGCAGCGAGCCGTTGGGGTTGCCGCCGACGTAGCGGAAGACGACCTGCCCCTCCCCCTCGAGCCGGTCGAGCGTGGTCTCGTCGGCGATGAAGCCACCCTCGCCGTTCTTGAGCGGGATGACGATCTCCTGGCCCTCGGCCAGGTCGGTCGTCCACGCCGTCGACGCGTTGTCGACCCGCAGGGTCTGGTCGCGGCAGATGAAGGTGCGGTGGTTGTTGCGGATCAGCGCGCCGGGCAGCAGGTGCGACTCGCACAGGATCTGGAAGCCGTTGCAGATGCCGAGCACCGGCATGCCGCCCTGGGCCGCGCTGATGACCTCGGTCATGACGGGGGCGAAGCTGGCGATCGCGCCGCAGCGCAGGTAGTCGCCGTACGAGAAGCCGCCCGGAAGGATGACGGCGTCGACGCCCTGCAGGTCGTGGTCGCCGTGCCACAGCGCGACCGGCTCGCCGCCCGCGAGACGCACGGCGCGCTGCGCATCGGTGTCGTCCAGCGACCCCGGGAAGGTGACGACGCCGATCTTCATCGAGTGACCTCGTCCTCGACCCGTACGGAGTAGTCCTCGATCACGGGGTTGGAGAGCAGGGTCTCCGCCACCTGGTGGATCTCGGCGAGCGTGGCCTCGTCGGCCGCGTCGACCTCGAGCTCGAAACGCTTGCCCTGACGCACGTCGGTCACGGCGGTGAAGCCCAGGCGCGGCAGGGCCCCATGGACCGCCTTGCCCTGGGGGTCGAGGATCTCGGGTTTGGGCATGACATCGACGATGACGCGGGCCACGGACGCTCCTTGAGTGGTCGGTGCGCCCAGTGTAACGGGGCGTGACGACGTGCCGGTGGGCCGCTGGACCCCACCGCCGAGGGGGACCGACGATGAGGGTTCTGGGCAGCCCGAGCTACCTCAAACCCTCATCGTCCGTGCCGACCGGGATCAGGACAGCTCGCGCTTGAGGATCTTGCCCGTGGAGGTCATCGGCAGCTCGTCGACGAACTGCACGATGCGCGGGTACTTGTACGCCGCGAGCTGCTCCTTCGCCCAGGCGGCGAGATCGGCCTCGCTGACGTCGTCGTGGTCCTTGTTCTTGACCACGACGGCCTTGATCTCCTCGCCGTGCGACTCGTGCGGGACGCCGATGACCGCGACCAGCGAGACCGCCGGGTGCTCCATCAGCACCTCCTCGATCTCGCGCGGGTACACGTTGAAGCCGCCCCGGATGATCATGTCCTTGGACCGGTCGACGATGAAGTAGAAGCCGTCCTGGTCCTTCTTGGCCAGGTCGCCGGAGCGGAACCAGCCGTCCTTGATCGCGTCCTCGGTCGCCTCGGGCCGCCCGTAGTAGCCCTTCATGACGTTGTGGCCCTTGATCGCGATCTCGCCGACCGCGTCCGGGTCGTCGTCGACGTCGGACCAGTCGCTCTGGATGAGCTTCATCTCCACGCCCGGGATCGGCCGGCCGATCGAGCCGACGCGCGGCTCCTGGCCGTACACCGAGAACGAGGCCACCGGGGACGTCTCCGACAGGCCGTAGCCCTCGAGGATCGTCACGCCGAAGCGGTCCTTGAACTCCTTGTGGATCGCGGCCGGCAGCGCGGCACCACCCGAGACGGCGACCCGCAGGTTCGCGGCCAGGGTCTTCACGTCGATGCTGTCGTCCAGCGCGGCGAGCAGCCCCCAGTACATCGTGGGCACGCCCGCGAAGAAGGTGACCTTCTCGCGCAGCATCAGGTCGAGCGCCGGCTTGGCCTCGAACCGCGGCAGCATCACGACCGTGCCGCCGAACGCGAACGCACCGTTCTGGATCACGGTCTGCCCGAAGGAGTGGAACAGCGGCAGGACGCTCAGGTAGGTGTCGGGGTGGTCGGCGTCGGCGCCGAACAGGTCCTGGCCCGACAGCGCGTTGTCACGCATGTTGCGGTGCCGCAGCTCGGCGCCCTTGGGCTGCCCCGTGGTGCCCGAGGTGTAGAGGATGACCGCGGTGTCGTCGTCGTCGCGCTCGACCGTCTCGAACGTCGGCGGCTGCTTTGCGACCAGCGGCGCGAAGTACTCCGGCGGCGACAAGGGCTCGGGCCACTTGGCGTCCATGCGGATCAGGAAGAACTCCGAGCAGGTGTCCGTGGCCTGGAAGCCCTCCCACGCGGAGTCGCCGATCGGCAGGTCCGGGGTGCCCTCGAAGGCGAAGTACGCCTTCGCGTTCGAGTCGGCCAGGTGGTACGCCACCTCACGCGGCTTGAGCAGCACGTTGAGCGGGACGACGGTCGCGCCGGCCTTGAGGATCCCGTAGTAGACGATCGTGAAGTAAGGCAGGTTCGGGCACGACAGGGCGACCTTGTCACCGGGCTCGATCCCGCGCTCGACCAGGAGGTTGGCCACCTGGTTCGCGGCGCCGTCGACCTGGGCATATGTCAGCCGGGTGTCACCGAACACGATCGCCGTGCGGTCGGCGTACTTCTCGACGGAGTCCTCAAGCAGGGCGGAGAGATTGGCCACGGGTGCTCCTCAGGTGCGACGACGGACTGTCGTCACACTACTGGGAGGTAACGGGCGATGCCGGGCGGACGCTCAGAAGGCCTGTCCGGTGAGTTGCTCGTACGCCTGCACGTAGCGCTCGCGCGTCTTGGCCACGATCTCGTCCGGGAGCGTCGGCGGCTGCTCGTCTGAGGCGCGGTCCCAGCCGCTCTCGGGGGAGACGAGCCAGTTGCGCACGAACTGCTTGTCGTACGACGGCTGGGCGCGCCCGGGCTGGTACGAGTCGGCCGGCCAGAAGCGGGACGAGTCCGGCGTCAGCACCTCGTCGCCGAGCACGATGGTGCCGTCGGGGCGGGCACCGAACTCGAGCTTCGTGTCGGCCAGGATGATGCCGCGCTCGCGGGCGATCTCCTCGGCCCGGGCGTAGATCCGCAGCGTCAGGTCCTTCAGGGCCGTGGCGCTCTCGAGGCCGATCGTCTCCGTGACCGCCTCGAACGAGACGTTCTCGTCGTGCTCACCGAGCTCGGCCTTGGTCGCCGGGGTGAAGATCGGCTCCGGGAGCCTGGAGCCGTCGACCAGCCCCGGGGGCAGCGGCACCCCGCAGACCTCGCCGGTCGCCTCGTAGTCGGCCAGGCCGGATCCCGTGAGGTACCCGCGGGCGACGCACTCGACGGGGAACATGTCGAGCTTCTCGACGACCAGGGCGCGGCCGCGGACCTTCTCGGGCACCGCGGTGGAGACGACGTGGTTGGGGACCAGGTCGGCCAGCTGGTCGAACCACCACAGCGACATGCGGGTGAGGATCTCGCCCTTGTCGGGGATCCCGGGCGTGAGGATGAAGTCGAACGCCGAGATGCGGTCGGACGCGACCATCAACAGGCGCTCCTCCCCCGTCTCGTCATCGGCGGGCTCCAGCGAGTACAGGTCGCGGACCTTGCCCGAGTGCAGGTGGGTGGCTCCAGGGATGTCGAGTGGCACGCGCTCAGCCTAGTGGTCCCGAGCCGCCGGTCGGGCGCGTGCGTCAGGCGAGCACCACGAGGATGACCAGGCCGACCACGAGCGACACGATGCCGAGGAGCAGCAGCTGGCGGACGAGGCGCACGGCGACGACGTCGGGCTCGGCCAGACGCGCGCGCGACGGGTCACGGGGGTCGAGGAGCACCTCGACCGGCCCCTCGTCGGGCAGGGGCACACCCGCGGGCACCTGGATGCGCAGCCGCCGGCCGTCCGGGCTGACGTACTCCACGCGACGGGACGCGCCGGCTCCCACCAGGGTGCCGGTGACCGGCAGCCAGCCGGACGGCCGCAGGGCCAGCGCCCGGCGGCGCCTCAGGGCCCACCACACGAGGACGGCCCCGCCGGCCAGGAACGCCACAGGGACGACGAGGATCGGCATCCTTCGAGCCTAGGTCGACCCGGCGACACGCGCCCGGTCGACCGCGGCCCGGGACTAGAGGATCGAGCCGGGGGCGTACGCCGCCGCGGTCGGGTTGGCGGCGGCGATCTCCTCGATGCGGGCGACCACGGCGTGGACCTGGCTGACGGCCGCGCCGGTGAAGTCGATCGGGGACGCGACGAGGCTCGCGAGGTCGTCCTTCGACAGGCCCAGGCGCTCGTCGGCGGCCAGGCGCGCGAACAGGTCGTTCTCCGCGGCACCCTTCTCGCGCATCTCGAGCGCGACGGCGACGGCGTGCTGCTTGACCGCCTCGTACGCCGTCTCGCGGCCGCGCCCATTGCGCACCGCGGCCATGAGGACCTTGGTCGAGGCCAGGAACGGGAGGTAGCGGTCGAGCTCGCGCTGGATCACGGCCGGGAACGTGCCGAACTCGTCGAGGACGGTCAGGAACGTCTCGAACAATCCGTCCGAGGCGTAGAACGCGTCCGGCAGGGCCACCCGGCGGACGACCGAGCACGACACGTCGCCCTCGTTCCACTGGTCGCCCGCGAGCTCGCCGACCATCGAGGAGTAGCCCCGCAGGATCACGGCCAGGCCGTTGACGCGCTCGCACGAGCGGGTGTTCATCTTGTGCGGCATCGCGCTGGAACCGACCTGGCCGGGCTTGAAGCCCTCGGTCACGATCTCGTTGCCGGCCATCAGACGGATCGTCGTCGCGAGGTTGGACGGTGCGGCCGAGAGCTGCACCAGCGCCGTCACGACGTCGTAGTCGAGCGAGCGGGGGTAGACCTGACCGACGCTCGTCAGCACCTTGTCGAAGCCCAGGTGGGAGGCGACCCGGCGCTCGAGCTCGGCGAGCTTCTCCTGGTCGCCACCGAGCAGGTCGAGCTGGTCCTGCGCGGTGCCGACCGGGCCCTTGATGCCGCGCAGGGGGTAGCGGGCGATGAGGTCGTCGAGGCGGTCGATCGCGACCATCAGCTCGTCGGCGACGGTCGCGAAGCGCTTGCCGAGGGTCGTGGCCTGCGCCGCGACGTTGTGGCTGCGGCCGGCCATGACCAGCTCGGCGTGCTCCGAGGCGAGGCGGCCGAGGCGGGCCAGGGTGGCGATCGCCCGCTCCCGCATGAGCTCCAACGAGGCCTTGATCTGCAGCTGCTCGACGTTCTCGGTGAGGTCGCGCGAGGTCATGCCCTTGTGGATGTGCTCGGTGCCGGCGAGGTCGGCGAACTCCTCGATCCGCGCCTTGACGTCGTGCCGGGTGATCTTCTCGCGCGCCGCGATCGAGGCGAGGTCGACCTGATCGATCACGGACTCGTACGCCTCGATGACGCCGTCGGGGGTCTCGACGCCGAGATCCTTCTGTGCCCTCAGGACGGCGATCCAGAGGCGGCGCTCGAGCACGATCTTGTGCTCGGGCGACCAGATGCGGGCCACCTCCGGGGAGGCGTAGCGGTTGGCGAGGACGTTGGGGGTGGTCAC
The DNA here is from genome assembly GCF_003065605.1 of Aeromicrobium chenweiae. Taxonomy (GTDB): domain Bacteria; phylum Actinomycetota; class Actinomycetes; order Propionibacteriales; family Nocardioidaceae; genus Aeromicrobium; species Aeromicrobium chenweiae. Next base: position 354,924 of record NZ_CP026952.1, on the reverse strand, counting down.
GGCTCTATTGTTCCCTGCTCCGCCGCGAGGGCGATGTCGGTGCGGTGGTGGGCACCGCGGATGTCGATGAGGTCGATGCCGGCGTAGGCCCGGCGGCGCGCCTCGGCCAGGTCGGCGCCGACTGCGGTCACGGACAGGACCCGCCCTCCCGCGGTCACGAGCCGGCCGTCGACGACCGCGGTGCCGGCGTGGATCACGTCGACGCCCTCGAGCGCGTTGGCTGCGTCGAGGCCCTCGATCGCGTCGCCCTTGACCGGCGCCTCGGGATATCCCTCGGCCGCCACGACGACGGTGACCGACGAGGCCCGCTCCCACTGCGGGAGGCCGACCGCTGCCAGGTCGCCGGTGGCGGCGCCGTGCAGGAGCGCCGACAGGGGCGTCTTGAGCAGGGACAGGATCGACTGCGTCTCGGGGTCGCCGAAGCGGGCGTTGAACTCGATGACCCGGACCCCGCGGCTGGTCAGGGCGAGCCCCGCGTAGAGCAGGCCCTGGAACGGGGTGCCCCGGCGGGCCATCTCCTGCACCGTCGGGACGAGGACGCGACGCGACACCTCGGCGACCAGGTCGTCCGGCGTCCAGTCCAGCGGCGTGTACGCACCCATGCCGCCGGTGTTGGGTCCGGCGTCCCGGTCGTAGGCCCGCTTGAAGTCCTGCGCGGGCTGCAGCGGCAGCACGGTCTCGCCGTCGGTGATCGCGAACAGCGACACCTCGGGACCGTCGAGGAACTCCTCGATGACGACCCGGTCGCACGCGGCGGCGTGGTCGATCGCGGCCTGACGGTCGTCGGTGACGACGACTCCCTTGCCGGCCGCGAGCGCATCGTCCTTCACGACGTACGGCGGACCGAACGCGTCGAGCGCCGCGACGACCTGCTCGGGCGTCTCGCAGACGTGCGCCAGGGCGGTCGGCACCTCCGCGCCGGCCATCACCTGCTTCGCGAACGCCTTGGACCCCTCGAGCTGGGCCGCCTCCTTGCTCGGCCCGAAGCAGGCGATGCCGGCGGCGCGGACGGCGTCCGCCACTCCTGCGACGAGCGGCGCCTCAGGTCCGACGACGACCAGGTCCACGCCGAGCGAGGTGGCGAGGTCCGCGACCTGCGCGCCGTCCATCGGGTCGACGTCGTGCAGGGTCGCGACCGCCGCGATGCCGGGGTTGCCCGGTGCCGCGTGCACCTCGGTGACCTGCGGATCACGGGACAGGGCAAGGGCCAGGGCGTGCTCGCGGCCGCCGGTGCCGATGACTAGCGTCTTCACGGGAGACGAGCCTATCGGTCCGGCGGACGGGGCCCGCTCAGAGCAGGTCGTACCGCTCGATCGACTGCTCGCGGTCCGGGCCGACGCCGATCGTCGAGATGCGGGCACCGGACATCTCCTCGAGCGCGAGGACGTACTCCTGCGCGGTCTTGGGCAGGTCCTCGAACGTCCGCGCGGCCGAGATGTCCTCGGTCCAGCCGGGGAGGTATTCGTAGATCGGCTTGGCGTGATGGAAGCCGGTCTGCGTCATCGGCATCTCGTCGACGCGCTCGCCGTCCACGTCGTACGCCACGCACACCGGGATCTGCTCCCAGCCGGTCAGCACGTCGAGCTTGGTCAGCACGAAGTCGGTGACGCCGTTGATGCGGGCCGCGTAGCGCGCGATCGGCGCGTCGTACCAGCCACAGCGGCGGGGACGCCCGGTCGTCGTGCCGAACTCGGCGCCGTTCTGGCGCAGGCGCTCCCCGTCCTCGTCGAACAGCTCGGTCGGGAAGGGGCCCTCGCCGACACGCGTCGCGTACGCCTTGACGATGCCGATCACGCGGGTGATCTCCGTCGGCGCGATGCCCGAGCCGGTGCAGGCGCCACCGGTCGTGGCCGAGGACGACGTCACGAACGGGTAGGTGCCGTGGTCGACGTCGAGCAGCGTGGCCTGGCCGGCCTCGAGCAGGACGGTCTTGTCGGCCTTGAGGGCGTCGTGCAGCAGCAGCGGCGTGTCGGCGACCATCGGGCGGAGCCGGTCGACGTACGACAGGAGCTCCTCGACGATCTCGTCGACCTCGACCGCGCGGCGGTTGTAGATCTTGGTGAGGATCTGGTTCTTCAGGTCCAGGGCGCCCTCGACCTTCTGGCGCAGGATCTTCTCGTCGAACAGGTCCTGGATGCGGATGCCGAGGCGGTTCATCTTGTCGGCGTACGTCGGGCCGATGCCGCGACCGGTCGTGCCGATCTTGCGGCTGCCGAGGAAGCGCTCGGCGACCTTGTCCATCGTCCGGTTGTAGTCGGCGATGACGTGCGCGTTGGCGCTGACGACGAGGCGCGACGTGTCGATGCCGCGCTCGTTGAGCCCGTCGATCTCCTCGAACAGGACCTTGAGGTCCACGACGACACCGTTGCCGATGACCGGCACGCAGCCGGGGCTCAGGATGCCGCTCGGCAGGAGGTGCAGGGCGTACTTCTGGTCGCCGATCACGACCGTGTGCCCTGCGTTGTTGCCACCGTTGAACTTCACCACGTAGTCGACCCGACTACCCAGGATGTCCGTGGCCTTGCCCTTGCCTTCGTCGCCCCACTGGGCTCCGACGATGACGACTGCGGGCATGGAGATGCACCACCCTCATACGTGCGACAAGCCCCGTTGTTGCGGGGCTCTTACCGGCGCAGTCTAGCGCGAATCGTCGCCGCGTCGGAGATCGGTCAGCCAGAACGACGTGCGCGATATGCCGCCACGGCGGCCCGGTTGCCGCAGGTGGTGCTGCAGAAACGCCGGGAACGGTTGCGAGAGAGGTCCAGGACGATGCCCTCGCAGTCGTCCTGGGCGCAGACCCCGAGCCGTGACGTCTCCTCCGCACGGATGACGTCGACCATCGCCATCGCGGTCTCCACCGCGATCCGCACCGCGAGCGGCTGGTCGTCCTCGGTGGCGTGCAGGTGCCAGTCGAAGCCGTCGTGCCGCCGCAGCTGCGGCCGGGCGTCGCCGTCGCTCAGCATCCGGTTGACGACCTCGGCCGCCGCGTCCCGGTCCACGGTCAGGAGCTCGCGCAGCTGCGGGCGCAGGGTGCGCAGCTCCTCCAGCTCGGCCACGTCGCCCGTGTGCAGGCCGGTGTAGCCGTTCTCGACGTAGAACGCGGTGACGTCGTCGGTCGTCGTCAGCGCGTCCGGCTCCTGCGCGGAGTTGACGAGCCAGACCGCAGCGGCAAGGACGATCTCGGTGTCATGAGTGAAGACCACGTTGACACCTTACACACGATGGGTCTAGCGTCACATGTCATGGCCCCTATGACTCATGACACCCGCGACCTCGCCGCCTCCCGCGCCGCCTCCGGTGTCACCTTCGCCGTGACCGGTGCCGCCTCGTTCGCCCTGTCCGGCCCGTTCGCGAAGGGACTCATCCAGGCCGGGTGGACCGCCGGCGCGGCCGTCACGGTCCGTGTCCTGATCGCGGCAGCCGTCCTCGCCGTCCCCACCGTCCTCACGATGCGCGGACGCTGGCACCTCGTTCACGGCAACATCCGGCTCATCGTGGCCTACGGACTGATCGCCGTGGCCGGGACCCAGCTGGCCTACTTCAACGCGGTCGACCGCATGCAGGTCGGAGTGGCGATCCTCATCGAGTTCACCTGCCCGGTGGCGGTGCTCGGCTGGATGTGGTGGCGGCACGGTCAACGTCCCACCCGCCTCACGGTCGCCGGTGCGGTCCTCGCCATCGCGGGCCTCGTCCTCGTGCTGGACCTGACCTCGGGGGCGGACCTCGACGTCCTCGGCATCGCCTGGGCCCTCGGTGCGATGGTCTGCGCGGCGGTCTACTGGGTGCTGTCGGCGGACGAGGGCAACGGACTGCCGGGGCTCACGCTGGCCGCCGGCGGCATGGTGGTCGGCGGTCTCACACTGCTCGCGGCAGGCGCGATCGGCATCATCCCCATGGCCACCTCGCACCGCGACGTCGAGCTCGCCGGGACAGAGCTGACGTGGTGGCTCGTGCTGCTGCTCCTCGGCGTCGTCACGGCCGCTCTCTCGTACGTGCTCAGCATCGCGGGCAGCCGGCGCCTCGGATCGCGACTCGGATCGTTCGTCGGGCTGTCCGAGGCGGTGTTCGGCGTCCTGTTCGCCTGGCTGCTGCTCTCGGAGACACCACGGGTCGTGCAGCTGCTGGGCGGTGCGCTGATCCTCGGCGGTGTCGTCGCGGTCCGTCTCGGCGAGCCCCAGATCGAGGAAGCACCGCCGGCCGGCGGGACACCGTGACGGCGGACCACGCACGACGTGGTCGCGACCCCGTAGTCTTGCCGCGCCATGAAGTCATTGCTAGCGATCGCCAATGCCGACGCCGGGACCGCAGACGACGCTGCGGTCGAGTCAGCGGTCGACGCGCTGCGGGACGACTTCACGGTGGATCTCGTCAAGACGTCGAGCCCCGACGACCTGTCGTCGGCGCTGGCCGAGCGCCCCGACGTCGACACCGTCCTGGTGCTCGGTGGTGACGGCAGCCTGCACGCCGTCGTCCAGGCCCTCCACGACGCGAAGCGGCTCGACACCGTCACCGTGGGCCTGATCCCGCTCGGCACCGGCAACGACTTCGCGGCCACGCTGGGCCTGCCCGACGACCCGGCCAAGGCGGCGCTGGTGCTCGTCTCCGGCCAGACCCGCGAGATCGACCTGATCGCGGACGGCGACGGCGGTGTGGTCGTCAACGCCGCGCACATCGGCATCGGCGCGGAGGCCGCAGCCGCCGCCCGTCCGTGGAAGAAGGCCCTCGGCCCCATCGGCTACGCCATCGGCGCGATCCTCACCGGGCTGAAGGGACTCACGACGCCCGGGGCCCGTCTGACGATCTCGGTCGACGGCAAGCAGCTGGAGCGCAAGAAGCCGGTCATCCAGGTTGCCGTCGGCAACGGCCGGTTCGTCGGTGGCGGGGCCCCGCTCCTGCCCCAGGCCGATCCGTCCGACGGCGAGCTCGACGTGTCGGTGTCCTACACCGAGTCGCCCCGGCGGCGGATCGCGTACGCGTTCAGCGTGCGTCGCGGCGAGCACCACCGCCGCGACGACGTGGTCTACCTGCGGGGCACCGAGGTCGAGGTCCGCGGGGACGCCCTGCGGTGCACGAGCGACGGCGAGCTGACTGCGCCGTCGACGCACCACCGCTGGACGTTGCTGCCGTCAGCGATGACGGTCCACGTCCCCTAGGACTTCGGCGCGACCAGCTCGGCGTACGCCTCGGGGCTCGACTCGTGCAGGAACTCGCGGCAGCGGTGCGCCTCGGCGTCGTCGCCGAAGCGCTCCGAGGCCTCGGCGAGGGCGGCCAGCGAGCGCAGGAACGGGCGGTTGGGCTCGTGCTCCCACGGGAGGGGGCCGTGGCCCTTCCAGCCGTTGCGGCGCAGCAGGTCCAGCGAGCGGTGGTAGCCGGTGCGCACGAACGCGTACCCCTCGAGATCGCGCCCCTCGGCCAGCGCCAGCTCGGCCAGAGTGACCCAGGCGAGCGCCGAGTCAGGGTGCTGCGACGCCACGGTCTGCGGGCTGTCCCCCGCGGCGAGCTCGGCGGCTCCCGGGTCCTCGGGCAGCAACGTGGCGGGCGGTTCACCGAAGAGGTTCGTCATGCCGCCATCCTCGCACCCCGCTGATTCCCAGGAGAACCCCGGAGCCTGTCACCGACGACAGGGCGCGACCGGGGCGAGGTGCCAGTTTCCTGGCAGAGCCCGGCACCCCTCCCGCGCCGGGCACCCCGTCGTCCACAGGCCGTCGGGCGTTCCGCGTCGTCCACCGCGCGCCGATCGCCCCTCTCCGGCCCCGTTGCCACGGGCCGACGCTGGCACGATGAACGATCACCTGCTCGTCCGCGCCGAGGAGCGCGGATTCATCACCCGGCCCGAGATCCTCGGCGCCGGCTACGACGACCGGGACGTCCGGGAGGCGATCCGCGTCGGTCTGCTCACCCGCATCGGCGCGGGCCTGTACGCCCTCAGCACCGCGTACGGACCGCTGCAGACGGAGGAGAAGCTCGCTGTCCGCAGCCGTGCGGTCCTCAAGCGCCACCAGGGCACCGTCGCCCTGACCCACCAGTCCGCGGCGGTGATCCACGGCCTGCCCCTGTGGGACGCCCCGCTCGACGAGGTGCACGTGACCCGGCTCGACACCGGGCGCGGGCGGCACGAGGCCGGCGTCCAGCACCATGTCGGCTCGATCGGGGACGGCGACGTGGTCGAGGTCGACGGCGTCCTCGTCTCCTCCCCGGATCGGTGCATCTGGGAGCTGGCCTGCGCCCTGCCGGTCGAGTCGGCGCTCGTGACGGTCGACGCGGCACTGCACCGAGGGCTGGTGACGCCGGAGTCCCTCCTCGAGACGGCCGGCCCGTTCCGGACGTGGCGTGGGTCCCGCGCGGGGCGGCTGACGCTCAGCCTCGCGGACGCCCGTTCTGAGTCCCCTGGCGAGTCCCGCAGCCGTTACCTGTTCTGGCGGTACGACCTGCCGACGCCCGACCTGCAGTTCCGGGTCGTCGACCGGGCCGGCGGGCTCGTGGCGCGTGCCGACTTCGCGTGGGAGCTGTACCGGCACCTGGCTGAGTTCGACGGCCGGATCAAGTTCGACGGCACGTTCGAGCCGGAGGGCTTCGAGTCCGTCTTCGCCGAGAAGCGACGAGAGGACCGGGTCCGCGCGCAGGGCTGGGGCATGACGCGACTGGTCTGGGCACACCTGTCCGCGCAGAACGCCCGCGCGACGGCCCTGCGCGTGCGCGCCGATCTGGAGCGCTCGCGCTCGATCTACGGGCGCTCGGTCATCGCCTGACAGAAAACCGGCACGTCACCCCTGTCGTACCAAGGGTGACGTGCCGGTTTTCTGGGTTCTCCTGGGAATCCGGAGGGGTCAGGGGTCAGAGCTTGGTGCCGGCGCTGCGGAGCGCGGCGCAGGCCTCGGCGACGCGGGTGGCCATGCCGGCCTCGGCGGCCTTGCCCCAGGCGCGCGGGTCGTACGCCTTCTTGTTGCCGACCTCGCCGTCGACCTTCAGGACGCCGTCGTAGTTGCTCATCATGTGACCGGCGACGGGACGCGTGAACGCATACTGCGTGTCGGTGTCGACGTTCATCTTGACGACGCCGTAGTCCACCGCCGCCGAGATCTCCTCGGGCAGGGAGCCCGATCCGCCGTGGAAGACGAGGTCGAACGGCGAGTCCTTGCCGTACTTGGAGGCGACGGCCTCCTGAGCGGCCTTCAGGATCTCGGGGCGCAGGGTGACGTTGCCGGGCTTGTAGACGCCGTGGACGTTGCCGAACGTCAGGGCGGTCAGGTAGCGGCCGTTCTCGCCGAGGCCGAGTGCCTCCGCGGTGGCCAGCGCGTCCTCGGGCGTCGTGTAGAGGTGCTCGCCCATGCCGCCCTCGACGCCGTCCTCCTCGCCACCCACGATGCCGATCTCGACCTCGAGGATGATGTTGGCCGCGGCGCAGGCGGCCAGCAGCTCCTGCGCGATCTCGAGGTTCTCGTCCAGCGGCACGGCCGAGCCGTCCCACATGTGCGACTGGAAGTAGGGCAGGCCACCGGACTTGACCCGCTCGGCCGAGGCCGCGACGAGGGGACGGACGAAGCCGTCGAGCTTGTCCTTGGGGCAGTGGTCGGTGTGCAGCGCGACGTTCACGGGGTACTTCTTCGCGACCTCCTGGGCGAAGGCGGCGAAGCCCAGCGAGCCGGAGACCATGTCCTTGACGGTGGGGCCGGAGAAGTACTCCGCGCCACCGGTCGACACCTGGATGATCCCGTCGCTCTCGGCCTCGGCGAACCCGGCGAGGGCGGCGTTCAGCGTCTGCGAGGACGAGACGTTGATGGCCGGGTAGGCGAAGGACTCGGCCTTGGCCTTGTCGAGCATCGCGGCGTAGACCTCGGGTGTGGCGACGGGCATGAAGGACTCCTGAAGGACGACGAGCGGATGGCTGTCAGTATTCCACCCCGATTCGCCCTCGCGAGTGGGGGCGGTGGTTGGTGTCAGCCACCGAGATCCCGCCGCGCCCCCCGCTCACGGTCGGGGCGCCGCCAAGGCCTTGACGGCGGCACGGGCCGCGACCTGGATCGGGCTCCAGACCGACGAGAACGGCGGGGCGTACGCGAGGTCGAGCATGACGACCTCGTCGACGGTCATGCCGGCCGCCAGCGCGGTCGCCGCCACGTCGATCCGCAGGGCGGAGCTCTCCGAGCCGACGATCTGCGCGCCGAGGAGGCGCCGCGTGGCGCGGTCGGCGACCATGAGGACCGTCATCATCCCCGGGTCGGGCATGTAGCCGGCGGCGTTGGTCGTCTCGATCGTGACGACGACGAGATCGAAGCCGGCGTCGCGAGCCTGCTGCTCCCCGAGGCCGACACGCGAGATCTCGAGCGAGCAGAACTTCGTGATCGCGGTCTGCACGACGCCCGGGAACGCCAGGTGCGGCTCCTCGCCCAGCAGGTCGGCGACGATGCTGTCGGCGGCGACCATGCCCTGCTTGTTGGCGTGCGTGCCCAGCGGCAGGTGCACCAGCTCGCCCGTCACCCGGTCGAGGGTCGCGACGCAGTCCCCGGCCGCCCAGATGTCCGGGAAGCCGTCGACGCGTTGGTGCTCGTCGACGACGATCCCGCCCTTGGGTCCGGTGGGCAGGCCCGCGTCGGCCGCCAGGCCCGACCGTGCCGTCACGCCGAGACCCAGCACGACGAGGTCCGCGGGAAAGGTCTCGTGCTCGGTCTGGACCGCCGCGACCCGACCCGAGTCGTCGAGCGCGAACCCGGTGACCGCCGCACCCGTCTGCAGGTGGATGCCGTGCGCACGCATCCCGTCCGCGATCTGCTCGCCCAGCGGGGCCTCGACGATCGGCAGCGGGTGCGCACCGCGCTCCACGACGGTCGTCGCGAACCCGCGCTCCACGCAGGCCTCGGCGATCTCCAGGCCGATGTAACCGCTGCCGACCACGACGACCCGGCTCGGGCCCTGCGCCAGCGCGTCGATGAGCACCTGGCCGTCGTCGAGGGACTGCACCCCGTGGATGCCGTGGCCGTCGATCCCGGGCAGGTCGGGCCGCACGGGCTCAGCCCCTGTCGCCAGCACCAGCCGGTCGTACCTCACCGGGTCGCCGTCGCGCACCGACACGGTTCGCGCCTGCGGGTCGATCGCGACCGCCTCGACCCCGAGGCGCAGGTCGATGCCGTGCTTCAGGTGCTCCTCGGGCGTACGCGCCACGAGCGCGTCGGCCGACCGCACCTCGCCGGAGATCCAGTACGGGATGCCGCACGCCGAGTACGACGTCCACCCGCCGCGCTCGAGGACGACGACCTCGTCGTCCTCGCCCAGCCGACGACGCAGCGCCGCGGCGACCGTCATCCCTGCCGCGTCGCCGCCGATGATGACCACTCGATTGCCCATGGGTGCGAGCCTACGGTCGGTCCGTCACCGCTGCGCGGGCTCAGACGCTTTCGGCGATCTTGATGCCGATCACGATGGACACGAACACCACCACGATCCCCACGGCGGGCCAGATCGCGCGCATCGTGCCGCGACCGGCCGCTCGGCGCGCACCGCCGAACGCCAGGACACACGCTGCGGCGAACCCGCTGTAGGTGACGACGTACGCGAGCGTCGTGCGGGAGGTCCGGCACGACTCGAAGCACGTGGTCGCCTGGAACCACAGGGAGATGAGCACGCCGAGGGCCAGCGCCGCCACGAACACCCCGAACCCCAGGTTCGTGAGCCGGCCGTCCAGGGAGTGCTGGTCGGGCTTGCCGGGCACGGGCGTGCGACTGCTGCGCTTGATCACGGCCTCACCCTCGCACCGACGGCCCGAGGTGACAACCTGACGCTCAGAGCTCCGCGTGCTGCCGGATCCAGGTGTGCATCGCGATCGCGGCCGCGGCGCCCGCGTTGATCGACCGGGTGGACCCGAACTGCGCGATCGAGAGCGTGCGCTGGCAGGCCGCGCGGGCCTCGTCGGAGAGGCCGGGCCCCTCCTGGCCGAAGACCAGGACGCACTCGCGCGGCAGCTCGGCGGTCTCGATCGGCACCGAGTCCTCGACGTTGTCGATGCCGATCACGGTCAGGCCCGCGTCCGCACTCCAGGCGGCGAGCTCCTCGACGGTGGCGTGGTGACGCACGTGCTGGTAGCGGTCCGTCACCATCGCGCCGCGCCGGTTCCACCGTCGGCGGCCGACGATGTGCACCTCGGCGACCGCGAACGCGTTCGCGGTCCGGACGATCGACCCGATGTTGAAGTCGTGCTGCCAGTTCTCGATCGCGACGTGGAACGGGTGCCGGTGCTGGTCGAGATCGGCGACGATCGCGTCGAGCGTCCAGTAGCGATAGCGGTCCACGACATTGCGCCGGTCGCCGTCGCGCAGCAGCTCGGGATCGAAGTGGTCCCCGGCCGGCCACTCCCCCTCCCAGGGCCCGACGCCGACGGACTCGGCCACCGAATCGGTGACGAGCTCGCTCATGCGGAGGTGCCGAACTCCTCGCGGTACCCGCGGATCGCGTCGAGATGCTCGGCATGACGACCGGTCTCCTCGACGTACTCGATGATCTGGTCGAACGAGATGATCGAGATCACCGGCACGCCGAAGTCGCGCTCGACCTCCTGGATCGCCGAGAGCTCGCCGCGCCCGCGCTCCTGCCGGTCGACGGCGACGACGATGCCGGCGACCGACGCGTCGACCGAGTCCACGATCTGCATGACCTCACGGATCGCCGTGCCGGCCGTGATGACGTCGTCGACGACGAGGACCCGGCCAGCCAGTGGCGAGCCGACGATGAGGCCGCCCTCGCCGTGGTCCTTGGCCTCCTTGCGGTTGAAGCACCACGGGACGTCCCGGTCGTGGACGGCCGACAGCTGGACGGCGGCCGCCGAGGCGATCGGGATGCCCTTGTAGGCGGGGCCCATCAGCACGTCGAACTCGACGCCGCTGTCGACGATCGCGTCGGCGTAGAAGCGTCCGAGTCCGGCCAGCCGCGCGCCGGTGTTGAACAGACCCGCGTTGAAGAAGTACGGCGAGGTCCGGCCCGACTTGAGCGTGAACTCGCCGAAGCGCAGCACGCCGTGGTCGAGGGCGAGCTCGATGAAGGAGCGTTGGTAGTCCTGCATGCCCGTCAGTCCGCCTTGATCTTCGTGGGGGTCTTGGTGTCCCCGGGGGTCTTGCTGTTGGCCTTGGTCTTCTTGACGGTCTTGACGATGTCGGCGACCACCACGCTGCGGTTGCGGGTGTGGAACAGCTCGGAGCAGGTCAGCATCGTCAGCACGGGCTTGGTCTGGACGTCACCGCGACCATCCGGGTCCGGGACGTCCCACAACGGCCACGACGTCGTGAAGTCGACCGTGACGGACGTGCCGGCGTTGCGCAGACGGTACGTGTAGATGGCCGTCCGGGTCTCCACGACGACCTTGTCGCCGGCCTTGAGCTTGGGGAACTTCGCGAACGGCTCTCCGTGCGTGACGCGGTGGCCGGCGATGACGAAGTTGCCGATCTGTCCGGGCTTGCCCGACTTGGGGTCCCAGCCGACACCCCGCTCGAGGGCTCCGCCGTCGGTGCCCTTGACGATCGGGACCTCGAAGTCGTTGCCGAACCGCTTGACCCTCAGCAGCCCGATCGCGTCGCTGTCGATGCCTTTGCCCCAGTCGATCTTGAGCGTCTGCTTGATCTGCGCCTGCTCGCGCTTGGCGACGATGTTGGTGCCGAAGTACTGCCACGCGAACCACCCCAGGACGGCCAGTCCGGCGAGGATGAGGGCGACCCCGAAGGCGGTGACGGCGCGGCCCCACGCTCCGCGCCGGGGACGCGGCGGCAAGTGGGCTGCAGTCATGACAGTGATTGTGTCACCCGCGCGGCGGACTGCATGACCACACCGGGGACGACACCGCCCAAGAAGGGGATGAGAAAGTGACCCTTTTGGCCCGGCGGGCACCCCCGTCGCGTAGTATGGATGTTGCAGGGTCGATGTGCCTCACCGCCGTTGGCGCCTGTTGTCGGCCCACCGTTTCACCCCCCGAGAACGGTGGGCCGACTTATGTCCTCTGCAGGTCGTCCGCGGTCCGGAAGGACCGCGTGAACAGCAGCACGACCGGCACCAGGACGAGCGGGATGACGAACGCCCAGCGCAGGTGATCGGCCGACGCAGCCGCTCCGATGAGTCCGCCGCCGAGGATCGCCCCCAGGTAGTTCGCGATGTTCATCCGCGCGATCGCGACGTCGACCGACGCGGCCGGCACGGCTCCGGCCAGGGCCGCGAACGCGAGCGGCGCCAGGACCGCGAGCCCGAGACCGACCACGAAGAAGCCGGCGATCGCCATCGCCGGTGCGGCGGCAGCGACGACCGTCACGAGCCCCACGATCCCGGTGGCCGTGCCGATGCCCACCACCGCGGGCGCGCCGATGCGTCGCACCAGCAGGTCGCCGCCGAACCGGGAGACCAGGGCGCCCGCCTGGTACGCCCCGTACGCGAGCGGGGCCACGGACTTCGTCGCGTCCAGCGCGTCCTCGAGGTAGACGCTGCTCCACGTCAGGATGCCGGTGTCCGAGGAGTAGAAGAGCAGGATCACGAGGCCGAAGACCAGCACCGGCCGCCACGGCAGGTCGAGTCCCTTCGCGGACAACCCCGGGTCGCGTTCCTGCGCCCGGAAGAACCGTGGCGCGGCGGCCAGCGCCACCAGCCAGGTGACGACCGCGACGACGACGAGCGAGGCCACGAAGGGCACGTCGACCTCCGCGACGCCCGCGGCGTACAACGCGCCGAGGATCCCGCCGACGGACCACATCCCGTGGAAGCTGGCCATGATGCTCGAGCCGTACGCGGCCTGCACGCGTACGCCCTGCATGTTCATGCCCGCGTCGACCGCACCGACACCCAGCCCGTAGACGACGAACGCGGCCACCACGAGCGGCAGGGTCGGGGCCAGCCCGATCAGCAGGGCGCCCAGGCCGATCGTGAGGAGCGCGAGCCGGAACGCGGTCGCGCTGGTCCGGCGCTCGGCGATCATCCCGGCGACCACGCTGCCGACTCCCGACACGACCGCGACCAGCACGAGGATGCCGGTCAGCCCACCGTCGCCGATGTCGAAGCGGTCCTTGATGCGCGGCGCCTGGGTCACGATCGAGGCGAAGACGAGTCCCTGCAGGAAGAAGCCGGCAGCGACCGCGACGCGCGTACGTCTCAGATCCGTCACCTGCGTCATCGTAGGGGCGCAACGGTCCCCTCGGGGACCGATCCGTACGCGGGACGACCCGAGGATGCGCGCGTCCCGCACTAGGCTCAGGCGATGAAGACCTCCAGCTCCCGGATCGCGGGTCTCGGCACCACGATCTTCGCCGAGATGAGCGCCCTCGCCGCGCGCACCGGCGCGGTCAACCTCGGACAGGGGTTCCCCGACACGGACGGGCCCGACGACGTCGTCGACCGAGCGGTGCAGGCGCTGCGCGGCGGCAGGAACCAGTACGCGCCGGGGACGGGCGTGCCCGAGCTGCGGTCCGCGATCGCCGCGCACCAGCAGCGCTTCTACGGGCTGGCGGTCGATCCCGACACCGAGGTCGCCGTCACGACAGGGGCGACCGAGGCCGTCGCGGCGGCGCTGCTCGGGCTGGTCGACCCGGGCGACGAGGTGATCGCGCTGGAGCCCTACTACGACTCGTACGTCGCGGTCCTCCAGATGTCCGGCGCCGTCCGGCGGCCCGTGACGCTCCGCGCGCCCGACTTCCGGCTGCCGATCGACGAGCTGCGTGCCGCCGTCACCCCGCGCACCACGGCCATCTTGCTCAACACCCCGCACAACCCGACCGGCTCGGTGCTGCGCCGCGACGAGCTGGAGGCGGTCGCGGCGATCGCGATCGAGCACGACCTCGTCGTGATCACCGACGAGGTCTACGAGCACCTGACCTTCGACGGTCTGCCCCACATCCCGATCGCGACGCTGCCGGGCATGGCCGAGCGGACGCTCACGATCTCCAGCGCCGGCAAGACGTTCTCGTTCACGGGGTGGAAGATCGGCTGGGCCACCGGGCCCGCACCCCTCGTGCGGGCGATGCTCGGCGCGAAGCAGTTCCTCACCTACACGTCCGGCTCGCCCCTGCAGCCGGCGATCGCGCACGCGCTCGGCGCGGACGACGCCTACTTCACCGACCTCTCCACCCGCCTGCAGTCGCAGCGTGACCTGCTGTCCGACGGGCTGCGCCAGGTCGGCTTCGAGGTGTTCGTCCCGGAGGGGACGTACTTCGTCACCACCGACATCCGCCCGCTCGGCTTCGAGGACGGCCTGGACTTCTGCCGTCGCCTGCCCGACCGCGTCGGGGTCGCGGCGATCCCCCACCAGGTGTTCTACGACCCGGCGACCCCTGCGGACGGTCCCGACAACCCCGGCCGACCGCTGGTCCGGTGGGCGTTCTGCAAGCGGCCCGAGGTCCTGCGCGAGGCGGTCGACCGCCTCGGTGCCCTGGTCCCGCGCGCCTAGGAGAACCGCCCGATCGTCAGCACCTCGGGCTCGGCCGGCGCGCAGCAGCCGCCGCCGTCCGAGGCCACGGCACCGAAGTCCCCGGCCCCGCCGCACACGCCGGTCTCGGGCAGGGTGAGCTCGACGGCGGCAGCCGCCGCGTGGTCGCCGGCCAGGTGGGCCGCGACCGAGCGGGTCTGCTCGAAACCGGTCATGGCCAGGAACGACGTCGCCCGGCCGTAGGACTTCATGCCGACGATGAACAGGTCGGCCTCGGGGTGCGACAGCAGGTCGACGCCGTGCGGCTGGACCGTCCCGCACGAGTGGAACCGCGGGTCGATGTGCATGGCCAGGTCCCGCGGAGCGCCGAGCACGGGGTCCAGGTCGGTGCGCACCTCTGCGAGGAGGCTCGGGTCGGCACGGAAGCCGGTCAGGGCGACGACCTCGTCCACGCCGTCGACGGTCCTGCCGTCCGCGGACTCCAGACGCAGCGTCCCGTCCTCGCCGGCGGAGACCGCGACGGTGTGGAACCCGGTCACGGTCTCGACTGCGCCGGCCTCGACCGCCCGGCGCGCGTTGCTGCCGAGCGCGCCGCGCTGCGCCAGCTCGTCGGCGTCCTCACCACCGAACGCCGGGGCGACGCTCCCGCGCCGGATCAGCCACGTGACGGTGGTCCCGGTGTCCGCCAGGCCGTGCAGGCCCACCAGTGCGGACTTCGCCGAGGCGCCCGTGCCGGCCACCGCGACGTGCTTGCCGGCGTACCTGGCGCGCGTGGCCGGATCGTCCAGATCGGGGATCCGGTACGAGATCAGGTCGCCGAGGCCCTGCTCGCCGGTCGCGCTGACGCCGTCACTGCCGAGGGGGTTGGTGCCGTGCCACGTCCCGGAGGCGTCGATCACCGCTCGGGCGAGGATGCGCCGTGCGCCGTCCGCCGTCTCGGCGTGCACGACGAACGGGGCGCTCTCGCGATCGGCATCGATGAGCAGGTCCCGCCCGGAGCGGGTCACGGCGGTGACGCGATGGCCGTACGCCACCCGCCCGAGCGCTGCGGCGAGCGGGCGGAGGTAGTCGACGACCCAGTCGGCACCGGTCGGGTACGCGTCGGCGTCCGGCGCCGTCCAGCCCGTCGACTCCAGGACGGCCCGCGCGCGGGGGTCCACGAGCTCGGACCACGGCGAGAACAGCCGCACGTGACCCCACTCGGACACCGCGGTGCCGGCGTCCTCACCGGCCTCGACGACGAGGAAGTCCACGCCGTACGCCTCCAGGCTGGCGGCGGCGGCCAGCCCGATGGGGCCGGCTCCGATCACGACGACGGGCAGTGCAGCGTTCTGGTTCATGGCGTTCCTTCCTGGGGGTCGAGCGAGGCGATGAGCGACTCGACCCGGGCGCGGATCTCGTCGCGGACGCGACGCACGACGGTGATGTCCTGGCCTGCGGGATCCTCGAGGACCCAGTCCTCGTACCGCTTGCCGGGGAAGTAGGGGCACTCGTCGCCGCATCCCATCGTGACGACGACGTCGGAGGCCTGGACGGCGTCCGTGGTGAGGACCTTCGGCTGGGCGCCGGCGATGTCGATGCCGACCTCGGCCATCGCCTCGACCGCGACGGGGTTGACCGCGTTGCCGGGCTGCGAGCCGGCCGAGAGCACCTCGATCGCGTCGCCGGCCAGGTGGGACAGGAAGCCCGCTGCCATCTGGGAGCGGCCGGCGTTGTGCACGCACACGAACAGGACGGTGGGAGTCGTCATCGGACGGACCTCTCGACGGGGTGGAAGCGTGGGCGCATGCGCAGCGCGACGTGGACGAGCGCGACCAGGACAGGGACCTCGATCAGCGGGCCGATCACTCCGGCGAGCGCCTGGCCGGAGGTGACGCCGAACGTGCCGATCGCGACGGCGATCGCCAGCTCAAAGTTGTTGCCGGCAGCGGTGAACGCGAGCGCCGTGGTGCGCTCGTACCCCAGCCCCAGGAGCCGCCCGGAGGCCATGCCGAGCGAGAACATCGTCGCGAAGTAGATCAGCAACGGCACGGCGACGCGGACGACGTCCAGCGGATTGCTCGTGACGGCGTCCCCCTGCAGGGCGAAAAGCACGACGATCGTGAACAGCAGGCCGTACAGCGCCCACGGGCCGATCCGCGGGAGGAACCTGCCTTCGTACACCTCCCGGCCCCAGCGACGTTCGCCGAGCGTGCGGGTCAGGAAGCCTGCGAGGAGCGGGAGACCGAGGAACACCAGGACGCTCAGCGTGATCGCCCCGACGGAGAACTCCGCGCTCGTGGTGGACAGCCCGAGCCATCCGGGCAGCAGCTGCAGGTAGAACCAGCCGAGGACGCCGAAGGCCACGACCTGGAAGACGCTGTTGATTGCGACCATCACCGCTGCGGCCTCGCGGTCGCCGCACGCGAGGTCGTTCCAGATCATCACCATCGCGATGCATCGGGCCAGGCCCACGATCACCAGGCCGGTGCGGAGCTCGGGGAGGTCGGGCAGCAGCAGCCAGGCGAGGGCGAACATGAGCGCCGGACCCAGGACCCAGTTGAGGACGATCGACGCGACCATCAGGCGCCGGTCGCCGACGACCGCGCGGGTCTCGTCGTAGCGGACCTTCGCCAGGACCGGGTACATCATCACCAGGAGGCCGACGGCGATGGGCAGCGACACCGACCCGATCGTCACCGTGTCGAGCGCGTCGGCGACGCCCGGCCAGACACGGCCGAGCAGCAGGCCGGCGACCATCGCCGAGATGATCCACACCGGGAGGAACCGGTCGAGGGTCGACAGCCGGCGTACGGTCGGCTCAGAGGTTGTCGTCACGGTCATCCCATCGAAGTTCGTCGATGCCCGACCCTAGCAACCCATCGACGAATGTCAATGCGTTGGGTACGCTGGGCGCATGGCAACCTCCGGGGCAGACGGCCCGATCGACCTCAGCGCCTGCTGTGCGCCACTCGCCAGCGAGGCGATGTCCGCCGAGGACGCCGTCACGCTCTCGGCAAGGTTCAAGGCGCTCGGGGACCCCACGCGCGTACGACTGCTGTCGATGGTCGCCGCCCACGACGGCGCCGAGGCCTGCGTGTGCGACCTCACCGGGCCGGTGGGGCTCAGCCAGCCGACCGTGAGCCACCACCTCAAGATCCTCGTCGACGCCGGGCTGCTCAGCCGCACCAAGCGCGGCATCTGGAGCTACTACGCCGTCGTGCCCGGCTCGCTCGAGGACCTCGCCGCCACCCTCGTGGCCGGCGCGCCCGCACGGGTCTGACCCGCTACTCCTTCGCCTTCTTCCCCTTCGACCGGTCGCGGCCCTTCTTCCACGGCCGGGCGTCGCCCTTGTGGCTCTTCGGGGAGCCGGGGGCGGTCGGCTCCTCGGACGAGGTCAGGGTCACGTGGGGCGGCAACGCCACCGACAGGGTGATGGTGGAGCCGATGGGGATCCGGCCAGACTTGTCGATCGCCACGACGACACCGATGTTGTCGGTCTGCACGACGTTGTTGCGCCTGACCTCGAAGCCGAGCTCGTGGAGGGCCGCAGACGCCTCGGCGTACGTCGTGCCGATCACCGTCTCCGGGGAGACGCGCACCTTGCCCGAGACGACCGAGAGCGTCACCGGGTCCGCCTCCCAGCCCGGCCGGCCGCCCTCGGGCTTCTGGTCGACGACGTGCCCGGCCACCTCTCCGGGCACGTCGACGCGGTGCATGCTGACGTCCATGCCGGCCTCCCGGATCTCAGCCTTCGCCTGCGACTCCTCCATGCCGACGACATTGGGCACCGCGGGGTCGGGTGGCCACAGGCTCCTGAAGCCGAGAAAGGCCTGACTCAGCACGACGGAGCGGATCCGGCCGGCCTCGAGGGCGACCGCCGCCGCGTCGGGTGGTCGGCTCGCGGGCTCCTTGGTCGTCAGCGAGCGGATGAGCTGGTCGACCTCGACCGGCACCGTGGAGGGCGGCGTCGGGAGGTCGTCGTGAAGGTGGGCGAGTGCGGTGGCGATCTGTGAGTCCCGCCGGAACGGCGAGGTTCCGGTCAGGCACCGGTACGCGACGACGCCCAGCGCGTAGAGGTCGGACTGCGACGTCGCGGGTCGCCCCCTGGCCTGCTCGGGGCTCATGTACTCGACGGTGCCGACCATGACACCGGTGTCGGTCACCGGGTCGCTCGCGAGGGTCTGTGCGATGCCGAAGTCCACGAGCACGGCGCGGCCCGACGCCGTCAGCATGACGTTCGACGGCTTCAGGTCCCGGTGCACGACACCGACGCGGTGGGCGGCGTCGAGACCTTCGGCGACCTCCTTGATCACCGACAGCACCTGCTCGGCGGGGAGGACGCCCTGCTCACGCAGGATCTGGGACAGGCTCTGTCCCTCGATGAGCTCCATGACGATGAAGGACAGGCCTCCGTTCGCGGAGCGGTCCTCTTCGAAGTCGAACACCTGGGCGACGCCAGGGTGGTTGATGGATGCGGCGAGACTTGCTTCGCTGCGCATCCTGGAGCGGGCGACCTCGTCGGCCAGCACGCCGCCCCGCAGGATCTTGATGGCCACGACGCGCCCCAGGCGCAGGTCGGTGGCCCGGTAGACGGCTCCCATGCCGCCCGAGCCGATCACATCCCCGAGCTCATATCGCTCGTTGAGGATCTCGTTCATCAGATTTTCTCGGCGAAAGACCGAGCACCCCGCTGCCCTCGGGTGAGGGCAGCGGGGTGGCGGGTGTCAGGCGCGCGATCCGCGACGGTTGAAGATGCTCCAACCGCCCGGGCCCACGGCGCAGCCCAGGATGATCAGGATGATGCCGAGCAGGATGCTCCCGTTGAACAGCGAGATGATCCCGTAGATGACGAGAGCAACAGCGACGATCCAGAGCAGAAATCCCATGATTTTCCTTCCAATGAGGGCGCCACACGGTGCGGCACCCGGGGTGTTACGAGTGGTGGTCAGCGGGGCGGGAGCTCGTCGCGGCGGGCGCCGCGCGAGCGCTGGCCGCTGACGATGAGGCTGAGGATGATGCCCAGAGCACCAGCAGCCATGCAGATGTAGCCGACGGTCGTCAGGTCGACGCCGTCGATACGGTCCTCGACCGCGAACGCGAAAATCGCGCCGATCGCGATGAGAGCGATGGATCCACCGAAATACATGGTCGGTCCTTTCGTTAAGGCCTGCCCGAGAAGGGCAGGTCGCCACAACGGCGAAAGAACGTGTACCCGTGGTCCTGATCCTTAAACACTCCTGAGAAAGTCGACTTTTGGTAACTCTGAGTTTCCACTGCCGTGACAGCAGGAAATTCTTCGCAATTTGTCGCAGGTCCGGACGTCTCCGTCGCCCCTTCTGCCCCTCAGACGATGTTCAGCTCGGGGCGTCCGGCACCGGCCGGGAACCTCGAGGCGTGCAGCGGCGAGACGTCGACGAACGGCGTCCGCCCGAGGTGGAGGTCTCTCATGACCTCGCCGACGGCCGGCCCCATCAGGAACCCGTGCCCGGAGAAGCCCGCTGCGTACAGGAAACCCTTGACGACGTCCGACCTCCCGATCACCGCGTTGTGGTCCGGGGTCATCTCGTAGAGCCCGGCCCATCCGCTCTGGAGCCCGATGTCGGCCAGCGACGGCACGCGACGTTCCATGCACTCCGCGAGGTCCTCGAGCCAGTCCGGGTCGCGCGACTGGTCGAACCCCCACGCGTCGCTGCGCTCGGGCGCGCCCATGAGCAGGCCGCGACCCTCACCGTGGAAGTAGAACGACGACGAGAAGTCGATCGTGAACGGCGTCCCGGGATCGAGGCCCTCCACCGGCTCCGTGACGACGATCTGCCGGCGCAGCGGCTCGATCGGCAGCATCTCGCCGGCCCACGCCGCGACCTCCCTCGACCAGGCGCCGGCAGCACAGACGACCGAAGGCGTGGAGATGACACCTGCGTCCGTGCGCACCGCAGTGACTGCTGAGTCCTCGACGTCGATGCCGGTCGCCGCCGTGCCGGTGAGGATCGTGACGCCGGCGCGGCGGGCGGCGCGGGCGTACCCGAGCACCACGGCCTCGGGGGTGCAGTGCCCGTCTCGCGGGGAGTACAGCCCGCCCACGAGTCCGTCGGTCGAGATCAGCGGCGACAACCGGGCGGCCTCGGCCACGTCCACCGTGTGCGCCTCGAGACCAAGAGCTGTCATCAGGTCGGCGTTGCGCTCGAACGCGGCCAACGAGTCGTCGTCCGAGGCCAGCAGCAGGTAGCCCACCTGGTGCAGGTCGATCTCCTGGTCGAACTCGGCACCGAACCGCTCGAAGGTCTCGAGACTGTGCTGTCCAAGCCGGATGTTGATCTCGTCGGAGAACAACGCCCGCACGCCACCGGCGGCCTTGCACGTCGAGCCCTCCCCCAGAGCACCCCGCTCGAGCAGAACGACACGCTCGACGCCGGCTCGCGCCAGGTGGTACGCGGTGCTGAGCCCCATCACGCCGCCGCCGATCACCACGACGTCCGCCGCGACGGGCACCTTCATGAGACCCCCTGGTGGGCAGCAGCGGAGGCCAGAGTCTACGACGCGTGGCGGGTCACGACCACCCCGTCGAGGCGCGGACGCGCCGCCGGGGCGGCCCGGTGCGCTGGTCGCCCATCACTGCCCGGAAAGGCGACTGGCTCACCGCGCCATGCGTGTGCGGCTGGGCCGACACGTGTCTCGCCGGCCGCTGACGCGAGCCGCCGCCTAGAGAGCGTCCCCGTTGTCGTCGAATGCAGCCCTGTGTCGTTCGACTTCGTCGAGGTGATCGGCGGTCCAGGCGCGCAGGATCAAGAAGGGCTCCTCGAGCGAGCGACCCAGCGGGGTGATCCGGTACTCCACAGCAACGGGGCGTTGGTTCAGCACCCGGCGCTCGACCAGGCCGTTGCGCTCCCATCGTCGCAGCGTCTGCGCGAGGGATTTCTGAGTGATCCCGTCGAGCTCTCTCTTGAGCTCGTTGAAGCGTCGCGGCTGCTGGCACAACGCGCCCAGCAGCATCTGACCCCACTTGTCCATCAGCTGATCCAGCAGCTCGCACTGCGGGCGGGCGATGGGCTCGCGACCGACCCGCTCATCGGGGATACCAGGTTTCGTTGAAGTACCTGTCATGTACCAGGTATACCAGAGATACCTTCAATTCCAAGGATTCTCATGACCGAACAGTCCCTGCCCAGCCTTCATCTCAACCGCCAGGACGGAGTGCTCTGGGTCTCGATCGATGTTGCGCCCGTCAACCTGATGACAGCTCAGCTGTTGCTCGACCTGGACGCTGTCGCTGCATCGGCCGAGAACGATCCCGATCTGCACGTCATCGTGGTCCAGAGCGCCAATCCGGAGTTCTTCCTGGCACACGGCGACCTGTCATTCGTGGAGGACCCCGCGACGTACGCCGCCCTGCCGATCGCCGAGGAGACGCTTGTCGGAACGGGCCCGATGATGCGGCTCCACGAACGCTGGCGGCGTCTGCCTCAGACCACCATCGCCAAAGTGGCAGGACTCGCTCGTGGCGGTGGTTCCGAGCTGGCTTCCAGCCTGGATCTGCGCTTCGCGGCCCTGGAGACAGCGGCGTTCAGCCAGTTCGAGACGCTGATCGGCATCGTTCCCGGATCTGGTGCAACTGCCCACCTGCCCCGCCTGGTGGGGCGCGCTCGCGCCCTCGAGATCGTGCTGACAGGCGGGCTCGTCGACGCGGCGACTGCCGAGCGTTGGGGATGGGTGAACCGAGCTCTGCCCGCCGCAGAGCTGGACGACTATGTCGAGTGGGTCGCCATGACCATCGCGACTCTGCCCGCCGGTGTCCGCGCCGCGGCCACCGAAGCAGTCGACGCGGCAGGCGGCCCGCTCGAGGACGCACTGCGCGCGGAAGACCGCCTGCTCGGCGAGACGTTCACGCCGGCGTCCGGAGAGCTTGCTCGGGCAGCCCTCGCAGCCGGGGTTCACACGCGCGAGGTCGAGCTGAACCTCGAAGAGGTCCTGCGCGCAAACCTCGCCCGGTGACCCGAACACGCAAGGCGGAGGAAACGGTCGGGAGCGTCCGGCTGCCCGCCGTGGTGTGGCTGGTCTCGCTCGGCATCTTCCTTCTCGGTACGAGCGAGTTCATGCTCGCCGGGCTCCTGCCCCAGATGGCGGCCGACCTCGACGTCGGGTTGCCGCAGGCCGGTCTGCTCGTCTCCGCGTTCGCGCTGGGCATGGTGGTGGGAGCGCCGACGATGACCGTCGTGACCATGCGGCTCCCTCGTCGCACCACCCTGGTCGTCGCGCTGGTGGTGTTCGCGATCAGTCACGTCATTGCCGCGGTGACCTCTGACTTCCCCCTGCTGCTGGTGGTGCGGGTGACCGCTGCGTTCGCCACCGGCGCCTACTGGGCGGTGGGAGCGGTAGTAGTGACCCAGGCGGTGCCTCGCACGCATCAGGCCAAGGCGCTCGGCGTCTTGGTGGGCGGCCTGACCGTCGCGAACGTCGCGGGCGTCCCCCTGGGCTCCTATGCAGGCTCACAGCTGGGATGGCGTGGGCCGTTCTGGGCGCTCGCCGGGCTGTCGCTCGCCCTGGCCGTGGCGGTCTCTCTCCAGGTGCCCCAGCAGTCCGAGAAGACGTCGCCGTCGCTGGGCGATGAGGTGCGCGCTCTTCGCCGGCCCCGCTTGTGGGCGGTCTACGCGACGGCCGCCTTCGCCCAGGGGGCGGTCTTCGCGGCCTTCAACTACGTGTCTCCCTTGCTGACCGAGCGCAGCGGGCTACCGGAAGCAGTAGTGCCGGCGGTCCTGATCGGATTCGGGATCGGCGCGTTCGTCGGCACGGTGCTCGGTGGCCAATTCGGCGATGCCCGGCCCACGGCCACACCACTGACGGCGATCACTGTCACAGTCGCCGTTCTGGCGCTGCTGGGCTTCGGTCCCGGCACGCCTTGGCTCGTCGTCCCTCTGGTGGTCGTCCTCGGCACCAGCGCCTTCGTCGTCGCGCCTGTTCTCACGTCCCAGGCCCTGCACCTCGCCGGGCAGGCACCGACCCTCGCGTCGTCGTTGAGCGTGTCGGCGTTCAACGTCGGCAACATGATCGGGCCACTGCTCGGCGGGCTGGCGTTGTCCACGGGGTTGGGGGTGCGCGGGCCGGCGGTCGCCGGAACGGCCCTGGCGGCCGCGGCGCTCGCGATCGTCGCTGCCACCGCGCTGAGCCGGCGAGGAGCCGCTGAAGACACAGGAGCTCGCTGACCGGTACGACGTCAGTCTCACGGTCGCCCGCGAGCCGCTGCTCCGGCGATCGCGGCCTGAAGCGGTTGCCGCACAAGGTTGCGGCGGCAGTGACCCCGTCGACCTTGATCAATGTAACCATATCAGTTACATTGAATTTGCCGACGAAAGGGAATGATCTGATGACGAGCGACCTGCACTACGAAGTGAAGACCGAACGCCGCGACGGCGTCACCCGAGATCTGCCGGAAGGCGACAACGACCTACGTTGGGTGGCGAACAGCTCCACGCTGATCTGGGGCGAGCGCGACGCGGTCCTGGTCGACACCTTCACAACGGTCGAGCAAAACGAACGCCTCATTGAGTGGGTCCGCGCGCACGACAGAAACCTCGCGGCGGTGTATCTCACGCACGGTCACGGTGACCACGCGTTCGGCATCGGGGCGTTGCGCGCTGCGTTCCCGGATGCTCGCATCCTGGCCACGGAGGGAACGATCGCCGAATTGCGCGTCCAGGCGGAGCCTGCGTACCTCGCCGGGTTCTGGGAAAAACTGTTCCCTGGCCAGATTCCTCCGGTCGAGTTCCCGGAAGCCCTGGACAGCGATCGCTTCGACCTCGAGGGTAACGAGCTGAGGGTGATCGAGGCGGGCCACACCGACGTAGAGGGAAGTACCTGCCTGTGGGTGCCCGGCCTCGGCTTGATCGTTGGCGGCGACGTGGTCTACAACGCCACGTATGCCTACCTTGTCGAGACGACCCCGGAGACTCGGCAGAACTGGATCACCGCGTTGCCACGGCTGAAGGAGCTCCACCCGCGGTTCGTGGTCAGCGGACACAAGCAGCCGCAGAACGGCGATTCCCCGGCCGATATCGACGCGACCATCACGTATCTTCGGGACGTGGACGAGATAGCAGGGACCTCGGCAGATGCCCTCGACTTCTACCGGCAGCTGCTCGTCAAGCAGCCGGGACGAACGAACGTCGGTTCAGCGTGGGGCGCGGCGAAACTCATCAAAGGGGCGCCGACCGCCGGACAGATCGCGTGAGCGCGAACTCCCGATTGACACTCGCAATCCACTCGCTGGAATGGATCGAGCTCCACGCCCGACAAGGCAAGGGCCCGGCGACGTCAGACGGCATCGCGGGCAGCGCGAAGACGAACCCCGTGGTCATCCGTAGGCTGCTGAGTCGACTCAGGGATGCAGGACTGGTCGTGTCACGGCGCGGTGCGAACGCTGGTTGGGCGCTCACCCGCCCCGCCGAGGACATCACCGTTGCCGACGTGCGGCGCGCCCTCGATGACGGGCCGTTGTTCGGCTTGCACTCCTCGCCACCGTCCGAGAACTGCCCGATCGGCCGCAGCATCAGGCCCACTCTCACCGAGGTCTACCGCGAAGCAGAGCGCGCAGCCGACGAACAGCTGGCCACAGTCACACTCGCGGCATCTTTGGATGCGACGCTCGCGGCGTCCAACTACACCGTGGCAAACCCCGCTACGCCCTGACCATCGGACCGTCAACAAGCGGCGATGCCTGTGCTGCCGGCACCATGCCCCCCGGCGAGAACGCGAACAGATCTACCGCTGAGCGCGGGCGATCGAGCCGCCTTCATATCCCCGGCGGCTCGAAAGCTGCGAGAGGGGTGCCCACTGTCAGGGGGCAGAGATCCCTCCGCCCCCTGGCGGTGCGAGTGCAACGGTCCCGCCGTGTTCACCTTGAGCTCGGACGGCTGACCCTTGAAGCAACGGGCCTACGCGGCCGCGGCGTTGAGCGCCGCGCGGACATCGCCGGCGAAGCCCTTGACGGTGAACTCGTCAGGGAGCTGGTCGATGAAGACGAGGTCCGAGATGGAGCTCCCGACCCGCAGCGGCAGGATGTGCTGGTACGCCTCTGAGGCGTACCACCCCTCCGCCGCGTCACGATCGGGGAACTCCATGAGGACGACGGCGCCGTCCCAGCTGCCCTCCTTGACGACGTCCGGCGCCCCCTGAGCGAGCCAGCGGCCGCCGAAGGGAACGACGGTTGCCTCGACCTGCTCGAGGTAAGTCAGCCCCTGCTCGTTCGGAACGCCACCGGGGATGCGGAGGTGGTTGATGAGATATGTCGACATGGGTCAACCCTTCTTTTAGATGTTGTTCGTAATCTAACTGCCTTATTCCTCAGGTTCAAGTTGGATGATGGGTGTAATCTGAACATCGAAAGGACGGTTCACATGGCCAAGTCATCTCGTAGTGAGACTGCAAAGCACCGGCGAGAGATCATCGGTGCCGCCTCGCGGCTCCTTCGGGAGCAAGGGGACTCGGCGATCAGCGTTCAGAAGGTGATGGGCGAGGTCGGATTGACGCACGGCGGCTTCTACAAGCACTTCTCGTCGAAGGATGAGCTGATGAACCTCGCCGCAGAGGAAGCCTTCTCCGAGCTCATCGGCGTCATGCAGGATGTCCTGGAATCGTCGACGAACAAGAATGACGCCTGGGACAACCTCGTCCGGGCCTATCTCTCACGCGAGCACCGCGAGGACCGGGCGGGGGGATGTGCGAACACAGCTCTGGCCACGGAGTCGGCCCGCGCCGGCGACGGAAGCGCGATCCGCAACGCCTACATCCACGGGCTCGCCCAGACTCTGGAGGCGCTCAAGCCGTTCCAGGACGAAGCAAGCACGGCAGAATCGGAGCAGGAACGACTCCAGTCCCTGCTCATCCTCGTCGGAGCGCTCACCTTGTCCAGAGCCACCGCCGGAACAGAACTCTCAGACCGCGTGTCTTCCGCAGCGAAGGCACTGCTGCTCGGCTCGTAGACCCTCCCTGAGAGCGCACGTCGACCGGCA
Organism: Aeromicrobium chenweiae; assembly: GCF_003065605.1. Classification (GTDB taxonomy): domain Bacteria; phylum Actinomycetota; class Actinomycetes; order Propionibacteriales; family Nocardioidaceae; genus Aeromicrobium; species Aeromicrobium chenweiae. The sequence goes on along the minus strand of NZ_CP026952.1, from coordinate 328,557 downwards.
TGTCGCGTGGCTGGAGCAAGGACTCGCAGCGCGATCCACAGGCTCCACGTGCCGAATGACGCGTGACGCCCTCGCGGAGGACGGACTATCGGAGTGACGGCAGAACGAGTGTCTGCGCCAAGTGGGGTCTTGTCCCGAATGAGTGCGCATTGTGTGCGCACAAACCTCTGCCGGCTACAGCCCGCCGGCGCAGCAGAAGAAAGTGCAGGTCACGGACCTGCGGTGGAGCCGCCTGTCGGAATCGAACCGACGACCTTTTCATTACGAGTGAAACGCTCTACCGACTGAGCTAAGGCGGCCATGGTCCGCCGGGGATCGCCCGCCGAACCAAGAGGAGAGTCTACCTGTTGGTCGTGGCAGTCGTGCACCACCCCGCCCCCCGTAGAATCTGACCCGTGACCGACACGACGCAGGCAGAGCTCGACGAGATCCGCGCGAGCATCGACAACATCGACGCCGCCCTCATCCACGTGCTGGCCGAGCGGTTCAAGTACACCAAGCGCGTCGGTCGTCTGAAGGCCGAGCACGACCTCCCGCCGTCCGATCCGGCCCGCGAGGAGCGTCAGATCGCGCGGCTGCGGACCCTGGCGATCGACGCCGACCTGGACCCCGCGTTCGCCGAGAAGTTCCTCAACTTCATCATCGCGGAGGTCATCCGCCACCACGAGAGCGCGCGCACCTAGGACCCGGTCCGGTCAGGACTCCTTGCAGACCGTGCCGTCCTTGGGCGGCGTGCCCTTGACGAGGTACGTGTCGACAGCCTCGACGATGCACCGGTTGCCCGACACGTACGCCGTGTGACCGTCGCCCTCGCGCGTCAGCAGCACGCCGGAGTCGAGCTGCGAGGCCAGCGCCTGGGCGGACTCGTAGGGCGTGGCGGGGTCGCGGGTCGTGCCGACCACGAGGATCGGCGGAGCGCCCTTCGCGTCGATGTCCGGCAGCGGGTTGGCCGCCTTGATCGGCCAGTCGCTGCAGCCCAGTGCGCCCCAGCCGAGCGCGGACCCGAAGACCGGTGACGCCTTCTCGAAGCGCGGCAGCTGGGCCTTCGTCTCCGCGACCGACAGGCCCTTGCCGCCCGCATCGAGACAGTTCACGGCGTAGATGACCTGGCCGCCGTTGGTGGCGTAGGAACCGTCCTGCTGGCGGTCGAAGTAGGTGTCGGACAGGATCATCAGGACCGAGCCGTCGCCCGCGAACGCCGCGCGCAGCGCCTGGGTGAGGTAGGTCCAGGTCTCCTGGTCGTACAGCGTGACCGCGACGCCGTAGAACGCATTGCCCTCGGTGAGCTGGCGGCCGTCACGGAGCTTGAGCGGGTTCTCGTCGAGCTGCTTCAACAGGTCGGCGATCTTGGCCATGCCGGCCTCGGCGTCGTCGCCGATCGGGCAGTCGGACTTCTTCACGCAGTCCTTCGCGTACGCCTCGAGGGCGCGCTGGAAGCCGGTGGTCTGGGCGAAGCTGCTCTCGACCGCGTCGAGGGTGGGGTCGACCGCACCGTCGAGGACCATGCGGCCGACGGTGTCGGGAAACAGCTCGGCGTAGACAGCGCCGAGCTGGGTGCCGTAGGACGCGCCGAACCAGTCGAGCTTGCTGCGGCCGAGCAGCGCCCGGACGACGTCCATGTCGCGGGCCACCTCGACAGTCGAGACGTGCGCCGCGAGGGGTCCGGAGTTCTTCAGGCAGGCCGCGCCCATGGTCTCCGAGCTCTCGCGGAGCGCCGTGACCTCGGCGTCGTCGTCGGGGTCGGGATCGGTCGCGACGAACGCGTCGAACTGCGTGGGCGGCAGGCACTTCAGCGGCGAGCTCTCACCCACGCCGCGGGGGTCGACGCCCACGATGTCGTACATGTCGCGGACGTTGGGCCCGAACTCGCTGACCATGCGGTCGGAGAAGTCGATCGCCGAGCCGCCCGGGCCGCCGGGGTTGACGAACAGGGAGCGCTTGGCGTTCTTGCCCGGATGCACCTTGACCCGGATGCGGGTCGTGTCGCCGTCGGGCTTGGCGTAGTCGATCGGCACCGTGACCCACGCGCAGCGGGCTCCGTCGCACGAGGTCCAGTCGACCTTCTGGTCGTAGAACCGCTCGAGGCCCTGGGGCGCCGGCGCGTCGACCGGCTTCGGGGCGGAGAACGTGGAGTCGTCCCGGGTGGCGATCGCGGCGTAGACCGCGATGCCGACCAGGAGGGCGAGGACGATCGTGACCACGAGGGTCGTACGCGCACGGGTCACCGGCGAAGTCCCATCATCATGCGTTCGAGGGCGAGGAGCGGGGCGGCGTTGGCGGTCAACGACTCCCTGCACTCGACGATGGCATCGATGGCGCCGATCGTCGACTCGGGCGTCCACACGCGGGCCATCTCGGCGACGTCGTCGGCGACGTCGGCGTTGACCAGGGCGATGCCGGTCGCGCACTGCACGGTCAGGACGTCGCGGCAGAACGAGAGCAGGTCGAGCAGCACGCCGTCGATGCCGTCCCGGGTGAGGCGGGTGCGGCGACGCTTCTGGTCCTTCTCCAGCGTCGAGACGGCACCGGCGAACCCTGCAGGCCGGCGACCGCGCTCCTCCACTCCCCAGGCCTGGCGCAGGTCGGCGAGCTCGCGCTCGTCGGCGGTGTCGCAGAAGTCAGCCGCCCGTGCGGTCGCCTCGTCGCTGATGCGCTGCGCCGCCGTCATGCAGTCGCCGAGGCCGTGGATCGAGACCGGGATCGACAAGATCGCGCGACGCCGCTCGCGGGCCGCGGTGTCGCGGGCCAGACCACGGGCCCGGCCGATGTGTCCCTGCGAGGCCGCGGCGACGGCCTGCGCCATCCCCGGCTCGATGCCGTCGCGCTCGACCAGCAACCGGGCGATCGCCGCCGTGCCGGGGGTGCGGAGCACGACCGACCGCGAGCGGGACCGCAACGTGATCATGACGTCCTCGGCCGACGGGGCGCAGAGCATCCAGACGGTGTGCTTGGACGGCTCCTCGATCGCCTTCAGCAGCGCGGCGGCGGCCTGGTCGGTGAGCCGGTCGGCGTCCTCCACGACGAGCACCTGCCAGCGGCCGAGGGCCGGGCGCAGCGAGGACGCCCGGACGTACTCCCGGATGCCGTCGACACCGATGGTCAGGCCCTGGGTCGTGATGACCGTGATGTCGGGGTGGCTGCCGGCACGGGCGCTCGTGCACGAGTGGCAGTGACCGCACCCGCCCTGCTCGCACTGCAGCGCTGCGGCGAACGCGAGGGCGGCGTTGGACCGGCCCGAGCCCGGCGGGCCGGTGAACAGCCACGCGTGGGTCATCGAACGACCCTCACCGCCGGCGGACGCCACGGCGGAGCGCAACGTCTCGACGACGGGCTCCTGACCCACGAGATCGGTCCAGACGTCGGTCACCGTCATCGGTCGACCTGCTTCAGCCACGGCTCGACGGCCTCGCGGATCGTGCGGTGGATCTCCTCGGGCGTGCCGCCACCGGTCACCACGAGGTAGTGAGCGGGGTCGGCGGCCGCGAGGTCTAGGAAGTGCTGGCGTACCCGCTGGTGGAACTCCAGCGGCTCGGACTCCATGCGGTCCGCCCCCTCGAACCGGGCATGACCGATCGTGGGGTCGATGTCGAGCACGATCGTCAGGTGCGGGCGCAGGTTGGACGTCGCCCAGCGCGCCACGCTCTCCAGCTCGGCGAAGTCCAGGTCGCGGCCGGCACCCTGGTAGGCGAGGGTCGAGTCGACGTACCGGTCGGTGAGCACGATCGACCCGGCCGACAGCGCGGGCAGCACGACGCGGTCGACGTGCTCGGCCTTGTCGGCGGCGTAGATGAGCGCCTCGGTTCGGGGCGAGAGCTCGCCGGTGCTGTTGTCCAGGACGATGCGGCGCAAGATGGTGCCGACGTCCGTGCCCCCGGGCTCCCGCGTCAGCAGCACGTCGTGCCCGAGGCCCTCGAGCCACTGGACGAGCAGTGCGGCCTGGGTCGACTTGCCGGCGCCCTCCCCGCCTTCCAGGGCGAGGAACACCCCGGTGTCGGTGAAGAGCGGATCCATGCTGCGAGCCTAGTCGCTGGGCCTGACGGCCCGAACCTCAACCAACGGTGCCGAAGGTGGGCCCCTGGTCCTCGAACGCAGTCTGGTCCTCCGACGGCGCGTACTGGCGGTCGGCGAAGTACGCCTCGGTGTTGCGGACGTTGGCCTCGGACCGGGTGAACAGGAGGTAGCGCTTGCGCGGGCCGACCTTGCCCAGGGCGATCTCCGGCGTGCGCAGGTCGTGGTGCACGCCGCCCTTGCGAGCGAGGTGGGCGATCGCCGCCTCGCTGTAGTACGACAGGTGACCACGCAGGTAGAGATAGGTGTGCTTGGCGAAGTTGCCGCCGTCGTAGATGTTGGTCGAGCAGACCAGCAGGCCCTCGGGGGTCAGCAGGTCGAACAGCCGCTGGAACTCGGTGACCGGATCGGCGAAGTGCTCCACGACCTCGCACGCGACGATCAGGTCGAAACGCTCGTCGGTGCCGTCGAGGATGTTGATGAAGTCGGTCTCGCTGGTGAGCTCGACGACGTCACTCATGACGACCCGCTCGACCTGCGGCAGCTTGCCGATGTGCTGGTAGTCCAGGCTCCGACCCGCGCCGAAGACCATGACCTGCAGACCGTCGCGGCGCACGATGTCGACACCCATCTCGGCCATGAAGTACTCGCGGCCCCGGTGGTCCACGGTGCCGACGCGCGGCGTGAGCTTGAAGTTGTCGACCGAGTCGAACGCGGTGTAGTCGACCGTGTTGTCGAAGTTCGACAGGTAGCCGCACCGTTCGCAGACCCGGATCTCGTACGTCCGTCGCTTGCGTGGGACGGTCGTGACGTGGGTGCGGCGTGAGCCGCACACCAGGCACTGGGTGCCACCGAGGCTCTTCACCAGTCGTCGGGCGCGACGCAGTGCGCCGCGGGCGGCAGCCACCGGGTGCTGGAGGTGGCGGTCCAGGCGTCTTGTGGTCATGTTCGGACGCTAGTGCCCGATTCGGCCCAAACCGTGGAGCCGACGCCCGGCGACATGTCGCCGCACCCGCCGCGGGACTCAGGCCTGCTCGGCCGGAGCCTTCTTGGTCGCCTTCTTCGCGGTCGCCTTCTTGGTGGCGGCCTTCTTGGCGGGCGTCTTCTTCGCAGCGGTCTTCTTGGTCGCCTTCTTGGCGGTCTTCTTGCCGCCCTTCTTGGCCGGACCCTTGGCGCGACGCTCGGCCAGGAGCTCGAAGGCCCGCTCGGGGGTCAACGTCTCCAGTGCGTCGTCCTTGCGCAGCGTCGCGTTGTACTCACCGTCGGTGACGTACATGCCGAAACGGCCGTCCTTGGCCACCACGGGGGCGCCGCTGACGGGGTCGTTGCCGAGCTCCTTGAGCGGAGCGGCGGCGGCCCGACGTCCGTACGTCTTGGGCTGCGCGTAGATCGCCCGCGCCTCCTCCTCGGTGATCGTCAGGAGCTGCTCCTCGCGCTCCAGCGACCGGGAGTCGGTGCCCTTCTTGAGGTAGGGACCGTAGCGGCCGTTCTGCGCCGTGACCTCGGTGCCGTCCTCGTCGACGTAGACCACGCGCGGCAGCGTGAGCAGCTGCACGGCCTGCTCGAGCGTGACGGTGTCGAGGTCCATGCTCTTGAACAGGCTCGCGGTGCGCGGCTTGTCGGCCTTCTTGGCGTCCGGGGGCAGCGCCTCGGTGACGTACGGCCCGTAGCGACCGTTCTTGGCCGTGATCATCAAACCGGTCTCGGGGTGGTTGCCGAGCTCCTTCTCCACACCCGTGGGCGAGGCGAGGAGCTCCTTGGCCTTCTCGAGCGTCAGCTCGTCCGGGGGCAGGTCGTCGGGGACGTTCGCCCGGGTCGGGACCTTCTTGCCCTCGTCGTCCTCCGTGAACGGCGGACCCTCCACGTACGGGCCGTAGCGTCCGACGCGCAGGTCGATGTCCTCGCCGATCGGGAACGTGGCCAGGCCACGCGCGTCGATGTCGGGAAGGTTCTCGATCAGGCGCTTGAGGCCCGTGTTGCCCTCGCCGGAGCCGGTCCAGAACCCGGTGAGGACGTTGAGGCGGTCCTCCCGGCCGTTCGCGACCTCGTCGAGGACGTCCTCGAGCTCGGCGGTGAAGTTGTAGTCGATCAGGCGCGGGAAGTGCTGCTCCAGCAGCCGGATGACGGAGAAGGCGATCCACGCCGGGACGAGCGCGGTGCCCTTCTTGTAGACGTAGCCACGGTTCTGGATCGTGCCGACGATCGACGCGTACGTCGAGGGCCGCCCGATCTCGCGGGTCTCGAGCTCGCTGATGAGCGAGGCCTCGGTGAAGCGCGACGGCGGCTTGGTCTCGTGGCCGGCCTTGCCGAGCTCCGCGGCGGTGACGGTCTGGCCCTGCGACAGGTTCGGCAGCTTGGTCTGCTGGTCGTCGCCCTCGGCGTCCGCGTCGTCGTTGGACTCGACGTACGCCTTGAGGAACCCGTAGAACGTGATCGTGCGGCCGGACGAGCTGAAGACCACGTCCTCGCCGGTCGTGGCGGTCGCGCCGATGCGGATCGCGACGGAGTTGCCCTTGGCGTCATTCATCTGCGAGGCGATCGTGCGCTTCCAGATGAGCTCGTAGAGCCGCAGCTCGTCACCGCTCAGGCCGGTCTGCTTCGGCGTCTTGAAGGCCTCACCGGCGGGACGGATCGCCTCGTGCGCCTCCTGGGCGTTCTTGACCTTGCTGGCGTAGACGCGCGGCTTCTCCGGCAGGTACTCCTTGCCGTACAGCTCGAGCACCTGGGCGCGGGCACCGTCGAGCGCGGTCTGCGACAGCGTCGTGGAGTCCGTGCGCATGTAGGTGATGTGCCCGTTCTCGTACAGGCGTTGGGCCACCTGCATCGTGCGGGCGGCACCGAAGCCGAACTTGCGGGACGCCTCCTGCTGCAGGGTCGTGGTGCGGAACGGGGCGTAGGGCCGGCGCGTGTAGGGCTTCTCCTCGACCGAACGGACCGTGAAGGCCTGGTCGGCGAGGGCGTCGGCGAGGGCGCCGGCCTGCGCCTCGTCGAGGTGGGCGACCTTGTCGGACGTCAGCGTGCCCTGGTTGTCGAAGTTTCCGCCCGACGCGATGCGCTTGCCGTCGAGGCTGAACAGCTTGGCCGGGAACTGCTGCGGGTCGAAGCCCTCGCCGGCGTCGAACGTCGCCTCGAGGTCCCAGTACGACGCGACGTGGAACGCCATCCGCTCACGCTCGCGCTCGACCACCAGGCGCGTCGCGACCGATTGCACGCGGCCGGCGGACAGGCCGCTCATGACCTTCTTCCACAGGACGGGGCTGACCTCGTAGCCGTAGAGGCGGTCGAGGATGCGGCGGGCCTCCTGGGCGTCGACCAGGTCCATGTCGATGTCGCGGGGGTGGGCGATCGCGTACTGGATCGCGTCCTTCGTGATCTCGTTGAAGACGATGCGCTTGACCGGCACCTTCGGCTTCAGCTCGTCGTAGAGGTGCCACGCGATGGCCTCGCCCTCGCGGTCCTCATCCGTTGCCAGGACGAGCTCGTCGGCGTCCTTGAGCAGCTTCTTCAGCTTGGTCATCTGCGACTTCTTGTCAGCAGAGACGACGTAGATCGGCTCGAACTCGGAGTCGATGTTGACCCCGAGGCGGGCCCAGGCCTCGCCCTTGAATGCGGGCGGCACCTCGTCGGCGCCGCGCGGGAGGTCGCGGATGTGGCCCACGGAGGCGTCCACGACATAGCCGTCCCCGAGGTAGCCCGCGATGCTGCGGACCTTGTTGGGGGACTCGACGATGACGAGCGTGGTCACGGGGAACTCCTGAGTGGTCGGACGGGGCATACGCTAACGCGTGGTGTCAACCGTCCGCGCACCGCAGGGGGCGATCCAGGCGTGATCGAACCCGTCACGGGCCGGTGAGAAGATGGTCCGTGGCTTTTTCAGGGTACGCCCGACTGTGGGCGGACAAGTCGGTCCGGACGATGTTCGTCGCCGCGTTCTTCGCGCGCATCCCGGCGATGGCCTCGCCGTTGGTCCTCACTCTCTACGTCGTCGACGGGCTCGACCGCAGCTACGCCGAGGCCGGCGTCCTGGCGGCGGCCAGCACGATCGGCATCGCGATCGGCGCCCCGTGGCGCGGCCGGCTCATCGACCGCCTCGGCATGCGGCGCGCGATCGGCCCGTCGATCGTGGCGGTGCTCGTCCTCTACCCCTTGGCCACGGTCGTCTCGTACGCCTGGCTGATCCCCATCGCCCTGCTCATGGGGCTGTTCCTGATCCCGATCTTCTCGATCGTGCGCCTCGCCCTGACCGTCATGGTCGGCGAGGACCAGCGACGGACGGCGTTCGCGGCCGACGGAGTGATGGCCGAGGCCAGCTTCATCATCGGACCCGCCGTCGGGGCCCTGATCGTCACGAGCGCCGGTGGCGGTCCGGCGCTCATCGCGATCGGGGTCTGCGAGGCCATCGCGGGCTTCCTCTTCCTCTGGCTCAACCCGCCGACGCGGTCCGCGGCGCGGACCGAGCGCCCGGCCGAGCACGTCGACCCGGGATCGTGGGTGTCGGTGCCGCTCGTCTTCCTCTTCGTCATCTCCGCCGGCACCATGGCCACGCTGATCGGCACGGACCTCGGCATCGTGGCCGAGCTGCGCGAGCTGGACGCGGTGGGCTCGGTCTGGATCGCGTACGGGCTGTGGGGACTGTCGTCGCTGATCGGCGGACTGCTCTACGGGGCGCTCGACCGATCGTTGCGCCCCACCTATCTCTTGTTGGCGCTCGGGCTGACGACCATCCCGGTGGGGCTGGGCACCGAGGTCTGGTCGCTGTCCTTGTGGGTCATCCCGACGGGGTTCCTCTGCGCGCCGACGATGACCGCAGCCGGCGAGTGGATCGCCAAGCTCGTCCCCGAGGAGCGCCGCGGCGAGGCGATGGGCTGGCAGGGCACCGCGTTCACCCTCGGCGGCGCGGCGAGCTCGCCGCTCATCGGCGCGGCGATCGACGGCGTCGGGGCCTGGGGCGGCTTCGTCGTCGGTGGCTCGATCGCCACGGTCATCGCGCTCGGCGCCTGGGGCGGCCAGCTCATCCCTCGGTGGCGACCCACCCCCGAGCAGGCGACCATCGACGGCGGCAGGCGATGACGATCCGCGACGCGGTGGAGGCCGACCTCCCGGCGCTTCTCGCGATCCACAACGAGGCGGTGCGCACGACGACCGCGATCTGGGACGAGCACGAGGTCGATCTCGACGAGCGGCGTGCCTGGTTCCTCGAGCGGCAGCGCGGCGGGTTCCCCGTGCTCGTCACTGAGCGCGGCGGGGTCGTGGCCGGCTACGCCTCGTACGGTCCGTGGCGGCCGAAGAGCGGCTACCGCCTCACGGTCGAGAACTCCGTCTACGTGCTCGCGGCCCACCACGGCCACGGCCTGGCATCGACGCTGCTCGACGAGCTGATCGTCCGGGCGCGCTCGGCCGGGCTGCACCGCATGATGGCCATGATCGAGTCGTCCAACACGATCTCGATCGGCCTGCACGAGCGACGCGGGTTCCGCGTCGTCGGGCAGATGGACGAGGTCGGCACGAAGTTCGGCCGCTGGCTCGACCTCACCGTCATGCAGCTCCCCCTCTCCCCCTGACCCGACGAGTCGCGCACGGACGCCGACGAGTCGCGCACGGACGCTCACGAGTCACGCACGGAGGCTGACGAGTCACGCACGGAGGCTCGTTCAGCGGAAGAGGCCGCCGATCGTCCGGGCCGCGACCTTGAGCCCACGTCCGCCGGGGAGCCCCGGGACCTGGTCGATGATCGGGGTGAGGGCCAGCAACCCGCTGACGTGCTTGATCTTGAGCTGCCGCAGCGTCACGAGCCGCACGGGATCGACGCGGCCGGCCGAGGCCTCGAGCAGGTTCCTGGCGCTGCCCGAGACGCGCGGCCCGTGGGCGGCGCCCTCGATCCGTCGCGTCGACCAGGAGCCGTCGGACCGGGTGGCGAACGACCACGAGGCCTCGTCGGCGTTGACCCCGGCCGCTGCCTCGATGCCCTCGCGCGCCGCGAGGCAGCCGGTCGAGTCCGCGAGCGCGGCGATGCCGTGCCGCAGCAGGACGTCCGGGCACCGCTCGTCCGTCGCGTCCTCGATGTCGAGCGCGTGCAGCGCCAGCTCGTAGCACCCCGCGTGCATCACGGTCAGTAACGGCATCGGGCCGAGCACGCTCGAGACGGGGTCCCCCGCGCGGTCACGGGCCTCGTCGGACGCGAGGAGCTCCGCGACCGCCGAACGGGACTCCGCGAGGGCCGCCCGGACCTCGTCGTCGGTCGCGTCCGCGTGCAGCTTGAGGACCTCGGCGTTGAAGGAGTCGGGGTCGAGCGGGGTCCGGGTGTCGCCCGAGCGCAGGCTGGCCAGCACCTGCGTCAGTGCCGACTGACCGTCCCACGTGCCCAGGTGAAGCACGACCTCCCGCACGGTCCAGCCGTCGAGCCGAGTCCTCGCCGAGAGGTCGGTGTGGTCCACCAGCGCGATGAAGGCGTCCCAGCTCTCGAGCACGACCTCGGCGAGGTCGTAGTCGGCGTCGTCGAGCAGTCCCCTGTGCGTGATGGTCATCCCTCGAGCATCCCGTGCGGGGCGTCGCGGCGCATCCGCTGCCGGCCCGCCCCGGTCAGACGAGGAAGCCTTCCTCGACGAGCTCGCGCACGACCGGGGCGTACGTGCTGCGGAGCTCGCCGGCGTCCCGGCCGAGCAAGGACGCCAGGGCGTCCAGGATCTGTCCCGAGGTGAGGTCACCGTCGCTCGCGCCGACGAGACCCGCCTCGACCGTGTCGACCTGACGCGAACGGCGCACACCGTGCTGCAGCCGGATCACGATGCTCTCCGGGTCGTCCGCTCCCGCTGCTCCGCGCGTCTCCTCGACGAGGTCGATGGCCTGCCGGAAGGTGCGATCGAGCAGCTCGACGTCGCCGATCCCCCGCAGCGCGTCGACCCGGTCGCCCCATGCGGCGATCGAGGGACCGACCGGCTGGGCGATCTCACCGGTCCACTCCTCGATGCGGTGCACGGGCGTCCTGTCGGTCTTGCGCAGACTGAGCCAGCCGAAGCCCACGGCCTCGATGCCCTCGGCGTCGAACCAGTCAAGCCACGCGTCGTAGCGCTGGACGTAGTCGGGCGTGCCGACGAGGCCCGCGTCGGCGAGCCACATCTCGACGTACGCGGCGGGGTCGACGAGCTCGCGCTGCAGGATCCAGGCGTCCAGCGGCTGGCCCTCGAGCCACTGCCCGAGGTCGTCCTCCCAGTCGACGCCGCGGTGGTGGGCCCAGTTGGCGAGGATCTGGCACCACCCGCCGTCGTTGAGATGCCCCGCGGCGTTCTCGACGAGGTGCCGCACGACGCTGTCGCCGGGCATGCCGGAGTCGCGGTAGACCAGCACCTGGCTGCCCGGGGGCGAGATGACGAACGGCGGGTTCGTGGCGATCAGGTCGAACGTCTCGCCGGCGACCGGATCGAACAGGCTCCCGTCACGGACGTCGATGTCGGCCCGGTTGAGGGCCGCGGTCAGCCTCGCCATGGCGAGCGCCCGCGGGTTGACGTCGGTCGCGACGACGTCGCTCGCGTGCTGAGCGAGGTGCAGCGCCTGCACGCCGCACCCGGTGCCGAGGTCCAACGAACGGCCGACCGGGCGCCGGATCGTGAGCTGCGCGAGCGACGACGACGCCTCGCTGATGCCCAGGACGTAGGACGGGTCCATGGGCGCCTGGCGACCGTCGAGTCCCGAGGTCGGGTCGCACACGATCCACCAGTCGTGGTCCTCGTCGCCGTACGGACGGACGTCCACCAGCGCGCGGACCTCCCCCGCCGACACCTCGAGCATCCCGGCGGCCGCGAGTGCGTCGACCAGACCGGGCAGCGCCGCGTCGGCGTGGGCCCGCTCGACCGGCACCTGCAGGGCGAACAGCCGCACGAGAGTCGCGAGGTCGCCGCCGCCACGCGTCGCCCGTACGGCGGGAGTCGTCTGGTTGCGGCCGAGGGCGCGGTGGGCGTCATTGCCCAGGAGCGCGTAGACGGCGTTGACCGTGAAGTCGGCGCGGGTCAGGGCGGCGCGGAGCATGGGCACGTACTGGTCGTCGATCACTCCCCCAGCCTTCCAGACGCACGAACGGCGCCGAACCCCTGACAGGATCGACGCCGCTCGTGGCCGTTTCGATCAGGCGGCGATCTTCTCGGCGATCTCCGGGTCGATGGCGACCGGGCGACGCTTCGACACGTACACCGCGGCGACGATGATCAGCGTCGAGACGCCGGCCACCGTGTAGCGCAGCGCGTCGCTGGCGTCGTCACCGTACGAGTAGCGGATCACCAGCGGCACGATCAGCAGCGCCACCAGGTTCATCACCTTGAGCAGCGGGTTGATCGCCGGTCCGGCGGTGTCCTTGAACGGGTCACCCACGGTGTCGCCGATGACGGTCGCCTCATGGGCTGACGACCCCTTGCCGCCGTGGTTGCCGTCCTCGACGAGCTTCTTGGCGTTGTCCCACGCGCCGCCGGAGTTCGCCAGGAACACCGCCATGAGCGTGCCGGTCGCGATGGCACCGGCGAGGTACGCGCCCAGCGCGCCGACGCCGAGGCCGAAGCCGACCGCGATCGGTGCGAAGATCGCCAGGATCCCGGGCGTGGCCAGCTCCCGCAGGGAGTCGCGGGTGCAGATGTCGACGACCTTGCCGTACTCCGGACGCCCCGTGCCCTCCATGATCCCGGGGATGTCCCGGAACTGGCGGCGGACCTCGAAGACGACGGCACCGGCGGCCCGGCCCACTGCGTTGATGGCCAGGCCGGCGAACAGGAACACGACCGCAGCACCGATGAGCAGGCCCACCAGGATGCTCGGGTCGGCCACGTTGAACACTCCCAGCGTGGCCAGCAGGTCGCCCACCTTGATGCTGCCGTCGAACCCGTCACCGACGTCCTCGACGGCGTCCTTGATGGCGTCGGTGTAGGCGCCGAACAGGGCGGTCGCCGCCAGCACCGCGGTGGCGATCGCGATGCCCTTGGTGATGGCCTTGGTCGTGTTGCCGACCGCGTCCAGCTCGGTCAGGATCTGCGCGCCCTCCTCGTCGACGTCGCCCGACATCTCCGCGATGCCCTGGGCGTTGTCGCTGACGGGGCCGAAGGTGTCCATCGCGACGATGACGCCGACCGTGGTCAGCAGACCACAACCGGCCAGGGCGACCGCGAACAGCGAGACGATGACGGATCCGCTGCCCAGCAGGAACGCGCCGAAGACCGCGGCGCCGATGACCAGGGCGGTGTAGACGGCCGACTCGAAGCCGACCGAGAGCCCGGACAGGATGACCGTGGCGGCGCCCGTGCGCGACGTCAGGGCGACGTCCTTGACCGGGCGCGTCTCGGTGCCGGTGAAGTAGCCGGTGAGGGCCAGGATCACCGCAGCCAGGACGATGCCGATCAGCACCGCGGCGATCGCGATCAGGCGAGGATCGCTGCCGCTTGCCGAGTCGAGGTTCTGGGTGAGCTGGCCGAAGACCGACTCGATGACCGTCTCGCCACCTCCGCCCGTCAGGCCCTCGAACGAGGACGGCAGGAAGAACCACAGGAACGCCGACGAGGCGACGGCCGAGATCAGGGCCGAGAGGTAGAAGGACCGGTTGATGGTGGCCAGTCCGCCCTCGCCGACCCGGGGACGGGTGATGTAGACGCCCAGCAGGGCGGTGATCGCGCCGATCGCGGGGATCACCAGCGGGATGACGAGGCCCTCCTGGCCGTACGCGACCGAGCCGAGGATCAGCGCCGCGACGAGCGTCACGGCGTACGACTCGAAGAGGTCCGCCGCCATGCCGGCGCAGTCGCCGACGTTGTCACCCACGTTGTCCGCGATCGTGGCGGCGTTGCGGGGATCGTCCTCGGGGATGTTCTGCTCGACCTTGCCCACGAGGTCGGCGCCGACGTCGGCGGCCTTGGTGAAGATGCCGCCGCCCACGCGCATGAACATCGCGAGCAGAGCCGCACCGAAGCCGAAGCCCTCGAGCACCCGAGGTGCGTCGCCCTCGTAGATCAGGACGACGGACGCGGCGCCGACGAGTCCGAGACCGACGGTCAGCATGCCGACCGTCGCACCGGTGCGGAACGCGATCCGCATCGCGGCCTCGCGCCCGTCACCCTGGGCCGCGGCCGCGACGCGGATGTTGGCCCGGGTCGCCAGCCACATGCCGATGTACCCGATGGCCGCGGAGAACCCGGCCCCCAGGAGGAAGTAGATCGACCGGCCGATGCGGATCTCCGCATCGCCCGGCAGCAGGAACAGCAGCCCGAACGCCAGGACCGCGAACACGGCGAGGGTCCTGAACATGCGGCCCAGGTACGCCGAGGCGCCTTCCTGGACCGCGAGTCCTATCTCCTGCATCCGGCTGGTGCCTTCTGATGCCTTCAGCACCTCGGCACGAAATACCGCAGCCATGATCAGTGCGATGAGCCCGACTGCCGCAACGCCGTACACCCAGACGGCGTTGTCGTTGGACAGGTCGAGGTCACCGGCAGCCGCAACCAACGTCGCGTTCGCCATGAAATTCCTCCCGAGGTCGCAAGAGCGTGCCGCGGGCTGAGGGACAGTCCGCGTGACGCACGTTACATGCCGTCTTCGGGAAGAAGTGTGATGTCGGTCACGCCGGAGTGGCGCGGGCGTCCTCGATCGACGCATGTAGACCGAAGACCTTGTCCAGGCCGGTGATCTGGAAGATCTTGAGGATCCGCTCCTGCGTGCACACGATGTCGAGGGATCCGCCGTCGGCACGGACGCGCTTCAGGGCCCCGACCAGGACGCCGAGACCGGTCGAGTCGAGGAAGTCGACGCGCTGGACGTCGATGATGAGCTTGGTGTGCCCGGCCTCGACCGCCGTGACGATCGCCTCGCGCAGACGCGGAGCCGTGTAGACGTCGATCTCGCCACCGACCTCGATGATCTCGAAGTCCCCGTCCGTGCGGGACGTCAGTGCCAGCTCCATCGACGATCTCCCTGTTCTGTTGTGCGCTCGTCTCGGCTAATCAAATCACGAAGTCACCGCTCCCGCCCGGCTGCGTACGCGGTCGGGACGTGCCGCTCATGGCCGCTCTGGGAGACTCTGCGGGTGGATCCTGCCGACCTCGTGCTGCGCTACGGCGAACGCGTGACCCACGTCGAGCACGTGCCGGCCCGCGAGGCCGTCATCGAGCCGTGGCCCGAGTGGGTCGACCCAGCGGTGCGGGAGATGTACGCCGCGGAGGGCATCACGTCGTTGTGGGGCCACCAGGCCGAGGCGCTGCACCACGTCCACGAGGGCCGTCACACCGTCATCTCGACGGGCACGGCCTCCGGCAAGTCGCTGGCGTTCCAGGCGCCCGCGCTGACCGGGCTCGCCGCCGGGCGCACCGGCAGCGCACTGCGGGGCAACCGGATGCCGACGGTGCTGTACCTCGCACCGACCAAGGCCCTGGCCGCCGACCAGCTCCGTCGCCTCGCCGGTGCCTCGGCGTTCGCCCGTCCGGCGACCGTCGACGGCGACAACTCCCGCGAGGAACGGGCCTGGGCCCGCGACCACGCGAACTACCTGCTGACCAATCCCGACACGCTCCACCACTCGATCCTGCCGGGTCACGCGCGCTGGACCCGGGTGCTCGGCGGGCTGACCCACGTCGTGGTGGACGAGTGCCACCACTACCGCGGCGTCTTCGGCGCCCACGTGGCCCACGTGCTGCGGCGAC
Organism: Aeromicrobium chenweiae; assembly: GCF_003065605.1. Lineage (GTDB taxonomy): Bacteria > Actinomycetota > Actinomycetes > Propionibacteriales > Nocardioidaceae > Aeromicrobium > Aeromicrobium chenweiae. The sequence goes on along the minus strand of NZ_CP026952.1, from coordinate 312,886 downwards.
TGCGCCGGATCTGCGCGTACTACGGCGCCGACCCCACGTTCGTGCTGTCGTCGGCGACGGTCGCCGAGCCGGAGGTCTTCGCCTCCCGGCTGACCGGGCTGGACGTCGTGCCGGTCACCGAGGACTCGTCCCCGCACGCGGCCCGCACGATCGCGCTGTGGGAGCCGCCCATCATCCCCGGTGTCGACCCCGCCAACCCCGGCGCGGTGCGCCGGTCGGCCACCACCGAGGCGGGCGAGCTGCTGACCGACCTGGTCATCGGGCAGGTGCGCACCCTCGCGTTCGTGCGTTCCCGTCGGGGTGCGGAGACCGTCGCCGCGACCGCCCAGCGACGCCTCGGCGAGGTCGACCCGGAGCTCGTCCGGCGGGTCGCGACCTACCGCGGCGGGTACCTCCCCGAGGAGCGCCGGGAGCTGGAACACCGGCTCCGCAGCGGCGACCTGCTGGGCCTGGCGAGCACCAACGCGCTCGAGCTCGGGATCGACATCGCGGGACTCGACGCGGTCATCACGGTCGGGTTCCCCGGCACCCGTGCCGCGCTGCAGCAGCAGTTCGGGCGCGCCGGCCGGTCGGGCCACGCCTCGATCGGCATCCTCGTGGCCCGCGACGACCCGCTGGACACGTTCCTCGTGCACCACCCCGAGGCGCTGCTCGGCACGGCCGTCGAGGCGTCCGTCTTCGACCCCGACAACCCGTACGTCCTCGGGCCGCACCTCGCCGCGGCCGCGCAGGAGATCCCGCTGACGGAGAACGACTTCGACCTGTTCGGACCGCGGGCCGCCGAGGGCGTCACCGCCCTGGAGGCCGCGGGCTGGCTGCGCAAGCGGGCGGCCGGATGGTTCTGGACCAAGCGCGAGCGGGCCAGCAACCTCGCCGACATCCGGTCCAGCGGAGGGTCGCCCGTGCAGATCGTGGACGCCTCGACCGGCCGGCTCATCGGCACGGTCGACGGCGGCTCCGCGGACTCGACGGTGCACGAGGGAGCCGTCTACGTCCACCAGGGCGACGTGCACCTCGTCGACGAGTACGACCTGGAGCACGGTGTCGCGATCGTCCACCGCGACGACCCCGACTACTCGACGATGGCCCGGTCGGTCACCGAGATCGCCGTGACGGAGACCGAGCGGACCGAGCACTGGGGGGCCGCGACGATGTCGTTCGGCTCGGTCGAGGTGGTCAACCAGGTCGTGTCCTACCTCAAGCGCAGCACCTCCGGCGGCGGCGTCCTCGGCGAGGAGCTGCTCGAGCTGCCGGCTCGTACGCTCCAGACCAAGGCCGTCTGGTGGACCCTGTCGGCCGAGGTCGTGGCCGCCACGATGGAGAACGACGACGTGCCCGGGTCGGCCCACGCCGCCGAGCACGCCGCGATCGGGCTGCTGCCGCTCCTGGCCACCTGCGACCGGTGGGACATCGGGGGTGTCTCGACGGCGCTGCACCCGGACACCGGGACCCTGACCGTCTTCGTCTACGACGGCTATCCGGGCGGCGCAGGATTCGCCGAGCGGGGGTACGAGATAGCCGCGCAATGGCTCCGGGTCACCCGCGACGCGATCGTCGCCTGCGAGTGCCAGGACGGCTGCCCCTCGTGCGTCCAGTCGCCCAAGTGCGGCAACGGCAACGAGCCGCTCGACAAAGCCGGCGCCGTACGCCTGCTGGACGCGTTCCTGGTCGACGCCCCCACCGGCTGAGCGGCGTCAGGGCACGGGAACGGGACGCCGGTTCTTCATCCGCAGGAACGGCTGCTCGACGTACCGGTACGACAGCGGGACGACGGCCGCGGTGATCGCGAGCGCGAGGAGGCGTGGGGCCACCCCGGTCAGGCCCAGGGTCGAGTCGACGGTCACGAAGACCGGGAAGTGCCACAGGTACAGCCCGTACGACATGCGGCCGATGGCCACGAGGACGCGATTGCCCAGCGCTGCGGACATGCCTCGCCCGCCGGCGACGCACGCCGCGATCACGCCCGCCGTCAGGAGGGACACGGCAGGCCACCGCCAGAACATCGTGAGCCACGGGTGCGGGGCAGGCACGTTGGCCAGGACGACGAGCAGGACCAGGCAGGCCAGCCCGATGGCGCCGGTGCGCGAGGCGCCGAGGGACGACCACCACGTCGCCGCGCGGCGGGACCGGAGAACGACTGCCAGCAGGCACCCGGCCAGCAGCTCGGTGCCGCGCGCCGGCGTCGAGTTCCAGCCGAGCACCGGCGACGCTCCAGCGAGGTAGCCAATGACGATGGACGCGTAGGCGAGCGCGAGGCAGGCACCCACCCCGAGGATCAGCGCCCGGGTCGACCCGCGGCCGAGTGCGAGGATCGCGATGAGCGCCACGGGCCACACGAGGTAGAACTGCTCCTCGATGGACAGGGACCACGTGTGCAGCAACGACCCCAGGCCCGTGCCCGTCGCTGCGGCCCAGTTGGACACGTAGAAGAAGGAGAACACGGCTCCCTTCAGCGTTCCTCCCACGTCCCAGATGCGGTCGAGGACGACACAGGTGACCAGGACGGCGAGGTACGCCGGCAGGAGCCGCAGTGCTCGCCGGCGGTAGAACCGGGCGAGGCGGATCCGACCGTGAATCTCGGCGTCACGCAAAAGGATGCCGGTGATGAGGAACCCGCTGAGGACGAAGAACATGTCGACACCGAGGTCCCCCGCCTGGAACGCCCACCTGGCGTGGAACAGGACGACGACGAGGGCAGCGATCGCCCGCAGCCCGTCGAGCGCGGGCACGTGGGTCTCCCCGACCGACTCCGCGAGGGAGGGCTGCGCAGCGGGTTCGGACATCTTCAGCTCCTGCCCCCAGACTGATGCCACCGAATCCAGGCATCGTGGCAGCCGAGCGTCACAGGACCGTCAAAAGCCACACCCGGTCCGCGAGTGGCGCAGAACTGCACGACTCGCCGTCTCAGTTCCTTCATCCTGCGCCACTCGCGGGACCGGGGTCGAGGTAGTAGTCGGGGGCGGCGCGCGCCGTCTGCTCGGTGGACCAGGCGACGCCCCACCACGGGGCGCGCTCGGCGCGTGCGGTCACCGTGGCCACGTCGTAGTCCATCCGGCAGGACACGAGCCGGGCGTC